>JAQXMB010000028.1 GCA_029012425.1 bacterium | reverse complement strand
GTAACTGTTCAGAACCCCTCCTCAATATTCGCAAAACAATCCCGCTTTGCGGTCTCATGCTTCTTCAAAGCATCCTTTTTGCTCATATTGGGGGCGGTGACTCTATTCGAGCCACCTTGAAAATCTAAAAATAGCTTCTTATATGCAAGCATAACGAATCTATTTTATAGATTTTCCCATGGTTCTGAATAGTTACAAAAAACATATGTAAAGCACATCTCGTACACGCTCCACAAAATGATACAAATGTTCGAGAACATTTGTTCGTCTCTGTGATTATACTAATACACATTGTATCAATTGTCAACAGGGATTTTCATCGATTTCGAAAGAAAAAAGAACACCCGTAACGGGTGTTCTAATTATAGCAATTTGATTTTTTTCAGTCAAGACTACACGCTAGCATCGCGCATCTTTGCAGCATTTTCAAGAAGCTCCAAAACCTGGGCTTTTCCAATTGCTCCAACATTCTTTCCGGCAAACATACCAAGGTTCATTGTAACAAGCATCGGAATGCTCATTACCTGATACTTGAGTGCCAGTGATGGTTGTTCGTCAACATTGACCTTGCCAATCACATACCGGTCAGCATATTCCTCGCTGATTTCCTCAACGATCGGTGCCATCATCTTACAAGGGCCGCACCAGTCCGCATAAAAATCAAGTAAAACCGGTTTCTGACTCTTCATTACAACCTCATCAAAATTTTCTTCTGTTACCTGAATTACTGCCATACTACCTTCTCCTTTCCTTCGTGAAATCTGTTCGTTATTCTCTTCCGAATTCACTCAATCGAAGATTTTCATTTCGATCAAGCGTCATACCAACACTCCATGCATTGATAAACAACAATAACGGATTGCCCTTCATATCCATAATCTTTTTCATATCAGATGTTCCGGTGAGTGCATCCATATCCACTTCTTCCTTATTTTCAATCCAACGGATATGCTCGTAAGGAAGATTCTCCAGACGGATCTCAACATTATACTCGTTTTCCAACCGGAACTTCAAAACATCAAACTGAAGCACTCCGACAACTCCGACGATAATCTCTTCCATACCGCCTTTGTACTCCTGAAAAATCTGAATCGCACCTTCCTGTGCAATCTGTGTTACACCTTTCACAAATTGCTTTCGCTTCATGGAATCAACCAGACGCACACGCGCGAAATGCTCCGGCGCAAAGGTAGGAATTCCCTCAAATTCAAAACGATCTTTTGCTGTTGTCAGCGTATCTCCAATCGAAAAGATACCCGGATCAAACAGGCCAATAATATCTCCCGCATAAGCCTCTTCCACAATTTTTCGTTCCTGTGCCATCATCTGCTGGGGCTGCGAAAGCTTAATCTCCTTTTTGCCCTGAACATGATATACTTCCATGCCTGCATCGAATTTACCGGACACAATACGCATAAAGGCGACACGATCGCGATGATTTTTGTTCATGTTTGCCTGTATTTTAAATACAAATCCGCTGAAATCATCGGAGAAAGGGCTGATTTCACCAATATTGGCCTTTCGTGGAAGTGGTGCATAAGTCATCTGCAAAAAGTGCTGCAGAAATGTCTCTACGCCAAAGTTCGTCAGCGCGGAACCGAAAAATACCGGTGAAAGCTCTCCCTTCGTGACCTGCTCCTGATCAAATTCAGCACTTGCGCCATCCAAAAGTTCAATTTCCTCCAACAGTTTCTCTTTATATTCTACACCGATTACATGTTCTAATTCATCGGAATCAATCGGAATAATGGTCTCCTCTCCTTCTTTTGTACCTTTCAAGGTGCCGGAGAAAAGACGCACGCACTTCGTGTTACGGTCATACACACCCTTAAAGCCTTTTCCGGAGCCAATCGGCCAGTTAACCGGACAGGTTGCAATTCCAAGCTCACTCTCAATATCGTCAAGCAATTCAAATGTATCATTTGCATCACGATCCATCTTATTGATGAATGTAAAAATCGGAATATGGCGCATCACGCAGACCTTAAACAGCTTTCTTGTCTGTGCCTCAACACCCTTCGAACCGTCAATTACCATAACCGCTGAATCAGCAGCCATCAGTGTTCGATAAGTATCCTCCGAGAAGTCCTGATGTCCCGGTGTATCCAGAATATTAATGCAATAGTTATCATAATGGAACTGTAGTACGGATGAAGTGACAGAAATACCTCTCTGTTTTTCAATTTCCATCCAGTCTGATACCGCATGCTTTGCAGTTGCTTTTCCTTTTACCGATCCGGCCTCATTAATTGCTCCTCCATAGAGAAGAAATTTTTCCGTCAAGGTCGTCTTGCCGGCATCCGGATGGGAAATAATGGCAAATGTTCGTCTTTTTTCGATTTCTTTTTTTATGTCTGCCACAGTGTTTCCTCCAAAACTATATGTTTATCGTATCTATCTTATCGGTAGCTTTCTCTTTTGTCAATAAGACCGTGAAAAGAATGCACTGCAAAAACCGGGGCTGCATAAAACGCTGCCCCGGTATAATTTCTTCTCTATGTCTATTGTGCAGTCTGAATCGGAGTGATCACGATATTCTTGGCATCAATGTTGGTTTTTCTTGAGACAATATCCTCGACCTGCGCACGCTTGGCGTCTGTCACTTCTCCCATATCAAGCACAACATCTGCCCCTGCCCCGTCAGAACTGATCGACACTACCACATCACTAAATCCTTTTGCAGAAAGCAGCATCTCTGCCGCAGCTTCTCGCTCTGCCAAATCCGTCAGTGCAACCATCTTATCGATCGCATCCTGCTTTTGCGCATCAGAGAGCGCTTCACTGTTAATAATATCCGAAAGACTCTCTTTATTTTCTGCTCGAACCTGTTCCCTGTTCATCTTCATCTCAACAGCAAAGTTCACATTGTCAATAATGGTTCCGGTCAGAACTGTTTCGCCGTGGTTTTCAATGCTTGCCTCAGCACTCGCTTCTTCTTCATTCGTCACTGCGACATCGGCATCAAGGGCCGGGTCCTGAGTATCTGTAAATATTTCGTCCTCAATTAACGCTTCCTCCTCAGCTATTTCATAACTATCCTCCACAACATCCTGACTGTTGACCGCAAGTTCCTCCTCACTACCATATGTATAGCTCATGTAACCTGCGGCAGCAATCATCAGCGCCAAAGCCGTTATGATTACTTGATTTTTCTTAAATACTCTCATGGCAAACGATCCTCCTGCATCGACATCTTAACTACTGTAATCTTATGAGCCTCCAACGGAAATAATGACTTTACCGCCTGCAAAATATTTTGTTTTACTGCAGAATTTGCTCCTCCCTGAGCAACAACAAGCACACCTTCAATCTGCGGAGCCAATTCTCTCGAGACAAACGGGCGCTCTTCGGAGGAACCCTTTTCAAATACGCTCTCAGTGGTCTTTTGAACATGCTTTTGACCGTTTGCATCCGTGTCCGCGTTATATAGCTCATCTTTCTCTACAATCTGCTGTCCATAGTCTTTTTGCGTAATCATAACCTCAACTTTTCCTGCACCATCAATACTTGCCAATATCCTTTCAAGGCGTAATTCCAACTGTCGCATGGAAGACTCCGTCTGAATCCCGAATGTATCACCTTCCTTTGAATCATCTGACCATCTTCCATCTGAAACGGGTGTTTCTTGTGTCTTTTTTATTCCTCCCGTTGGCATTGCAACAACGAGAATTAACGCCCCGATTAATCCGAGCACAAGCCAGGTATTCTTATCCTTCCAATGAATATGCCTGAGCCAATTTGACAATTTTTCCTTGTTCACTGTACAATCACCCTACCTTTCTCAATACCATATACACGAATGAGATAATCACAAAATGCTTCCCCATCGCCCGAAAGCTCTTCAACGATCACAAGCCGTTCCATCGAATAGTCTTCGTTCAGGCAAACCCTTACCTGTGAAATAAAAAAGCCTTCCTTCTTTCCTTCTTCCAAAAAACGCTCTGCCAAAACCTGCTCATATTGACGCTTATATGCTTCGTTCTTTTTATTCTCCCACAGCTTCGCATCAATACCTGTCGCGTTCATATCCTGCCAAAAGCTCTCACTGATGACATGCTCCATCAGTTTGTCCTCTTTCCCCAGTACACGCATAACCGGCTGCATCAACAGCAATACAAAAACAATTCCGAAAAAAAAGCGTACAAACTTTTTATATTGTTCTCCGGAAATCAAATGTAACACAATTAACATCAGGAAATAGAAAACCAATACGGTTCGAATCCATTCTGTAATAACTCTCATTTCATAGCTCCCATTTTTCCAACCTCAATGCGCAATTGTTGTCGACACACATAAAATTGCTATTGTTAAAAATAGCAAAATCATGCCGGTTCCAATGATTCTTAAATATAAAAATCCCGCATTTGCAAGTGCACTCAGCGCTCCTGATATTCTTCGATCCGTGATTGGTTCTGTGCATGCAGCAAGCAGCCGGTAAATAAAGGATACAACTGCGATCTCAATCATAGGCTTCGCGCATAGTATTAGGAGCAGAATAAGTGCTGTGACCCCAACTCCATTTTTTATCAACACACCCGTGCCCAGCAAAATCTGACCGGTACCATTTAACAATTGTCCGACTCCGGGAATGGAACTGACCGCTCCTGCCGCTGCTGTCTTTTTTAGTTCATCCACTGCCGGGGCAATCATCCCCTGAATCAGATTCATTCCCAAGACAAATGTAAGCATCAGCTTCTGGGAAATCTGAATGCCACTTTCAATCAGATTGGACATACTTGAAAGATGATGGTCTTTCCATGCATGATTGGCAAGCTCCGTAATCAGATAGACAAACACAAATGGCAACAGCACGCGCTCCATCACATGTTCAATCAAATAGATTGCAAGTAACATCATTTCATAAACCATTCCCGCACTACCGGCACCATTCGAAAAAATCGCTGCCATACAAAAAATCGGTTGAACAATCAGTGTAAACTGTCCGATTCTCTCCATACACGCAGCGACCGTCTGCTGCATCGTAGAAAAAACCTGTAACGACTCGTATAAAAACAGAAAATATACCGCAATAAAACTGATATCTGACAAAATCGGGCGATCAAAAATCGCTCCTATTCCATGAAGCAATGCAAATGCTAATAACAAGACAATCATTTGTGAAAGCTGTCCTTTTTGTTTTGAAAGCGTTCCAATTAAGCTTTCATTGATCCATGATGTAATTTCATTCATATCAAATGGTCGTTCTCCCGCTATCATCTGCCTTATCATCTTCACGAAATCGATCTGTAGCTCGTCCGTCTCCTCCTGCTGTTCTAAAAAACGCTCCATATCAGCTACTTCCAATTGATCCAGCAATGGTTCCGTCATATCAGATGTATGTTGTTCACTTGCCAATACCGCAACAGGGCTATTCCGGGTGAAAACAGTCATGAGCAGTACAAGCACAAATAATTGACATCGTCTCATACCGCTACCGTCGCAATCATTTCCAGAAACGCTTCAATTACCGGAAGTGCCAGAAGCAATATGGAAAGCTTAGAAAAGGTAGCTATCTGTGATGCAATCGCAGAAAAGCCTGCATCTTTGCACAAGTTCACCGCAAACTCAGCCACATATGTAATTCCAATCATTTTTACGATCATAGCGAATATGGGGGTATCAACCGCAGAAAGATTTTTCAGTCTGTTCACACTCTCAAGCAGCATTTGTAACCGGCCAAGCAATGAGAAAAATATAATGCAGCCTACCGCAATGGAAAGAAGAACTCCATATTCCGACCGTTCCTTTTGAAGAACAAGTGCAAGTAAAACTCCTGCTACAGCAATCATGGCCGTCTGAATGACATTCATCCGATTCCCCCTCCTACAATTCAAAAAGTGTCTGCATCATCGTAAATAATTCCTGTATATACGGAATTACCCAAAATAAAACGAGCACAAGTCCTGCCAGACTGATTAAAAAAGCATGCTCCTCCCTGCCACTATGCTTAAGCACCTGTCCAAGTATTGTGACTAATATGCCAACCGCAGCTATCTTAAAAATCATACCTACATTCATATTGTTAAAATCCTCCGCTATTTTCTCATGCCTCTACAGTAAAATAAGTATCACAAAAATCCCTCCGATCACTGTTGTATAGCGATTTATTTTCCTGCGTCTCGGATATCCTTCATAAAACTGTCTCATAAGAAGCTGTAGGCGTTCGCGATAACCCATATAGCATTCATCAAACAACTCAACCTGATTACAGACAAACAATCCGCCCAATTCAAGTAAAAGCACATACTCCTCCAAGGACAACACAAATTGTCCTTTTGTGCGTGTGAGTAATTGTCTCCAAATTCTCCCGACATCAGCCTGGTTCTGTTTCTCTAATTCCTGCTGCATCTGTGTACACAGACTCTGATACGGCTCTTCAAGCTGTGTTGCGAGGTGTGAAAGCACCTTGGGCAGCGGATGTCTCAGATTACAGATTTCATTTTGTAATAATGATAAGAAAAGTGCCATCTGTTCTAATTGTCTGCGATGATTTTGAAGATCTTCTTCCTTCGCAAGCATAATCCCGGCTGTCGCCAGAACAATAAATATTACGCCAAATATTTTTATCATCATATCTGCCCTTCTTTTATCGTTTCAATCAGGCTTCCACCACCGTCATACACATACAATTTCCGTGTTCCATCCTCCGCCTTTTCAATATGAATCAGTCGATGAATCTGCTCGCAATCCGACTCCATATATAACCTGAGTTTTCCCTGAACATCAGAAATATCATATCCATGAACGGTGCCAATTAGTTTACATCCGCTGTAAAAGGCATTTTGTACAGCAGCAAAATCTTTTGCGCCTCCGAGCTCATCCAACGCCATCACCTGAGGTGACATTGTGCGAAGAAGCAGTTGTATTCCTTCACACTTACTTGCATTCGACAACAGATCTGTCCTTTTTCCGAGATGGTTTTGCGAAATTCCCATAAAAGCAGCTCCGATTTCCATACGCTCGTCCACAACTCCAACCTTTAATCCTCTGTATGTTTCATCTCCGTCTGATATAATCCGTATTGCATCTCGAAGATAAGTTGTTTTTCCAACGCCCGGCGGCGAAACGATCAGTGTATTGTAAATAGTATTCTTGCACCGGATCGCGCGTACCAGATGTTTTGCACAGCCAATACACTCTCTGGCAATTCTGATATTCAGATAAGAAATATGTAAAAAGCGCTCGATTCCGTTTTCTCCCTGCATAACCTCACCACACACTCCCACACGATGACCGTGGACAAGTGTCAGATAACCCATTCGAAGCTGATGTTCGTAGGCATACAATGAATAATTACACAGAAAAGAAACCATCTCTTCTAATTCTTCTTTTTTCATGCAATATGCCATCTGCTCATCCTTAACGATTCGATCCTGATTCTTATGCAAAAATAATTCACAGTCATGAAAAATGAACATCAATGGCTGTCCTGCCCGCACCCGAATCTCCTCAAGCATGTTTTGGTTTATTGCGCAGTTTTGTAATCTGTCACGCAGTGCAACCGGAAACAGCTTCATGATCGCATCTTCAAGCATAAAAATCCCCCTGTTCCATCAATGTTTGTAATTATCCGCCTAAAGTACAAGCTTTCTATGGACAGTTACACTATATGATGAAACAGAGGGATATATGACTTGTTCAATAGAATAATGAGTTGCAAGTTTTCAAATGTATGACAACGATAAAAAACCCCGGGACTACTTAAAGTCTCGGGGTTCATTTCATTACACGATAACCGGATTAGTTATACTTACGCTTTCTAGCTGCTTCAGATTTCTTCTTACGCTTTACAGAGGGCTTCTCATAATGCTCTCTCTTGCGAATCTCCTGCTGGATACCTGCCTTTGCACAGTTTCTCTTGAATCTGCGTAAAGCGCTATCTAAAGTCTCGTTCTCTTTTACGGTAACACTAGACATTCTTACACCTAACCTCCCTCCAGTTGTAAATTGTGCACATCAACTGTAAGGT
>JAQXMB010000027.1 GCA_029012425.1 bacterium | reverse complement strand
ACTATTCAGAGCCAAGGCAATTTTCATTAAATATCGGGGTTATGCTTGCATAAACAACGATATTTATGGAAATTTCTTTGGCAAGAAGCCACATCGAGATGAAGCTTTAGCGAAATCGAGATGCGGTCTGAATAGTTACCATTTTTTTTAATATAGTACTACCACTTTTTCTTTTCATGTGGTAAACTACCATTAACCTACAAAAAAAAGAAGAGGAGAGTATTATGAAAAAGAAATTAATGAAGGCAATTGTTTTAGCAGCCGTAGTAGCAACATCAACGGTTGTAAATGTTCCGATGGTTGGAACTGTTCAGGAAGCACAGGCAGCTGTTGGCTCTGTTTTAAAACTGAACATCAAAAGAACTGACAAAACTGATGTGACATTATCATGGAATGGCGTTTACGGTGCAGACGGTTATGAAGTGTATATGAAAGCCGGGAAAGGTGGATTTAAGAAATGTGCTACTTCAGACACCACTACTGCAACGATCAGCAAATTAAAGACAAACACAACCTATACATTCAAGGTAAGAGCCTTTGAAAAGGATGGAAAGAAAACCAAATACGGTTCTTATTCAAAAAAAGATAGTATCAAATTAAACACTACCGTCTATCTTACTGATATGTATGAAGGCGAACCAGACGGATATATCATAAAACTGTATAACGACAAAGCATTTACATTATGCGATAAGGCATACTCGAAAGGCTTTGCCGCCGAGCGCACCTCTGCGGATGGCATTGTATACAATATTGAAGAAAACTTCTCAAAACTGACATTTGAGTGGGGAACTTCAGAAATTGATTTCGTTGGAAATTTGATTGTATACGGTGATGATGAAATACTTTACAATGAAAAAAATGATGCGGGTTGCGGACCCCAAACCGTTACATTGGACATAACCGGCGTAAACAGATTGACATTCTCGCTTGGCAAAACGATAACCGGTGATAACTCTGCGTACAGCGGATATTCCGGTGTTGGAAACATCAAAGTTACTTATGAATAAATCAGAAAAAGAAGGCTATTCCCTGAGGAATAGCCTTCTTGCATTCTTTGATAAAATCTACGCTCTATTCCACCGTGGCATAATGGACCGCTAACCCCGTCCCTGTGGCTCACCCGCGCAGAAACTTCACTGCCTCGATTGCCAGACACTCGAAGAAATACAACCTGCTGTATCCATTGTTTCGATAGATACGATAGCGGGCGCGTCCACGCTGAAAGCTTTTTTTCAGACTGCGCTCATTGCTGACACCGCCATAGCGGAAGTTGGCAAGCACTTCATTCAATACTACAATGCGATATCCGGTCCGGCGAATCTTTAACACGAGATCCCAGTCATCGTGAAGCGATTCCAGCTTATACTGATAGCGCTGATATACCTCGCGGGTAATGAATGTCGTCGGATGATTCCAGTCTCTGGAAACCACCGGCGAGCGAAGACTTGATTTTTTAATCATCATCTGCGAAAACCCGCCCTGTCCGTCTTCTCTGACAATCCGTAAATCCGCATAAAACATATCAAACGGATGTTTTTCATAAGTATCCACCATCCGTTCCACAGCATTTGGTTCATACCAGTCATCCGAATTGATAATACCTACAATGTCACCATGCGACAGCCGAATTCCCTTATTCATCGCATCATAAATTCCGCAATCCGGTTCTGAAACAATATGATATTCAATACCCCGAGCTTCAAATTCCTGTCGATATTCCTCTGCAACTGCAACCGTGCCATCGGATGATGCGCCATCAATCACCCAGTAATCCAACATGGTATATGTCTGATGCAACACTGATTCAATCGTCTGTCGAATCGTACGCTCACTATTGTAGCTCACCGTAATGATGCTGACCAGTGGTTTTGCCATAGCAAATCTCCTTACATAAAATACTCATCCAGTTCCCCGGTAATCATCTTTTCAATCTCTTCTGCATTTTCTTTCGTCGGCGCAGATACAGAGATATAGACCTTCAGCTTCGGTTCTGTACCGGAAGGGCGCACTACAATCGAACAGCTGTCTTCCAACAGGTATTTTAACACATCCGACTTCGGCAAATCGTCAAGTCCGAGACTATAGTCAAGCAGGGTCTGACACTTCTTTCCGGCAAAAGAATAGCCAACGCCCACTTCCCCGCGGAATTTTTTCATAATCGCCTGCATCTTTGCAAACCCCGCACTTCCGGCAAACTCAAAACTGTGCAAAGTGTTCAGGCAATAGCCATACTCCTCATACAGCTCGTTTAGCTTATCAAGCAGACGGATGCCTCGTGTCTGATAATAGGCAAACATCTCACAGATCATAGCAGCACCATTCACGCCATCCTTATCCCTGACGTAAGAACCGGTCAAATATCCGTAGCTCTCCTCAAATCCAAACACATAGTCAGACACTCTGCCCTGTTTTTCCAGTCTTCCGATCTGTTCACCGATGAATTTGAAACCGGTCAGCACATTTGAAGTCTCTACTCCATAATGAGTAGCAATCCGCTCGGCCAGATCCATCGTAACGATGGTCTTAAACATCACCGGATTTGCCGGCATTTTATCATGCTTTGCGCGCTGTGAGCAGATATAATCCAAAAGCAGGATTCCGGTCTCATTTCCGGAAAGCAGTACATACTCGCCATTACTGTCTTTTACTGCAATACCGACACGATCGCAGTCCGGATCTGTCGCAAGCAGTAAATCTGCCCGGCATTTTCCTGCATATTCAACGCCGAGCGCCATTGCCTCCTTAATCTCCGGGTTCGGGTACGGGCAGGTCGGAAAGTTTCCATCCGGCTGCTCCTGTTCTTTTACAACGCTAATATTCGTATAACCCATCTCCTGTAACACACGGGTTACCGGCACAAGGCCGGCTCCATTTAGCGGGCTATAGACAATCGCGATATTCTTATCCACCTCATCACCGAACAGAACCGACTGATTTTTCACCTCTGAGACAAACGCAGTCATCACCGCGTCTTCGATGTAGGCAACCGTTCCACCGGACATTGCCGCATCAAAATTCATCGATTTTACATCTGCAAAAATATCCAGCTTTTCAATCTCGGATAAAATCTCTTTTGCTGCTTTTGAGGTAATCTGGCAGCCATCCGCACCATACACCTTATAGCCGTTATATTTTGACGGATTATGACTCGCAGTCACCATCACACCCGCTGAAGCGTGAAGATAACGAATCGCAAACGATACGGTAGGCACCGGCGTCAGTGTCGGCCAGATATGAACCTTGATTCCATTTGCAGCAAATACCCCCGCAGCAACCCGGGCAAACACATCTGATTTGATTCGACTGTCATAGCCAATAACCACGGAAGGCTGTGTATCGTTTTTGTTCAGATAATCAGCCAATCCCTGTGATGCCTTCGCAACGGTATATACATTCATACGGTTGGTTCCGGCTCCAATCACACCTCGAAGTCCTCCAGTTCCAAACGCCAGATTCCGGTAAAAAGAATCCTCGATTGCAGCATCATCCATCTCTCGAAGTTCCTTTGTGACACCATCATCGGCTGTAGCTGAAGCTAACCAACGCTCATATTCTTTCTTTATATCCATGATAACTCTCCTCTAACATCAAAAGTTAACTCTTTTACAGGACAAAACACGCTCCTTGAGGCAGAAGAAGCGTTCCCATGTCAGGCGTGTATATCCAAGAACTGCGCCTGACCATGAAGTGTCATCGTTTCCGAATTTGCCGGAACGAACATGCAGTCGCCCTTGTAAAACTGCAGCAATTCGTCACCAAACTGTATATTTCCACAACCATTTACGCATAAAAGCACGCGAAATCCCATCTCATCTGCCCGATAATGTACAACCTGTCTTCGCTCGGTATTCAAAAGCATTCGGTATACTTCAAAATACTTGCAACGGGATAACAGCTCACTCGCAACACCCTGCTTGTATTTCAAAACGCGAAGCGGCTGTCTCGGCTCTGCGGATCGTTTTAGATTCGCAACCTTCATCGCCTTATCCACATGAAGTTCCCGCTTCTTTCCATCCTTATCAACACGATTATAGTCATATAATCGGTAAGTCAGGTTACTGTTTTCCTGAATCTCCGCAATCAGACATCCCGCACCAATCGCATGAATCGTCCCGGATTTAATAAAAAATAAATCATCCTTTTTTACCGGAACTGTCTGAAGATAATTGGTCAGACTTCCTTTCGCGATTGCAGCCCGTATCTCCGCTTCGCTGCAATCCGTTCTCAAGCCATATACCAGCTTCGCATCCCTCGTTGCGTCCAGCACATACCACATCTCGGTCTTGCCAAGCGCTCCATTCTCAAATTCTTTTGCATACGCATCATCCGGATGCACCTGCACCGATAAATCCTGCTTTGCGTCGATGAATTTAATCAGAATCGGCAGCTCCTTTTCTCCGGCATGGCGGCTTCCAAGAAACTCAGGATGCTCTTTTATGACATCCATAAGACTTTCCCCTTCAAATGAACCACTGGCCACAATGCTGGGGCCTTCCGGATGCGTCGAGCACTCCCATGTCTCTGCGAGCGGATCCATATCTATTTTTTTCTCAAACTCTGTGTTAAGTCTTTGACCACCCCAAAGATAATCCTTTCCGGAGGGTCTTAGCAAAAACGGCATATTTTTATTCGTAATCAATCTCTATGCTCCTACAGTTCAAGCTCAAACTTTTGTTTATCCTCTACACTTATTGCATCTCCCAGCTGAACCTCAATCAGTTTCAGTTCACTGATTGCAGTAATCGTATGGCGGCAGCCTGCTGACATCGTAATCACATCCCCCGCTGACACATTTTGCTCCATACCATCCACAATGGTCTTTCCTTCTCCGGAAATAACCACCCACACCTCATCACGATGTTTGTGGCTGTGATAGTTCATGGAATGTCCTTCATTCAAGGTCACCTTAATGGTCATCGATTTGTCTTCGACATCCATAACCTTAAAGCTTCCCCATGACTTTTCTGCGAACATAATCTGCTGCTCAAAATTGTCAACAAAAGGCTTGATATAGGAGCTCTGTTCCTTGTCGGAAACGAGAATTCCTTCCGGCGAAGCAGAAATCACGACATCATGAAGTCCCATTGCAAGCACCGGAACATCCATCTCATTTACGATATGGACATTGCTACAGTCCTCACTCATCGTACCATTACCGATCACAGATTCTTCCATCGCTTCCGTAAGCGTATTCCATGTTCCAAGATCCTTCCATTCACCGGAAAAGCGCTGCACCTGAATCTTGTCTTCCTTCTCAACAACCGCATAGTCAAAAGAAATCTTCTGCAACGAATCATACTTCGCAAACAGATCATAATAGTCGGTAAAATCAATCAGCTTGTGTGCAATCTCAATCACATATTTCAGCTTATAGACAAACACACCGCCGTTCCATAACGCCCCCTGTGCGATGTATTCCTCTGCGACTGCCGCCGTCGGCTTTTCCTTGAAGGTCTTGACAGAAGCCGTCTGCTCTGCAGATTCCGGGATGATATAACCATACTTTTCCGAAGGATATGTCGGCTCAATACCCATTAAAACAAGATTCGCTTCACCCTTATCTGCCTGATCACTCAGTCCTTTTAACGCCTCGAAATATGCATCATCTACATACGGGTCAACCGGGCACACGACCACCGACTCTTCCGGGTCAACCTTCATCACATCAGCAAGATAACAGGTTGCAAGCGCGATTGCAGGAAAGGTATCGCGTCTGCAAGGCTCCACCGATATTCCAACCTCGTCACCAAGCTGGTTGTGAATCGCGGAAATCTGCGTCTTTGAAGTTGCAATCGTTACTGTCGCATCAGAATCCACCTTCTTAATCTGACGGTATACCCGCTGCACCATCGACTCATACGAGCCGTCTTCCTGTTTGAAAAACTTGATAAACTGCTTACTTCTAATATCATTGGACAGCGGCCATAAGCGTTTTCCGGAGCCGCCGGATAATAATACAATATTCATAATTCACCCTTTTCTTTAGCGTTCCGCTCTCATCGGATTATTTAAAAAGTCCTCGTAGCTTAATCGGATACCGTCCTCAAGCTCCGTTCGATATTTCCAGCCAAGGCGCTCCGCCTTTGAGACATCAAGCAGCTTCCTCGGCGTTCCATTCGGCTTTGTTGTATCCCACTTTATCTCACCGGTGAAGCCAACAACCTTTGCAACCAGCTGCGCCAGCTCCTTGATTGTAATCTCCTTGCCGGTGCCTGCATTCACCGTCTCATCCCCACTGTAGTGATTCATCAGGAACACACACAGATTTGCCAGGTCATCCACATACAAAAACTCTCGAAGCGGAGAGCCATCTCCCCAGCATACAACCTCTGACAGACCGGCTTCCTTTGCCTCATGAAAACGACGGATCAGACCCGGAAGCACATGGCTGTGCGTCGGATGATAATTGTCATTCGGTCCATATAAGTTCGTAGGCATGACAGAGATATAATCCGTCCCGTACTGCTTATTCAAAAACTCGCAATACTTCAGTCCCGAAATCTTCGCAAGCGCGTATGCCTCATTTGTCTTTTCCAGCTCAGAGGTCAACAGACAACTTTCTGTCATCGGCTGCGGAGCCATACGAGGGTAGATACAGGACGAGCCCAGAAACTCCAGCTTTTTGCATCCGTTCTGCCATGCAGAATGAATGACATTCATCTCAAGGGTCATGTTAAACCACATGAAATCGGCAAGTGCACTCTGGTTTGCAATAATCCCGCCAACCTTGGCTGCTGCGAGAAACACATACTCCGGTTTTTCCTCCGCAAAAAATTGCTCTACCTCTGCCTGACGACACAGATCCAACTCCTCATGTGTTCTTGTAATGATATTCGTATAGCCCTGGCGATTCAACTCGCGAACAATCGCAGAACCGACCATTCCTCTATGGCCTGCAACATAAATCTTTGCATCTTTTTCCATCATTATCTCGCACCTTCTTCTACACTTAACATTGCCTTTTCTCTTCTTGCAAGCTCACGGTCATGCTTTGCCATAATCTCAACGAGCTCCTGATAGCTTGTCTCCTGCGGATTCCATCCAAGAACCGTCTTCGCCTTGGTCGGATCTCCCCATAAATTATCAACATCCGTCGGACGGAACCACTGCGGATTCACGCAGACAAGCAGCTTTCCGGTCTCGGCGTCATAACCCTTCTCATCAATACCACTGCCTTCCCAGCGGATAGTCATTCCGTTTGCCGCAAACGCCTTCTCCGTAAAATCTCTTACCGTATGCTGCTCACCGGTTGCAATGACAAAATCATCCGGCGTCTCCTGCTGCATGATCAACCACATACATTTTACATAATCCTTGGCATAACCCCAGTCACGAAGACTGTCCATGTTGCCAAGCTCTAAATGGTCCTGTAACCCTTCGGCAATACGGCCTGCAGCAAGCGTGATCTTACGGGTAACAAAGTTCTCACCGCGACGCTCTGACTCATGATTGAACAAAATTCCATTTACCGCAAACATACCATACGCTTCACGATATTCCTTCACCATCCAGAATCCATACTGTTTTGCAACCGCATACGGACTGTAAGGATGGAACGGGGTGGTCTCGCGCTGAGGAACCTCCTCAACCTTACCGTACAGCTCACTGGTACTTGCCTGATATACCTTCGTCTTCTTGGTTAAGCCCAAAATACGACACGCCTCCAAAATACGAAGCACGCCAAGCGCATCCACATCACCACTGTACTCCGGAGCATCAAAAGAAACCTGTACATGACTCTGTGCTGCCAGATTGTAAATCTCATCCGGCTGAACCGTTGAAATAATACGAATCAACGAAGACGAATCCGAAAGATCTCCATCATGAAGTGTAATCTTTCCCATCAAATGATCGATTCTTGCCGTATTTGAAATCGAAGCGCGGCGAACGATACCGTGAACCTCGTATCCCTTCTCTAATAAAAACTCTGCCAAGTAAGATCCATCCTGTCCGGTAATACCGGTGATCAATGCTGTTTTGCTCATATTTGTTCTCCTTTTTTATCTCATATGTAATCACTTACAATTTCTTCTACTACGCGAATCATGCGGATTCTTTATCATTATAGGTATCTTTAGGCAAAAAAGAAATATCGGATATTGCCATGTTTTTGCACAATATTGACTTCTATCTCATTTCTGTTAGAATAAAACAAACAGAGGAGGTCTACACATGCCCACAGAATCACTTTTTCAAGAAAATATCCCAAATACATCGCGAATTATCTATACTCCGTCCGACTTTGCCAAGCTTTCCCTTCTACATTTGCAGGAAATCGGCTCGAGACAGGCAACCGAGCCCCATACCAACGAGCGAGAAAACTTAGCTTCCTACTTGTTTTTCATGGTTCGCTCCGGATCCGGTACACTTATCTACGATGGCGTCAAATATCCGCTTACTTCCGGGGACTGCGTGTTTATCGATTGTAAGCTTCCGTATTCGCACTCGACTGCTGCCGACGATCTGTGGAATCTGTCGTGGGTACATTTTAACGGGCCGACTGCTGCCAACATTTATCAAAAATATATCCAAAGAGGCGGACTTCCGGCATTCCGTCCGCAGAATTTCAATGGCTATCTGTCCATCTTTTACGAGTTATATGAGATTGCATCAAAGACCTCGAGCACCCGAGATATGGAACTTAACACCGGAATCTCGCGTCTTCTTGCGCTTCTCATGGCAGACTCCAAACACTCCGAAGAAGCCGCGCCGGGAACCAAAAAGATGAACCTGACCGAGATCAAGCATTATCTCGATGAAAACTACAATAAAAAAATAGCGCTCGACGACCTCGCCGAACGCTACTTTATCAACAAATATTACTTAACCCGAATCTTCAAAGAACAATTTGGTATGAGTATCAACAATTACCTGCTCTCCGTCCGCATCACTCACGCCAAAAACGACCTGCGCTTCACTGACAAATCCGCCGAGCAAATCGGAATCGACTGCGGCATTGGTGAGATCTACTACTTCAGCCGTGTGTTCAAGAAGGTTGAAGGGATGAGTGTCAGGGAGTATCGGAGACTGTGGAGGTAGCGTAATTGTTTTCAAACCGGATATTCACCGGCATTCCTGCTCCAATCAGCACCTGCTTGCCTTCAAATGCAAACCCGTACTTATGGATTCTTTCCGGTGCGATTCCTTGAGAAATCAATACTGTCTCATACTGCTTTTCTTCGATCTGGGCAAGTGCCGCCTGAACCGTGTCCTCGAGCGTCTTTTCCTTTCTGTGATTATGAACTTTAAACCCCAGAATCATAGCGTCGCGGGTTTTGTCTTTTGGTTCAATCATCACATCATACCTTCCAAAGCCGCTCTCCCGATTCGATGTGACGACATAGTCTGCTGTCAGTTCTGCGATGAGTCCCAGTACAAATCCATGATAAAACCGCTCCGGTTCTTCCTGCGATGCGCTTTTTCCGGTATCAAAATAGCTAAAGGTCTGTCGGGCAACACGCTCCATATATCCGTTCATCGCTTCCAGATCTCCCGACAGCAACGCTTTGACAAAATCATTGTAATCCCCACTGACGCGCGCAAACCAGCCTCGTACCATGTTGTAAAACATACATCGCACCTCACGGTTTGTGAGTGTCAGCTTATACACAGATGGCGTGTCTCCCGTATCCTCATCCACCAGCTGATATTCCAGCACCTTCAGATATCCGCTCGCCAACAGCAGGCTCCAGATGGCCTCCTCATGATTATCGAGCTGATTGTACACAATCTGTTCGTCAATGGGACATGTGATGCTGTCCCCTTTCAACAGCTGCTCGAAGGTCTCTTTGACACGGCTGCCGCCTTCGCGGATCAGCTTTCCGGCCAGACTGTTTGCACTGGTATTTGCCCAATAAGTACCTACTTTTCCTGTATCCAAGAAGTTTATGGCAGACCACGGATTATAGATGTCTGTATGACTTCCGAAAGTAAAACCATCATACCAGATTTTCACCTTTTCCTTCTGATCCGACAATCCGCATTCATCAAGCGCTGCAAACATTTCTTCCTCAGTAAAGCCAAACGCAGTCGCATACTCATCAGAAGTGGTCGTGACCACCTTCAAATTATTCAAATCTGAAAAGATGGATTCTTTACTTACCCTTGTGATTCCGGTCATGACCGCCCGCTCCAGATACGGGTTTGTCTTGAATGTAGCGTTGAACAGACTTCTGGTAAATGAAACGATTTCATCCCAGTAACCATTCACATAAGCTTCCTGCATCGGAGTATCATATTCATCCAGAAGAATGATGACTTTTTTCCCATAATAACGACACAGGAAATCTGACAACCGATGCAAACTATTCGTTGCCACATATTCCGGCATATCCATACATATCGAATCAAAGTATTGAACATCTGCGTCTGTCATAGATGTCCCGCTCAAAAGGAACCTATTCTTGGAATATAGCTCAACAATCATCTGATAAATACTCATTTTTGTTGAGAGGTAATCAGCTCCCTTCACATTCGCAAACGACAGCGCGATCACCGGATAAGTTCCCTGTAATGCGTGATACTTCTCATCTTCCCAAATGGATAATCCTTCAAACAAATCACCCCGACCTTCATATTTCAGCGAAAAGAACATCTCCAGCATACTCATATTCAGGGTTTTTCCAAAACGGCGCGGGCGGGCAATCAGTGTTACACTGTCTCCTGACTCCCACCATTCCCGAATAAAATCTGTTTTATCCACATAAAAATAATCATTCTTCGTTATCTGTTCAAAATCCTGTATTCCTATCGCAACTGTTCTCGCCATGACTTCCTCCATAACAAAAAACCGCTATACCAATCATTTCGATATTAGTATAGCGGATTTATATACAAATTACAATTCTCCCGGTGTCGGTTCATTCAAATGGACCACTAACCCCGTCCCTGAGGTGTTATTTTTATTTTGAAACTCTCGTTATGTATTCTGTCAAATCCTTCCCAACTATCTGAGTTCCACATTTTTGCAATATCAAAATTGTATTTTAACAACTTGGAACACAGGTTGTTCATTTTAATAAAATCTGATTTAAATTCCCTTTCTGTACTGCTAGCGGTCAAATCCGTAATCTTCTTTATCTTACATGCCTTCATAAGTTCATCTTCAAAATTTTTAACCTGAGGAATACATACAATTTGCTTTACCTTTGAATCTTTTTCTAATATTTCTATATTTTTATAAAGAATATCTTCTTTTTTCACATCAACATCAAATATTAGCACAACTGTAGTATTATTTGTTAATGTCATTA
>JAQXMB010000026.1 GCA_029012425.1 bacterium | reverse complement strand
TTGTTTTTCTTGACACATACACATTTCCTGTCCGTTCCCGGTGTCACAACCACTCAGCAGCATCACAGGACTAAGCAAAACTCAGCCATACCCACCTCCCTGCGGCTGCTTGCCTCTCATTGTTCCTCTGATTTACAATTTACTAATATCCGCGCCAAAAATTCTTCAAACAAAATGATTTCATCATCCGTAAACCCTTTGTAGAATATTTCATTCATAGGTGCCGATACTTCCTCCATTTTGTCTGCGAAACGCTTTTCTTTTCCGGTCAATTTAATAAGTGTATTTCTTCTATCTGTTTCATCCGAAAGCTTCTCGACATAGCCATCTCGTACCAGACGATGAATTATCCCTGTAAGTGTCGATTTATCCAAGCTTGTCTTTTCGCACAAAGTCTTAATCGGCACTTTGTCATTCCCCCAAAGCGCAAAAACCACGCGTCCTCTTGCCCCCTCCAAGTCCTCCATCCCATGATCTCTGAGGATTCGATTCCAGATACGTCCACTCACCTGATTTACTTGCGAAATTAGTGTTCCACCACGCGTTTTTTGAATCATTTTGTTTCTCCAAAAACATGCTTTCCAAAACCGTACCAGCCTTCCAGTTTTGTTGATGTAAATTTAAGTAACGCGTAGTCAGGATCTGTTTTTCCCTTGGGATAATAGATGAGCCATTCCTTCTGCCAAAACGCTTCTTTCACTTTCTGATCTGCCACTTCCTCAATAACACCGGATGCACATATACCCTGAAAGGATTCCGGCTCACAAAAATACAACGCCGCATGCGGGTTGTTTCGGATTCTTTGCACCTTGTTGGACGAAGTATTTGTTGTGAAATACATCGTCAGCGTCTCTCCCTCTGCAATCAATGCTTTTCCGTCCAGACTCTTATACTTTTTCGGATTCGTCAGATTCAATAATGCACGTATTTCCGGCTTTCCCTCAGCATCAATCGTTGCCAGATAAGCTGCCTGTGATTTCTTTATTATCGATATTACCTTCTTCATTGATTTAACCTCCTGACAATAGTTTGCATGCAAACTATTGTGGCATGATTTTTTCATATTGCAAGAAAAAATATGCAGACAATCAGCAGACATCGGTCAGCCTTCATTCTCCCAAACATATTTTACAAACTCCTGCTCCGGCAAGGGTTTCGAATAATAAAAACCCTGGATATAATCGCACCCCATCTCTAGGAACTGCTGCAGCGTCTCTTCTGTTTCCACTCCTTCAACCACAATTTCCATTCCGATTTCCTGTAGCATTTGTATGGTATTTTTTATCAAAACTTTTATTCTGCTATCGTTTACTCTGTCAGCAAGACTCTTGTCCAATTTGATGATATGGAACGGAAGCTCCATAATCCTGCTCAGATTCGAATAACCGGTTCCATAATCATCCAGAGAGAAATTAATACCTTCTTTCGAGAGCTCTCGTATATTCTCTGCCACAATATCCTGTTCCTTATTGGCAGCCGTTTCCGTAATCTCCAGATTTATCTGATCCGGTCGCAAATCATACTTATTCATGTAATAGAGTACCTTCTCCTTCAGGTTTGCCTGCATGCACTGGTTCATAGACAAGTTCAGCTCGATATATTCCATCGGCAGTCCGTCTTTTTCACATCTTGCCAGAAAACCACATACTTCATCCAGCACAAAATCACCTATCTGGAGAATCATTCCGTTTTTTTCTGCCGCGGTAATAAACAACTCCGGTGAGATAAAACCGTATTTTTCATCCTTCAGGCGAATCAACGCCTCCGCGGATAAAAATCTTTTTTCTTTGGTCGAATAGATCGGCTGATAGTACATCATAAATCGCTGATTTGCCACCGCATCACTGATAATACTGTCAATCTCTCCGCGCAGCTGGAACATCCGCCGGTCTTTCTCTTCTGCCATATCATTCACAATTTTGCCGTGGGGAAGATAGGTATGAAAGGTATTTCCAAAGGTTAAAAGCGTTTCATAATTATCAATATCCTGGGGACATCTGATGATGCATACGCAGGATTCCGGTTCCACCTGAAGATGTTTAATCTGTTTTTCTGCAGTCATCTTTTCTGAGATATTTTTTGCAATATCCTGAACCTGTTGCGACTGTTCGTTTTCGGTGACAAGTGCAAACAATCCGTTTTCCACATAATAAAGATCCATCGGTAAATTAGCGGCTTTATATGAAAGCGCCAAATCCGATGCAATACTCCTTAGCAGCTGCATGCAGTTGTCATACTCCAGAATTGATGATAGCGCCTCATAATTTACAAGCTTCGCGAAAATGATTCGAACCGGTTTTTGAATGGAAAATGCCTGTTTCATATCCATCGTATAAGAAATATAACTTCGCACACCAAGAACCGGATTGATGATTTGCTCCGGACGCTGTATGACAAGCGCGACCAAAAGCATCGTAAGTGAGGTCATAAACATTTCCACCAGAAACTGAGACCAAAACAGCTGAATGATAATCGCCAGCACATTCAACGGATACATGAGCATCAGAGCGACAAACTTATCACTTGTCAGCATTTTCTTATATCTGATCAAATAAATGACACCACAGATCAGATAGAAAAAAGAAGCAGCATACAGCACATAAAGTATTGCTCCTCTATGATAAACAAGATTTTCATCAAAATAAAAAACGCGATGAGTAAACAAATTTGAAAACAGAGTCATGCAAATGATTGCATACGGAATAATTAACATCGCTTTCAACGATTTACTTTTCTTGAGTATGTGCCAGGTATCCGTAACTGCACAAATAAACAGATGATACAGCGGTGTTGTCAGATTGCGAAGAAAGAAATAGAGATAGCACCCCACCAACCGTGGCTGCATATTGGATTCTGTTGCAGGAATCCACACCCCATATGACTCCGCCCAGAAATCCACGATAGTTGTAATAATGATGTGTATCAGAAGCACAGCGTAGAACCTGTTCGCCCTTCCGCTCAGCATTTTTCTGAAGATTAAAGAAATCATAATAACCGCTAATATCATCATTGCAGCGATATCAAAATATAGTATCTTCATCTGATTTCTCCTTTACTTTGCGCTGTATCTCTCGCTCATCAAGCAATGTTTTATTTCGTTTGCGACAATAAAACGACAGTCTCCGTATGGACCGTATGCCCAAACTGATCCACAGGGCGCACGCGTTTTAGTTCATAGCCTCCATCAACCAATATGCGAAGATCCCTTGCAAGCGTCGCAGAATCGCAGCTTACATATACAATTCGCTCCGGCTTCATCTTTAACATCGTGTTAAGGCAGGCCTCATCACAGCCTTTGCGCGGCGGGTCAACGACAATGACATCAGGGCTTTTCATGGAATCATCAGCGTCTGGTGCCGCATAGAATTCCGGGAGTACCTCCTCTGCCTTACCGACAAAAAACTCCGCATTTGTAATTCCATTCAGTTTCGCATTATTTCTCGCATCCGCAATCGCCTGCGGCACAATCTCAACACCATACACTTTTTTCGCCTTCTGTGCAAGAAATAATGAAATGGTTCCGATTCCGCAATACAAATCCCAAACCGTCTGTGTGCCGTCAAGCCCTGCATAGGAAAGTGCTAAACTGTAGAGCTTTTCTGTCTGAATCGGATTGACCTGATAAAATGACTGAGGCGAAATCCGGTATGCGATTGCCATATCTGTCCGGGCAAATGCTTCATTTGAACAGTCACGCAGATGAATGTAATCTGTGATATACGCTTCTCCCCAGATACATCTTGTCTCATCGCCAAGAATAACATTGGTCATTGATGTATTTATGTTCATCGAGATGCTCTTCATGCCTTCCAGCTCACACAGGCTCTGTATTAATTTCTGCTCCATAGGAAGCTCGTCTCCGTTGAGCACCAGACATACCATAATCTCTTTTGTCGTAAATCCGTATCGGATCAATACATGACGCACCAGGCCTTTTCCGGTTGTCTCGTCATAGGCACGAACCTTATTTTGTCTCATGTATGCAAGCACACGGTCGAGAACTTCTCTGTTCTCTGCAACGCCAAGCACGCAATCCGACACCGGAATGATACTGTGCGTGCGGGCAGCATAAAACCCGGCAACCAGATTTCCATCCCTGTCCAATCCAATCGGAAACTGCGCCTTGTTGCGATATCGGTACGGCTCATCCATTCCGACAATGGGCTCCATCACCGTATCAATAAAATCCGCAGCAAACCCACCCAAACGGATAAGATTGCCCCGGACTTTATTCTCTTTAAATGCAAGCTGAGCCTGATAATCCATTGCCTGAATCTGACAGCCGCCACATTTGCGATGCAGTTCACAACGAGGATTCGTGCGATATTCTGACGGCGCAAGAATCTCCTCTAATCTCGCATAGCCATAATTCTTTTTTACTTTTGTTATCTTGGCGAGTATCTCATCGCCAATGACAGCATCCTTGACAAAAAATGTCATGCCATTGTAATGCCCGATACCTTCTCCACCAACACCCATATCTTCAATTATCAATCGAATCTGATCATTTTTCTGCATCATACGCTTCCTATACACCGGATCTTCGGATATTCGATTCAAACAGACGATTATATCCCTGCCAATCGGTATTTCCTTCCGGCACACCTGCAAACAACTCTGTCATAGTCTCCATCTTTGCATCAAGATTATCTGCAAAATTCAATGCAACCGCCTCCGGGATTGCCGGTTTTTTTGGTGAACCATACTCATACTCACCGTGATGCGCAAGAATGCAGTGCTTTAACTCATTGGCAAGCTTACGAGGGAATCCGTCAATCGTTCGAATTCGCTCCCCTACAAGCTCCATTCCCATTGCAATATGTCCTAAAAGCTGACCTTCGTCAGTATAATCATTCTCCGGAAAAGTTGATAACTCGGTCAGCTTTCCAATATCATGAAACATAGCCGCCGTCAAAAGTAAATCTCTGTTCAGTATGGGATAGACACTCGCATAGTGTGCGCAAAGTTCAGTCACACTGAGCGTATGTTCCAACAATCCTCCGACAAATCCATGATGTACGCTTTTTGCTGCTGAATGAAATTTGAAGCGTTTTTCAAACTCGCCATCCTCAAGGAAAAATCCCGAAGCCAGTTTCTTCAGATACGGGTTGGTCAATCCCTTGACATACCCTTGCAATTTTACATACATCTCGTCAATATTTTTTGAGGAAACAGGCAAATAATCTGCCGGATTATACTCTCCCTCAGATACCTTTCGCAAACGCTTGATATTCAGTTGCAGTGCTCCCTGGAAGCTTGTCACATCTCCCATGACATTAACATAGTCAAGTGCATCGCATTCTTCAATTCCCTGTGAATCCGGATCCCAGATTTTGGCATCTAACACACCTGTCTTGTCCTGCAATACCAATGATTCGTAGCGTTTGCCTGCCTTGGTATTTGCAATCTGCTTCTGCTTGCACAGATATATTTCGTTAATGCGCTCGCCCTCTCGTAGCTGTTCAATATAATGCATTTTTCTAATTCCTTCCTAACTATTCCTTCGTCAAAATTCCAACCGTCGCATTGCACTCAAGCGGAATGTAATTCTCCCCACCCTGTCTTTCATAAGTAATCTTTACTTCCTGTTCGGGGACTAAATTCATAATATGATTCTCATAATCTTCTGCGATTATGATTTCTGTATCGTCAATCATGGTAATGACATCGCCGCTCTGAAGTCCCGCTTTCATTGCCGGAGAGTCTACTGCCACCTCTCGAACATAAACACCCATTGGTATATGGTATTCTTCCGCAATCTCATCCGTAACTGTGCTTATCTTCATACCAAGATACGGAATGTCTTTATTATTTGACAGCAGTTCAATCACCCTTTTTAATTCTGAAATCGAAACTGCCGTCAGCGTCGTCTGCGATTTCTGTAAATTGTAATCCTGCAATACAAATCCAATGATTTCGCCGTCAAGATTAATGATTGCACCGCTTCCGTCACTGCTTCCTACCATATCCGTTGTAAAGACCGTGTAGTTTCGATCGATTGTAGAAATACTGTTCTTATTTGATGTAATATTTCCTGCCAAAATGGAATGAATCGTTCCGAGCGGACTTCCGACAGCGAGTACCATCTGTCCAACCGGCGTTCCTACCGAGCTTCCAAGCTTCGCAATCTCAATATGCTTTCTGGTATCTTTCGGTATGTCTGCAAGTTTAATCTGAACAATTGCAAGCCCCGTATTTCCATCATATTTTAATAACTCACCCGCAACTGTTGCATCATCTGCAAAAGTAACTTCAATGCTGGATGCGCCGCGAAGAATCTTGCGCTCTGTAAGTACGAGCAGATTTTCCTCCAGTTCGGCAACAATCACACCTGACCCGACACCCTTACTCTCATAGGTCGTATTGAATAGATCCGTATCATTGCTCACACCGGTAACAGCTACAATAAAATTGTCTGCTTTACGCCCAATCGAATAGAGCTTGTTCAACAATACCTGATACTCATTCAGATCCATCGCCTGCGTCTTGTTAATGATCACCGTCTCCGGTTCTTCCTTTTCATTTTCTTCCTCAGGCTTCTCGCTCTCCTGCGGTATGTCAACAACCGGCGGCTGTTCTTCTTCAAAAACTACCTGTTGCGGTTGCTGATTCAACCCAAACGCTTCTTCTAATCTGGGGCGAAGCAGCACAAAAACCAGGCATGCGATCACACCAAATAGAACTGCCAGAATCAGTGTCTCGAGCACTCGAAACAACAGCTTTCTCCGATTCACCGGCTTTTCTTTTCTAGTTTCTTTAATGAACTGAAAGTCTTGCTCCATATTGATACCTCGTATTCCTCTTCCGGAGGAATCCCTCGTAAATTATACTTTCTCAAAACGATCTATGCAACGCTATTCTTCCACATCAATAAACGGCAGGGTAAAGATAAATTCGGTTCCGACTCCTTCCGTACTAATCACATTGATATTTTCTTTATGTGCCTGAATAATCTCTTTTACAATCGCAAGTCCGATACCGGTTCCCTTTTTATCCTTACCTCGGGAGAGATCCGTCTTGTAAAAACGCTCCCATATCTTATTAATCGAGTCTTTCGGAATTCCGATACCGCTATCCTTTACAGAAACAAAAACCTTACCGTTTTTGAGTGCAGTCTCGATTCTTATGGATGAGTCGTGATGACTAAATTTAATTGCATTGTCTGTCAGATTGTAGATGACCTGTTGTATCTTGGACTGATCTGCACGAACGAACAACTCCTCACCCGTTAATACCAACTCTAAAACAATATGTTTTTTATTGCAGATTCCCTCAAAAGTCGCTGCGGTCTGCTGAATCACCTGATTGATATCAAACTGCGCCTTATCAAGTATCATCTTTCCGTGACCGCCATACTGATTGAGCTCGATCAAACCACTTGTCAGCTTGGTCAGCCGCTCTGTCTCTGTGATAACAATCTGTAAATATTTATCCTGCATCTCATAGGGAATCGTTCCGTCAATGATTGCTTCCAAATATCCTCGGATGGAGGTGAGCGGCGAACGGAAATCATGTG
>JAQXMB010000025.1 GCA_029012425.1 bacterium | reverse complement strand
CTGTGTGCTTCCATCGCTCTTGGTAATAATTACCTTCATGTCCGGAAGAATCTCCTCCATCGTCTCATAGAACATACGCTGCTTTGTAATCAAAGGATATTTCTTGTACTCTGCATACAGCTCGTTGAGACGGGCAACCTGACCCTGCGCCTCGTTCACACGCTCCTGCGCCTGCGCATTTGCAGTCTTTAATGTCTCATCCACCTTGGCGCGCGCCGCAGGAATATCCTCGTTACGCTGCTGGTTTGCCTTATTAATAGAGGTCTCTTTACCCTGCTTCGCATTCTCTACATTCTTGAATGCATCAATTACTTCGCTTGTCGGAGGCTCCGCATCCTGAATGGTAATATTCACAAGCTGTAATCCGATATCCTCATTGTCAAGGCGTGCAACAATTTTTTCTTTAATTGAGGACTGAATCTCGTTCTTTCCGGTAGTGATCACGCTGTCAACATCATACAGACCAATCGTGTCGCGGATATAACTTTGTGTCAGATTCTTTAGAATATCAACCGGATTCTCTGAGGCATACAGATACTTCGTTGGATCTGTCACGCGATATTCCACATAAAAATCAACATTTACAAAGTTGTAATCCCGTGTAATCATAAAAGACTCGGAAGCAACACTCTCATCGGTCTCCTTGTTATATCCGAGTGTAAAGCCGTTGATCGTTTTGGGCACCAGATTCAATCGCTGAACAAACGGGAGTTTTACATGCATACCGGGTTCATCAATAATCGAAGGCACACCGAATGTTGTCACAACTGCATACTCATTTTCACGAAGTGTATAGAAGCTTCCTCCAAAAATATACACAACTACAATGAGAAGAACAACAATCGCCGTGCCTCTTTTTAATTTACTTTTGTCAATTTTTTTCTTACGGTTGAAATCTTCAAAACCGTTCACATCAGAGCCATCATTATTATATGTATATGGCTTCTTTTTTCCAAACATTCTTATACCTCCTGTTGCCAAAAAATATTCTGCAACACGCTCCCTTAATAAAGCAACACGGAGATATTTTATCATCTTTTGTCGAAAAGTGCAATGAAAACCGACACCGCGAGCAGTTACTCAACAGCACGAAATGCCTCTTCAAGGTCTTGAATAATATCATCAATATTCTCGGTTCCAATCGACAGGCGAATTGTATTCGGCTTAATTCCCTGCTCAAGCAATTCCTCCTCTGTGCACTGACTGTGTGTCGTAGATGCCGGATGAATGACGAGTGACTTCACATCTGCAACATTTGCAAGCAGGGAGAACAATTCCAGATTATCAATAAACGCTTGTGCTTTCTTTGCATCGCCCTTAATTTCAAAGGTAAAGATTGATCCTCCGCCGTTCGGGAAATACTTTTTATATAATTCCTGCTGCGAAGCATCGTCTGTCACTGACGGATGATTTACTTTCTCAACCTGCGGATGATTATTCAAAAATGATACGACCTTCAATGCATTTTCCACATGGCGTTCCACACGAAGTGACAGGGTCTCAAGTCCCTGTAAAAAGAAGAATGCATGGAACGGCGAAAGTGTTGCACCGGTATCACGAAGCAGAATCGCACGAATTTTTGTCACAAACGCTGCGGGACCGACTGCCTTGGTAAAGCTGATGCCATGATAGCTTGGATTCGGCTCGGTCAAGGAAGCAAATTTTCCGGAAGCTTCCCAGTCAAACTTTCCGCTGTCAACGATGACACCGCCGATTGTTGTTCCGTGTCCTCCGATAAACTTTGTTGCGGAATGTACCACGATATCTGCACCGTATTCAATCGGGCGAACCAGATAGGGTGTTGCAAAGGTGTTGTCTACAACAAGCGGAATCTTGTGTGCATGTGCAAGCTTTGCAAGCGATTCGATATCCGCAACATCTGAATTGGGATTTCCGAGCGTCTCAATATAGAGCGCTTTTGTATTGTCCCTGATTGCTGCTTCGATCTCCTGTTCATTAAAAACATCAACAAAGGTCGTTGTAATTCCATACTGTGGAAGGGTGTGTGCCAAAAGATTATAAGAGCCTCCATAGATGTTCTTTGCAGCTACGATGTGATCGCCCGCCTGCGCAAGATTCTGAATCGTATAGCTGATTGCCGCTGCACCGGATGCAACTGCAAGCGCTGCCACACCACCCTCAAGTGCTGCAATACGCTTTTCAAAAACATCCTCTGTGGGATTGGT
Organism: bacterium; assembly: GCA_029012425.1. Lineage (GTDB taxonomy): Bacteria > Bacillota > Clostridia > Lachnospirales > Lachnospiraceae > W0P33-017. The sequence goes on along the minus strand of JAQXMB010000025.1, from coordinate 5,582 downwards.
AAGTCTTCCGTAAATATTACCTGCATCGGTGAGTCCAAAGCGGGCTGCCGCATGCGCGCTGTCATGGAACACATAAGATGAGGTCTGATAAATCGGAACTGCCCTTGCATCCGTCACCGCATCAGGAATTTCCTGTCCTACATGAAGCTGTAATGTCTCAAATTTCAATTTTCTGTCTGCTCTCTTAATCTTTTCTGCCATAACTTTATGCTCCTTTGTTTAATTTATATCTTTCATATCGGTTTAGTAGGATTACAGGGTATAAAAACAATCAAGAAATACTTTTATACTTTCCGGATACAAGATCTTCAAGTGTTGCGCTGTCAAGATACTCATTAATCACTTTTCCAAGTCCTTCCCAAAAAGCAAATGTTTCACAGGCATCCTTACGCATGCAGCCGTTCTGATTCTCATCTAAGCATGCAATTGGAACCATTGAGCCTTCTGTCATTCGAAGAATATCACCAATTGTGTATTCTCCGGCACTTTTTGCCAGTGTATAACCGCCGTTGTTTCCCCGGAAGCTTCTGACATATCCTGCACGCATCAGCATTGTCATAATCTGCTCCATATACTTTAAGGTAATATTCTGTCTTCCTGAAATTTCTTTCAAAGGAATGGGTTTTCCATTTCCATTTTGCGCTAAATCGATCATGATTCGAAGTGCATAACGACCTTTCGTAGATATTTTCATAATCTCTTACTGCCTTTCATATCATGGAGTTCTCAAAGCTTATATATCCTACTAAATTTATAGGTTATGGTGATAATCTACACTATCCCATCCTGTTTGTCAACCATATTTTGAAAAAAGTACGCAAACAAAAAGGATTGAACTCTTTCACACAGTCCAATCCTTTTGTCTCTTCATAAATGATTCATCATCGAATCTTATTCATGATCTCTATGCATAGAGAATGAATCCATATCATAATTCTTCAGATTATCCAAAATCGTACGGTCATCTGCCTGTGCGAGCAACTCATCACGGTTCTTCTTTGCAGATGAAATCTCCTCAAAACGGCTCGGGCCGCCGACACAGCCACCTTCACATGCCATACCTTCAATGAAGTCCTCAGGAAGCTTTCCGACCTTCATCAAGAGTAACGCTTTCTTACAATCGGCTGCACCGTTCACCGTGCATACCTTTGCATCACATTCCTGATCCGTCTCTTTCATATACTGAAGAACAGCCGCGGTAACGCCGCCTGCATTTCCGTATCGTTTTCCGTAAACACTTGCCTCCTGATAGGTGTTTGCCTTCGGCTCAAGTGTCACTCCCTTTGCGCGGAAAATTGCACGAAGCTCACTGTATGTAAGAACAAAGTCCGCGTTATTCTCAATCTTCTGATCTACAACCTCTGACTTTTTCGCAACACAAGGTCCGATAAATACAGTCACTGCATCCGGATCCTTTGCCTTAATCATACGGGAAACCGCACACATCGGAGATACCGTTGTTGAAATATGATCCGAAAGCTCCGGATAATGCTTGCGAATCATATTGACAAATCCGGGACAGCAACTGGTTGTCTTCTTCTCGCCGTTTCGATATGCCTCAATCCACTCCTCTGCCTCGCTTGCAGTTGTCATATCTCCGCCGAGTCCTGCCTCAATCAGCTCCTCAAAGCCAAGCTTTTTCGCAGCCGTCCGGAAGCTTTGCATGGTGATTCCCTCGCCGAACTGACCCTCTGTTGCGGGTGCAACAATCGCATATACCTTTTTATCTGACTGCAATGCATGAATGACATCAACGATAAATGTCTTTGATCCGATTGCTCCGAACGGACATTTATGAATACACTGTCCGCAACGGATACATTTCTTCTCGTCAATGACACAGATTCCAAGCTCATTGCTTGTAATTGCATTGACCGGACAGCTGAATTTACAAGGTCTCTTCAGATGTGCAATTGCGCCGTACGGGCAAGCCTTTGCACACTTTCCACACTCACGACATTTATTCGGGTCAATATGTGAGCGCTTATCACCCACAGAAATTGCTCCGAAATTACATGCATTGATACATGCTTTTCCAATACAGTTCTGACAATTGTCTGTTACCGTATAACTTGAGATCGGACAATCCTCACATGCAGAGCTGATTACCTGAATGACATTGCCTGTATCGTGTGTTCCGGGTGCTTTTCCCTCAGCCAGGCGAATTCTCTGTCGGATAATCTCCCGCTCCTTGTACACACAGCAACGGAACTGCGGTGTCGGTCCGGGAATCAGATCCATCGGGATATGATCTCGCGCTTCCTCAAGATCTCCCTCAAACGCATGCTTTGCTACTTCATATAGCACCTCATGTTTAATCTTGATGACATTTTCGTCTGCGTACATCTTTTGTTTCCTCCCATTTTCTATTCTTACTTTTCCTGCTTATCATAACTGATATAACAGAAAAAAAGCAACTTCATTTTTCGATTATCTGTTTTTCCATGTGCTCCTTGAAAACAGAATCAGAATCGGGAATATCTCCAGTCTTCCCGCAAGCATATCCATAATCAAAACCAGCTTGGAGAACATGCTAAAACCGCTGAAATTGCAGGTCGGTCCAACCGCCTCGAGTCCCGGTCCGATATTGTTTACGCATGATATAACCGCCGAAAGATTCGTCGTAATTGAAAATCCATCCACAGAGATGAGCAGAAAGCTCACTACAATCATCAGCGCATATGCAGCCAGATACGCATTGGTGTTTTCCATCACCTTCTCGTCGGTGACACGGTCATTCACACGAATGACACCGACGCGAGCGGGATGAATAATCTGGCGCACACTCTTCCTGAGACCCTTGATAATAAGTAAAGCTCTTCCGCATTTAAATCCCCCGCCGGTACTGCCGGCACATGCTCCAAGCAACATGAGGCATAACATGATTGACTTTGAAAACGATGGCCACAAATCGAAATCCGTCGTTGCGAATCCAGTTGTTGTCACAATACTTGCCACCTGAAATGCAACATGTCGAAGTGCCTCACCAAATGAACTGTAATACCCTCTCAGGTTAATCATAATCAGAACGATGCTTCCAAGCACAATTCCAAGGTATGTGCGAAGCTCCTCGTCCTTAAATACATTTTTTACCTGACGAAGCAGCAGCATGTAATAGCAGCTGAAATTTACTCCAAAAAACAGCATAAACACGGTACATACATTCTGAATATACGGACTGTACCCTGCAATACTGTCATTTTTCACACCAAAGCCTCCGGTTCCTGCGGTTCCGAATGCAGTACAAACCGCATCAAACACCGGCATACGCCCAATCAGAAGGAATACAATATTAAGCACCGTCAAAAGAATATACATCAGGTACAATATCTCTGCGGTTTCCTTCATGCGGGGCACAAGCTTTCCAACCTTCGGTCCCGGACTCTCTGCGCGTAAAAGATGCATGGTAAAACCCTTGCTTCGCTCATCACCGGTCGTGACAGCAAGCAGAAATACCAGCACTCCCATACCACCCAACCAGTGACTAAAGCTTCTCCAGTAAAGAATTCCATATGGAAGACTCTCTACCTCAGGAAGAATGGATGCTCCGGTCGTCGTAAATCCCGAAACAATTTCAAACAGTGCATCGATATAGTTTGGAATGCTGCCGGACAAAAAGAACGGAAGTGCGCCAAACAATCCAAGAACCATCCAGCTGATTCCTACACAGACCAATCCTTCTCTTGCACGAAATCCTTCTTTTGTCCCTCTCGTGATTCCTGTCAGGATTCCACCTGCAAGCAGGGTCACAACAATCGTAATGACAAAGGCCCGAACCGCGCCAAACTCCGCATTACACATACTGATAACCAGTGCCGGCACCATAAAAACAGTCTCGATCAAAATGATTTTACCGAGAAATCTTCCTATCATGCGATAACTCATAGCTAAACCTCAAAAATATCATTAAACTGACTGATTACCGTATCTCCATTCGTAACAACAATCACACTGTCGCCCTTTGCATAACTTGATTCACCATTCGGTATTTCATACCTGGTGCCTCTGGTAATACAGACAATCAGAACATTCTTTTTCAGACGAATCTTCTTGAACGGTTCTCCGATATGCCTCGCTGTCTCGTCCACACGGAATTCCAATGCTTCTGCATGTCCGTCCGCAATACTGTGTACAGAACGCGCAGCACCGGTCTGGTTTTTCAGTGCACGCACATACCGTACAATCGAATTACTGCAGAGCATCTTCGGACTGACCGTACTTCCAACCGGAATCTTGTCAAGTACATGCGAGTTGTCCACGCGGCCTAATTTGGTAATTACCTGCGGCACTTTCCGAATGGAACCAAACAAAGAGATCACCATATTTAACTCGTCCAAGCCCGTTAATGTAACCAGCGCATCCGCATCCTTGAGCCCCTCATTCTCCAGCAGAGTCTCATCGCTGGCATCACCGTTTATTATTGTCACATTCGGTAAAAGCGCGGAAAGATGAATGCAGCGCTCGTAATCGCTTTCAATAATACGCACATCAATTCCACTCTCGTTGAGCTGTTTTGCAAGGTAGTAGCTGACTCTTCCGCCACCGCAGAGAATGACCCGTTTTACTTTATGCGTAATAATATTTAAGTTTTTGAGCAGTACCGTAAGATTTTCAAACGGCGCCGTAACAAAAATACGGTCTCCCGCCTGAAGTGTAAAGTTACCGTCCGGTGTGTATGCCTGACCGCCACGAAGTACGGTACATACAAGAATCTTACAGCCGACGATTCCATCCAGATCCAGCAGCGAACGATTGCAGAGCCGGCTGTCTGCATCCACGCGAAGCTCGACAATCTCAACACGACCCTTTGCAAAAGTATCCCGCTTCAAAAATCCGGGGAGTTTGATCAGACGCTCAATCTCCACGGCCGTCTGCTTCTCCGGGTTGACCGTCATTGACAACGCAAAGGTATCACGCATGCGCGCAATCTGTTCTGAATATTCAGGGTTACGGATACGGGCAATTGTGTGCAGGTCTTTGTTCATGCCATGCGCAGTCAGACAGCACAAGAGATTGATTTCATCTGCACTTGTCACGGCAATCAGCAAATCTGCGCTCTTGACGCCTGCCTGTTCCAACACATCCATGGATGCACAGTTACCCTGTACAGCCATAATGTCATATCGCTCCTCCGTCTTCTGCAAAACCTGTGCGTTCCGGTCAATCAATGTCACATAATAGCCTTCTTCCGACAACTGTCTTGCAAGAATGGAACCGACCTTGCCATCACCGGCAATAATTATTCTCATCATTTTATGAATTCCTCCTGATCATATCAAGCCTACAGCTTACTCATGACCCGTATGTGTTTCTTCAAAATTTTATAATAGAAGCTACCCTGTTCCTGTCCGAACTTCTTTACAATTGCAATGTTGAGTTTCTGCAGATTCTTTTTCGGATCCGACATATGCAGGTAAATATCAACCACCGCATTCGCCTGTGAAGCATCGCTACCCGCACAGGAAAGTGCCATGGAATAGTATTCCTTTACACGGTTTTTCCGTTTTGACAGATAGTTTTTCGAAAGCGTTTTCAGCTCCTCCTGATGCTTCTTCACATAATAATACATCTCATCGGCATTT
>JAQXMB010000024.1 GCA_029012425.1 bacterium | reverse complement strand
CTGAAGCTGGCGGGCCACGTCATCGCTTCGTTCTGGTCTTGCTTCGGATGGGGTTTACATGGCTACGGCTGTTACCAGCCGCACGGTAGTCTCTTACACTGCCTTTCCACCCTTACCACCGGAATCGGTGGCGGTATATTTCTGTTGCACTGGCCTGGGAGTCACCTCCACCGGATGTTATCCGGCATCCTGCCCTATGAAGCCCGGACTTTCCTCACCTGCGGTCTTTCGACACTTGCAGCCGCGATCATTTGTCCTGCTCAACCGATTTTTAATTATGCCATCTTTTGTGTGCATATGCAAGGAGATTTTGTAAAGAAAGGAATATGAGTTACCTATTCAAAGATTAAGGCCTTTCCGGCAAATCTGCCCTCGTTTCGCTCTTGATGAGACTGCGGAAAGGTGTCTAAACTCAATATCGCTTTCTTAATTCTATAAACTTGCCCTTTTGCATTTTCAGGCGCCAGTCTCTCGTTTGCGATATATTCATAAATACTATCTAATTCGCGTATTGCTTGTGGGTTGATTTTCACCTTATATTTATCCAAAGTGTTTTCTCTCCAATTCTGCAAAAACTATGTCTGCATCGACTGCATCTGCTCCGTTTGCATTACTTTACACATGAAAACAGCTTCCACCGATAAATTCGCGAATCAGTGAATTGTGGTGAATGTTCTCACTCGGAATTGCGAGGAAATAGTCGAGGAATTTCAGCAATCGCTTTGCCTCCAAATACTCCGGACAATCCACGGGAATATTGAACAGCTGCGGTTCTGCATATACCTTTAACACTGCCAGTTCATAGATCAATGCTGAATTGAAAATATAGTCTGCGCTTTCCTGAAACGGGAAGATATTCTTCTCCTCTCCTCTTCGTACGGAATCCCACATTGCAATTGTCTCTCTTGCATTCGTACCGCGCGTTCTTGCATCTCGGATAATGCGTCGGATCAATCTTCCGTCTGTCGTGGGAAGTGCATTATGTTCATCAATCGCAAGCTGTGTGAGCGCACTGATATAAATCCGGAACTTGCTTTCCTTCGGTAGCGAATAGCTCAGTTTATCGTTCAGTCCGTGAATACCCTCAATGACAAGAATATCATCGTCTCCCAGCTGCATAAACCTTCCCTTGTACTCCGGTTTTCCGGTTTTGAAATTGAAAATCGGCAGCTCTACGCGCTCACCGCGAAGCAATGCAGACATATCCTTATTAAACTGTTCGACATTAAGCGATTCCAGACACTCGAAATCAAGCTTGCCGTCCTCATCGCGCGGACAAAACTCCCGATCCAGATAATAATCATCAAGCGGAATCGGATGCGGATGCAGACCACGCGCTGACAACTGAATCGACAGGCGATGTGAAAAGGTTGTCTTTCCGGAAGAGGAAGGACCTGCAATCATAATAAATTTCTTGTTTCCTGATTTTACGATCAAATCCGCCAGCTCGCCGATACGGGCTTCCATCTCCGCTTCCTGCATCAGAATGATATCCTGAATGCGACCGGTTGCAATTGCCTCATTGAGCTCGCCGATGTTTTTTACATGCATCTGCTCGCCCCATTTGCTGGAGTTCCACTGCGTGGTAAACAGCTTCTCTGACGGCTGATACGGTGCCACTTCGTCTGTTTTTCGATCCGGATACAAAAGCACAAATCCGTCACGATATTTTGTCAGGTCAAACTTTTTGATATATCCGGTGGACGGAACCATATATCCGTAGAAATAATCGCAGTATCCATCTAGTTTATAGACATTGACATGGCTGCTGCGGCGATAGCCAAACAGCTTCTCCTTGTCCGGCATTCCATTCTCCCTGAACAGACGGATGGCATCTCTCGTTGACAGCGACTCCTTTTCGATTACAAGATTCGCTTCTGAAAGACGCTTCATCTCTGCGCGAATCTCATCGATTACCTGCTCATCAACCGCCTTCCCGGTAAGCTCACAGTACTGTCCGTTTCCGCTCGTCTGTAAGATACGAACCTTTACACCATCTTTTCCGTAAAGATTGCTGATTGCTTTCTGCAAAAGCAGAACCACACTTCTTCGGTAAGCCTTTACACCGGCCTTGTGCTCAGAAGTGATAAATGAAAGCTCGCCATCCTCCTCAAGCTTCTTTCCAAGCTCACGCAGACGATGATTGAATAAAACCAGAACAATCTGTTTGTCGTAATCTTTCTGATAATCCTTCGCAATCTGCTCAAAGGTTGTTCCGTTTTCGTAAGTCACCTCTTGTTGTCCAATCAAAACCTTACTCATAGTTGTACCCCCTTTTCAGCTATAAGGTGGCAAACGGCTCACGGTGTTCCTGTGCATATACAGATACGCCCGAAAGCTGTGTCATTAGCTGCTGTGTCATATAATCTATAAATATGTGCTCCAATCCATAATGTCCGGCATCGATGATCGAAAGACCCTGCGCCAGTGCATCAATGCCGCTGTGGTGATCGATATCTCCCGTAATCAGCACCTGCGCTCCGGCATCAATCGCCTCTCCAATCATGCTTTTTCCGGAACCCGGACTGATTGCAATTTTATGTACCGGCTGCACGGTATCTCCAAACAGTCGAACGGCATCAAGTCCAAATGCCTGCTTCGTCTGCTCGCAAAGTTCTGCCAGAGAAATTCCGTCCGCATCCGGATGATCACCGACAACGCCGATCCCCATCGCTTTGTCATCGACAGTCAAACAGTATTCCAGCGGACAGCAGTTACGAAGTTCCAGTCGGTCTGCTGCAAGCTCACCCATCCTTGCAACATCAAAATTCGTATGCATTGCATAACAGTTCATATTGCTACGCAACAGCTTCACCACGCGCCTGCTGATAAAGGAATCCCCGTTCACGCGGCGAAGCGGTGAGAAAATGAGCGGGTGATGGGTCAAAAGAAGCCCGGCTCCCTTCGCCTTCGCCTGTTCAATGGCATAATCATCTGCATCCAGTGCAACATAAATGGACGATATGTCCTGCGCTCTGTCGCCGACCAGCAGTCCGACATTGTCCCAATCAAGTGCCATCTGTTCCGGTGCAATCATCTCAAGTACCGCAATGATCTCATCCAATACCATAACTGTTTTCTTCTCCCTCCCGCATGACTTATGCATTCAAATACTTAAGCGCCATTTCGTTGCGGCGTTTTTTCTCACGAATCTCTTTTAAGCGCTCTGAAATGCGTTCATTTTGATTTTGGGCAAGCATTAAGTTTTTCTCGACCACATCATTCTGCTTCTTTTCTTTTTCAAGAAATGAAACCAATACCGGATGCCGGTCTCTCAAAAGACACGGGCCGTATGCATCGAGCACTTCCATCGGAAGCTTCAACTCATCAGCCTGTCTGCGCGATGCATCCGCTTTCCGTGGTAATACGCGAAGAATCGGGTAATACTTTCCATCTTCCAAAACAAAATCCTCTGCTTCAATCAGATAGTTTTGTTCTCGCAAATACGCTCTTACAAGATGGATGTCGGATTGCGGCTCCAAAATCAGTTCGTCCAGCATGCGCACAATCTCTGCTTTACGCTTTAGGATATTGATCGTGAGCTGTCCGCCCATTCCGGCAATTACTACCGTATTCGCTTCACCGGCACCAAGCCCGGCCAACCCGTCCGAGCATCTTGTCTGTATGTATTCCCCCAGTTGTTCTCTTGCGATATGCTCATTTGCACGCGCAAGTGGTCCGGCATTGATATCCATTGCTATCGCACGCTCTATTTTTTTACGCTGCAAGAGTGCAATCGGCAGATACCCATGATCCGTACCCACATCTGCGAGCACCGGGGTCTTTGATACCATATCCGCAATGTGTGATAAACGCCTTGATAATCGATTCATATTACTCTAAATAATCCTTCAGCTTTCTGCTTCTGCTCGGATGACGCAGTTTACGAAGCGCTTTTGCCTCAATCTGACGGATACGCTCACGCGTTACATTGAACTCTTTTCCAACTTCCTCAAGCGTGCGTGCACGGCCATCCTCAAGACCAAAACGAAGTGTTAATACCTTCTTCTCCCTCTCCGTCAATGTGTCAAGTACTTCCTCAAGCTGCTCTTTCAGCAGAGTGAATGCCGCTGCGTCAGCGGGTACCGGCACATTATCATCCTGAATAAAATCTCCGAGATGAGAATCCTCTTCCTCTCCAATCGGTGTCTCCAGAGAAACCGGTTCCTGGGAAATCTTTAAAATCTCACGGACACGCTCAACCGGCATGTTCATCTCGGCAGCAATCTCCTCCGGAGAAGGCTCACGGCCTAACTCCTGCAGCAACTGACGAGACACACGAATCAGCTTGTTGATGGTTTCAACCATATGCACAGGAATACGAATTGTACGCGCCTGATCTGCAATCGCACGGGTAATCGCCTGACGAATCCACCAGGTTGCATAGGTAGAGAATTTGTATCCTTTACGATAATCAAACTTTTCAACCGCCTTGATCAGACCCAGGTTACCCTCCTGGATCAAATCCAAAAACAGCATTCCGCGACCAACATATCGTTTTGCAATGCTGACCACGAGACGAAGATTCGCCTCAGCCAGGCGCTTCTTGGCGGTCATATCACCAAGCTCCATTCGTTTTGCGAGCTCAATCTCCTCCTCTGCGCTAAGCAGCGGCACCTTACCAATCTCCTTGAGGTACATGCGCACCGGGTCTTCAATGCTGACACCATCCGGAACACTCAGGTCAATCTGCTCAACCTCTACCTCGTCCTCATCATCGAGAAGAATATCGTCATCGTCATCATCGGAAATACGAAGCACATCGATATTGTGCGCCTCTAAAAATTCCAAAATCTCCTCAAACTGCTCAGCATTGAGGTTCATGTTTTTGAAATATTCGCTGATTTCCTGATACTCCAGCATGTTTTTCTTTTTCTTGGCAATTCCAAGCAGTTCATTTAATCTTGCGACAAATGCCTCCTGCTCTGCTCCGGATGCCTGCTCTGCTGCCTTTTCTTTCTCGGTTTTTGCTTTCGTTGTTTTTTTGTTTTCCATTTTGATTCCATCCTCTCATGGTTCGTATATATGTTGTCCGAATTTAGAAAAAATATGCTTATCCGCTCATTCTAGCGCTTACTTACGCTGACTGCATTGATATATTGCTGTAAATCTTCAAGGTTCGTCACATCCACCTGTTCTTTTTTCACTCCCAGACTGTCACGCGTAATTCTGCCAATGACATCCTCAAGTGCTTTATCGATATCCCGCTCATAATCAAAGCTGGGAATTCTCGCATGAAATAATGCAGCAACCTCCCGCTGTTCATTCTCATCTTCAAAGAGACTGATAATCTGCGCAGGATTTGCATTCCCGTTTTCGCACTGCTCATACAAAAGTGCAGCCACCTTCTGATACAGCTCCTCCGAAAAATCCTCCGGACGCACCCTTGCGCTGATCTTTTGATAGAGCTGTGGCTTGTCCACCAGCCAGGTGAGCAAAAGCTGCTGTGCCTGAATACGACCTGACGGCCGCTTGTTCTTGTGATTTGTTCCGGATTTTAAGCCCTGCTCGGATTTTGTCTCGGGGCCATCACCTTTCATGCCCATCTGATTAACCAGCTTCCGAAGCAGCTCTATGCTGATATGAAAGCGTTCTGCGGTTGCAACAATGTAATTCTCCCGCTCAAGACCTTCCGAAAATCCTAACAGCTTACGGGCAACTTCATTTTGAAATGCCGTCTTGCTCTCCGGGTCGTCCATATCATAGTTTTTCTGCAGAATCCGAATTTCAAAAAAGAAGCTGTTCTCGGCATGGTCAATTCGTTTCTGATATTCCTCGGCGCCAAGCGCCTTGATAAACTCATCCGGATCCTTGTATGGCTCCATATGAATCACCTTGCAGGTAAGTCCGGCTTCCTTAAGAATCGGAATCGCCCGAAGCGCAGCCTTGACTCCCGCGCCATCACTGTCGAAGGTCAGATAGATCTCCTTCGTATAGCGTTTCAGCAGATTTGCATGGCCCGGCGTAAATGCCGTTCCAAGCGAAGCCACCGCATTGTCAAAGCCTGCCTGATGCAGCGCGATCACATCCATATATCCCTCGCACAACAGCATCTGAGGTTTCTTGGTTGAACGCGCGATATTGAGTGCATACAGGTTTCTTGATTTATCAAAAATCGGTGTTTCCGGAGAGTTTAAGTATTTGGGTTCTCCCTCTCCCATCACACGACCACCAAAGCCGATCACCTTGCCGCGCACATCCATAATCGGGAACATCGCCCGGTTCCAGAACTTATCGCTTCCGCCTTTTTTCTCATCAATAAATACGAGACCGGAATCCTTTAGCAGCTCATCCTCATATCCTTTTGATTTCAGGTACTTATACAAATCATCCTGATATTTGTCTGAATAGCCAAGCCCGAATTTGCGCATCGTCTCATCGCTGAGCTTACGCCCGCGAAAATAATCATATGCAAATTTGCCTCTCGGATTGCGAAGCAACGCATAAAAATACTTCGCGGCTTCCTTTTGAATCTCTAAAAGCTTACTTTTTCTATCAGAACGCTTTCGCTCCTCCGGGGTCGCCTCGCGCTTTGGCAGTTGCACGCCTGCCCGTTCCGCCAGTTCCTCCACCACCTCCGGGAAGGACGCATTTTCATAGTTCATCAGAAATGACATCACATTACCGCCCGCACCACATCCAAAGCAATAGTACATCTGCTTGCTCGGTGAGACGGAAAAGGAGCCCGTTTTCTCATTGTGAAACGGACACAGCCCCACATAATTGCTGCCCCGTTTTTGTAATCGTACATATTGAGAGATGACATCCACGATATCCGTTCGGGAGCGCACCTCCTCAATCAAATCGTCCGGGTAAAAAGGCATTGTCTACCTCTTCTTTCTATTCTTAAATCATCTGCCATGCCAACGGCACAAAATATTCGTTGAATTTCGCAATCGCATACTGATCGGTCATTCCTGCGATGTAATCACATACCACGCGATCCTGCTTTTCTCCCTGCGCAATCATCAATGTAAACTGTGCAGGCATCTCCTCAGGATTATCCATATAGAAATAAAACAGCTTGCGAAGCAGCTCCTTTGCCTTTGTCTCCTCCACCTTGGCAACGGAGTTGCGGTAGAGATTGTCGAACATATAGCGGCGAAGTCCCTGCATTGCTTCTTCCACTTCCGGTGACATGCAGATATCATCCTTATCCATACTGTTGGTAATGATATTATGTACCAGCGTATCCAGCCGGTCCTTGGTCGAACCGCCGAGCACCTTACGATACTCGAGTGGAATATCCTCCTCGGTCAGAATCTTTGCACGGATCGCATCGTCGATATCATGGTTGATATAAGCAATCTTGTCAGACAGGCGAACAATTTTTCCCTCGAGTGTGCTTGGCATCCGATTCGTCTGATGATTGCGAATTCCATCACGAACCTCCCAGGTCAGGTTTAATCCTTCCCCATCCTTTTCCAGACACTCAACCACGCGTACACTCTGTTCATTATGTGCAAATCCACCCTCGCACAGCTCGTTTAACATTGCCTCTCCCGCATGTCCAAATGGTGTATGCCCAAGATCGTGTCCGAGTGCAATCGCTTCGACAAGGTCTTCATTTAAGCGCAATGCTTTGGCAATGGTTCTGGCATTTTGCGATACCTCGAGTGTATGCGACAACCGGGTGCGATAATGATCGCCCTTCGGTGTGAGAAATACCTGTGTCTTATTTTTTAACCGGCGAAGCGCCTTACTGTGAAGAATGCGGTCTCTGTCTCGCTGAAACACCGGTCGGATGTCACACTGTGGTTCCTCGCGGTCTCTTCCTCTCGAATTCTCGTCAAAGCACGCATGCGGACTGAGTACCGAGTGCTGACGCTTTTCCAGTTCTTCGCGTATTGTCATATATATCTGCCTCCCTTCGCAGATTTCTTTCTCCTGCAAAAATCGGTCAATATCGATGCCTATTTATTACTATTACGCGTTTTTGACATATTTCCTTTTTTATTTAGAAAAAAATTACTAGAAATTGTAGGAATTTTTGCAATTATTTGCTCAAATATATGCTATAGAGGCAAAAAAGGCATATGAACTTCATCATCCACATGCCATCTTTTTTCCAATATTGTAACTATTCAGACCCCAATTAATATTTATATACCCGGTCAAGCACAATTCGTGTTGCCTGATATGCCGGTCCCTCCAGTCGTTTTTTGACATTTTTCAGTTCTTCGCGAATCTGAATCTTCTGCGGACAATGCTTCTCACACTTTCCACAACCGACACATTTGGAAGCGATTGTCTTGTTTTTTCGCAGTGAGGTACACTGATAATAAGTCTTTAATCCGGTGAACCATCCATCCGTATAGCTTCGATTATAACATGAGAAGCTTGTCGGAATATCAACGCCCTGCGGGCACGGCATACAGTAACCACAACCGGTACAGCCCACTTTTACGCTGGCATTGATCGCGGTCTTCACGCGCTCAAACAATTCCATCTCTTTGTCTCCAAAGTCTCCGATTTGCGCTAAGGAAGCGATGCGACAATTCTCTTCCACCTGTGCCACATCATTCATACCGGATAATATCACATTCACCTGCTTATGATTCCAGATCCAGCGCAGTCCCCATTCTGCAGGAGAGCGATTTGCATCAGCCTTTTTAAACTCACTGACGGCATCCGGCGGAAGCTGGTTGACCAGCCGTCCTCCGCGAAGGGGTTCCATGATGATGACCGGAATTCCATGATCATGTGCATATTCGAGACCTTCGCGTCCTGCCTGATTGTACTCATCCATGTAGTTGTACTGAATCTGACAGAAATCCCAGTCGTAAGAATCAATCAGTTCCTTAAACTGCGCGGTTCCGCCGTGGAAAGAGAAACCAATATTCTTAATGATTCCTTTTTCCTTTTTCTCTGCAATCCAGTCTCTGATTCCAAGATCGGTCAGTCGCTGCCAGGTTGCCGGATCGTTGAGCATATGCATCAGATAATAATCGATGTAATCGGTCTGCAACCGCTCAAGCTCCTCTGCAAAGTAGCGCTCCATATCGTCAAGCTTCTTTATATAATAGTGTGGGAGCTTCGTTGCGATTTTCACGCGGTCTCTATAGCCGTATTTTTTCAGAAACTTTCCAAGACACGCCTCACTTCCGCCATAGGTATAGGCTGTATCAAAATAGTTCACACCCCGCTCGATTGCAAGTGCCATCTCCTTTTCTGCTTTTTCCTGGTCGATGGAGCCGCCCTTTTTGGTATAGCGCAGGCATCCATACCCTAGTACAGAAAGCTCGTCTCCGTTTTTTTGGTTCTTACGATATTGCATGCGTTCATTCCTTTCCCACTTACTGCGCGCATCAGGCCGATCGTATGCCCTTGTTTTTCTGTCTCATTCATATTGTCAAACGAAACAACTACACGCATTGTTTTTTCCAGATTTGTGTTCCTGCCACATATTTGTCCATAATGATGCAGTCCGCATCGTTATACACAGCCCGCTCCACTCTTTCACGAACCGTCACTTCCCTCATGGAAACCATAAGACTGTCATCCAGCACTACGGCGTCAAAATCATATCCTTTTTCAAAGGAACCTACTTTTCCAAAGTACGCTCCGCCACCTTTTGTTGCCAGATAAAATACTTCTTCAAAGGTGAGCGCCTTGGCATTGTTATCCACCAGACGAAAATACATCTTCGAAGCCTGCAGTGTACACAGCATGGTTTTCAGCATATCCATAGAGGAGCCTGCTGCCACATCACTTCCAAGTCCTACCTTCATCCCTGCATCTAAAAATTTTCTTACCGGCGCAATTCCGCTGGTCAGATTCATGTTGGATTCCGGGCAGTGTGCGATAAAGGTTCCGTACTTTTGCATGATCGCCATTTCCTCCGGCCCGCTGTATACACAATGCGCCATGATGGTTGGTCTGTCAGGACTTCCCATTGCCCCAAACATCTCATACGCATTCGCATAGGAGGTTGACGCCGGCACCAGCTCACGCACCCACTGGATCTCTGACGGATTCTCGGACAGATGGGACTGGATGCGAAGCTGCTTTTTCGCCGCTAAAGCTCCCAGTCCGCTCATTAATTCATCCGTGCAGGACGGAATGAATCTCGGGGTGATGATGGGGCTTGTGTTCCGGTATCTTCCCTCGATTTTTTCTAACCATTCTACGGTGTTTCGGAGAGAGGTTTCTGCGTCCTTCTCTTCCAGATTACAGACGCTGTTGCGGTCCATGTTGACCTTGCCGACATAGGTAATCATGCCGGATGCTTCCAATTGGTCCATGAGTTCTATTGTGCTGTCCGTATGAACCGTTGCAAACACCACCGCCCTTGTCGTAAAGCATCTTTGCAGATCATAGGTGAAATAGGAATAGGCCTTGGCAGCGTATGCAAGGTTTTCGTACTTTACCTCTTCCGGAAATGTATGTGTGTTCAACCATTCCAAAAGCTCTAGGTCCATGCCGATGCCCCGGTAAGTGTATTGCGGCGCGTGCACATGTAAATCGGTCATTCCGGGCACGATTAACCTTCCGGTATGGTCAACGACTTTTATTCCGGAATATTTTGCGGGAAGCTCCTTAAATACGCCGGCACTTTTTCCTTTCTCACAGACGAGATATCCGTCCTTTTGCGTTACAATATGATCTTTGTCAACAGCATATACGATATCTCCTTTTAATGCAAATGTTGTCGTATTCTGGTTCATTGCTTTCCACCTCCATCGGCATTCCCCGCGTCTGACTACGCGAAGCGCTCTAGTACTTCTGTAAAACATTTTATCCCATCAAATTCATTACCATACACTCATCCGATGCGCAAAATCCAAGCGCTTCATAAAGCGGTCTGCCTAAATCAGTCGCATCCAGACTGATTTCTGTAACTCCCTTTTCTTTCGCCTCATCTATCAACATCTGCACAAGCTTACGCGCCACACCCTGCCTGCGGTAACTGGCATTTGTATAGACATTCATCAGATGTGCTCTATTGCCGGTAGGATGGGAAAATGTAGGCATTAATTCAATATATGCCATGGTTGCACAAGCCACAACTTTACCATTTTCCAGAGCAATACCGGTTGTCTGGTTTCCTTGCAGAAAATATCGTTTACTATTTGCAAGAAACTCGTCTGAAAAAACATAATTATCGGATAAATCATTTAC
>JAQXMB010000023.1 GCA_029012425.1 bacterium | reverse complement strand
CCTTTCGCCATCTGCGTGGCGTCAGTAATATCCTCTACAGTAATGCTGCGCAGGCCTTTCTGTTTAATCAGCGAGACAGCCTTTTGATACATGAAATCCTTTTGAAGTCCGATTTCTTCCGGGGTTAATTTTCTGGGCATTGAACGATCCTCCCGAATGCATTGTGAACGGTTTTATTATTTTTGGTCATGATAAATCGAGCTATTATGACTGTCAAGTTCAAAATATTCATAATAATGGATGACCAATGAAAAATTACAACATATTATTGTGAAATGTACATGATGATGATAAAATAACGCACAGAGAAAGGAAATAGGATATGGAATTGTGTATTGCAAATGCTCCATGCAGGGTTTGAGGAACTGTATGGAGGATTCATAGATAGCCTCAGACTTTGCTTCAAAAGAAAAGAATAATAATTCTAAGGAGCAAAGAAATGAAAAATAGAATAACGAAAACAAATTTGAAAGATTTAAGACCTTTTTTGATACTGTGGAGTACGCAAAGCCTGTCGCAGCTTGGCAGCGCCATGACTGCTTTTGCACTTACACTGTGGCTTTATGAGCAGACCGGTTCATCGTTAAAGACGGCAACTCTTACCATATGTTCGTATGCACCGTATGTGCTTATGAGCATCTTTGCAGGGGCAATCTCAGACCGGTTTGATAAGAAAAAAACCATGCTGGTTTGTGATCTGCTGGCAGCGCTCAGCACAGTTGTCGTGCTGGGATTGTATCTTACCAATCGTCTGGAAGGGTGGCATCTGTACGCCATCAATGCGGTGTCCGGATTGATGAATACGGTGCAGCAGCCTGCATCCGAGGTGACAACAACACTTTTGATTCCCAAAGAACAGTATCAGAGAGCAAGTGGATTGCAGTCCTTGTCAAGATCAATGATTTCCATTTTGAATCCGTTGCTTGCAACCGCTGTTTACGGATTGGCAGGTCTGGAACTTGTGATTGCCGTTGACCTGGGAACCTTCGTGGTTGCTTTTCTGGCGCTTCTTCTTTTTATCAGGATTCCGGTGGTGGCTTCTGACAAACGGGAGAGTGTTCTTGCACTCGCAAAAGAAGGCATTGTATTTCTGAAGAATACACCAATGATTCTGACTATGATTTTATTTCTGTCCGGAATCAATTTGGTTGCGTCAGCATTTGATGGTGCCTTGCCCGGGTTTGTAATTCCCAATCCGAAGGGTGGTACGGTGGTGCTTGGCGTGGTGACATCGTTTGCAGGGATTGCCATGATTTTTGGAAGCCTGCTTGTGTCAATACTTCCAAAACCAAGGAATCGTATGAGGGTTGTATATCTTACGATGCTGATATCCATGGGAACTGAGAATTTTATGCTCGCGTTTAGCAGAGAGCCGTGGGTCTGGTGTATGGGTCAGGTAATTGGCTGGGTGCTTGTCCCGGTGATGAGTGCCAACTATGATGTAATCTTCCGGAGTACCGTACCGGTTGAACTGCAGGGAAGGGTATATGCATGCAGAAATACACTGCAGTTTTTTACCATTCCGGTTGGACTTTTCCTTGGCGGATATATGGTTGATCATATCTTTGAGCCTTTCATGGAAAGGCATCAGTATTCGGAAACACTTGTCACATTATTTGGATACGGGAAGGGCTCCGGCGCAGCTGTTGTCATGTTTGTTCTGGGTCTGGCAGGCGTCATTCATTGCCTTGCTTTTGGACAAAAGATGAAGCAATATATGTACAAGGATAAATAATGGTTGTGTATGATATCGTACGACCTGACAAGATATGAATCAGAGGGATTCCGATTGGACGGAATCCCTTTTTCGACAAAAAAACTATTGGAAGAGAGGATGTATTACATATTTTGGGAAAAATCAAGCGGATGATGGTTGTTCTTGGTATGACGGTTACTTTAGTGGCATGCGGTAACAATCAGGATATACAAAGCGAGGAAGCAGATTATGAAGAAGAAAACTGTCAGGAGCCGGATGATGTGGAATCTGACAGTCAAAAAACTGAGATTGCAGAAGAAATAATTCAGATGGAAGAGGTACAGACAGTCATCAACGAGCAGGGAATGAGTCTGGCTGAGCGTATTCAGACGCCGGTAGGGTATACCAGAACGGAAACCGAGGCGGGAAGTCTTGCAGCATTTTTCCTGGCACAGGGTTATATGCCTGCACAGGAATTTCATGTGCTGAAAAATGAAAACCATGAGGATGACCCCTGGTATTATGCAGATGAAATACAATATCCGTTTCGAACACCGGAATATACATTTGCGGAAGGGGAATTGAACATCTGAGGTATTAAATGATATAATAGTACGAGAAGAAACAGTTCATATTTTTTTCTTATTGTTATCATGTCGGCAGACATAATAGAAGCAAGAGAGCTGCGATATGAAAAGACTTATCAGAGATTAATAAAATGGAAGAATAAAGGAGACAAAAAAATGGGATTTGGATTCATGGGCGGATTATTTCCGATTATGTTTATACTGGTATTTGGAATTGTGATCGCGTTATTTATTGCAACTGCGATATCAGGGCTTAAAACATGGAATAAGAATAATCATTCTCCGAGATTAACTGTTGATGCAACAGTTGTTTCAAAGAGAATGGATGTATCGCACCATCATCATGCGAATGGAGGAAATGCGACAGGAGCACAAGGGTTTCATACGACATCCACCACGAACTATTTCGTGACTTTTGAAGTGGAAAGCGGTGATCGGATGGAGCTTTCTGTTTCCGGCACAGAATATGGAATGCTGGTGGAAGGTGATACCGGAAGATTAAGCTTTCAGGGAACAAGATATTTATCGTTTGAAAGAGCAAGAGAAGCATGACATGACAAAAGGATTTGTTGTAGTGATCGCAGTAATCGTAGTTATTGTTGTTTCGGTAATTGTTTATTTCAGGTCGTCTTTTTCTCCCGAGAAGAAGAAATTCATTGCAAAAATGAATGAGCGTGCAAATCAGGTGGAGATGAAGCAGGAGGTTTGTACAAAAGAAGAAATCGAAAAGCTTCCGAAACCGCTGCAGAGATATTGTCAATATATCGGGTTAGAGAATTTTCCGAAGTATCAGGTTGTAAATGCTTTTTTTGAGCAGACAGATTTTGTGTTCGACACGAAGTCGGGGAAGCAGTTGAAGATGGATTATGATTTGTGGTTGTTTTATGATGAGATTTTCCGCAATGCGTTTTGCAGCTCGTCCATGTTTGGAATTCCTTTTGAGGGCACCGATTATATGACAGCTGATGGTAGAGGCGGGATGAGGGGAATCCTGGCAAAGCATGTGCAAATCTTTGACGAAAATGATGAACAGGGGTACAAGGCCGGAATGATTTCCTGGCTTGCGGAGTCGGTCGTGATGAACCCTGCGGCATTGTTATCTAATTTTGTCACATACGAGGAAATTGATGATACGCATGTGAAGGCGGTGGTAAGCTGTAATGGTGTATCGGGAAGCGGGATTTTTACCATTGATGAAGACGGCAGACTGACAGAGTTTTATAGCGCAGAGCGTCAAGTGGAGGTTATCGATGGCGAAAAGATGGAGCTTGGCTGGAAATGCTATTGTGAGGACTATCAAAAGCACGATGAATTATACCTTGCAACAAAGGTAAAAAGTACGAAGATATTTCCGGACGGAAGAGAACTGGTGTATTTTGATGCAGACAACATC
This sequence comes from bacterium, assembly GCA_029012425.1. Taxonomy (GTDB): domain Bacteria; phylum Bacillota; class Clostridia; order Lachnospirales; family Lachnospiraceae; genus W0P33-017. Next base: position 3,779 of record JAQXMB010000023.1, on the reverse strand, counting down.
GTTGTAACCTATGTGAAATAGGTCAGATAATCATAGAAACAGGTCACTCTGAATTGTTTTTGGAAAAGCCGTTTTAGAGTGATTTTTTCTTGCGATTTTTTGTTAATGTGCTATGATAAGGAAATATTATGCAGGAGAGTGATAGAATAATGTCGGATAATCCAAAGTATTACAAACCGGCGTTGATTTCTCTGATTACACTGTCAATTCCGACGATTCTTGAGGAAGTACTTGCAACGCTTCTTCAGTATGTGGATACGGCAATGGTTGGACATCTGGGAGAAAAAGCAACGGCAGCAGTGAGTACGACGACATCGATTGGCTGGCTAATCCATTCGATTTCGGGTGCGATTGCAGTTGCCGTGCTTGCGCTTGCATCAAAGGCAAACGGGGCCGGTGATGAAGATAAATTAAGAAAATTGGCAGGTCAGTCCATCATCTATGCTTTTACAATCGGAATACTGTTGGAAATACTGGCGCTTGTTTTATCCCCGTATATTCCGATCTGGATGGGTGTTGAGGAAGATATTATAAAACCTGCAAGCATGTATTTTACAATCACAAGCATTACCCTGGTATTTCGAACATCGGCAAGAGTTTTTGCGAGCATGATTCGCTCGATAAAGGATACCAAGTCGCCAATGGTTATCAGTGTGGCGGAAAACATTCTGAATGTCATACTAAACTACCTATTGATCTATCGGTTCCATCTTGGCGTTCAGGGAGCCGCGATTGCATCCGCCATCAGCTTTGGTATCGGTGGAATCGCGATGTTTGCGCTGATGCTTCGTAAGAAAAAGCTTCGCCCGACGATTTTGGATATTAAGGTTGATACAGAGATTTTTGGCGAAGTGCTTACGATTGGTCTTCCCGCACTTGGCGCAACTGTTGTCAACTGTCTGGGATATGTCGTATTTGCAGGTATGGTATCCGGAATGGGAACAACCGTTTTTGCAGCACACTCGATTGCGGTTGCGGCAGAGGAGATTGTATATATTCCGGGATACGGCTTGCGTGCGGCGACAAGTACGCTCGTCGGAAATTCTATTGGAGAGGGCAATTATCATAAACTAAAAGCAACCGAACGGGTATCGATTGCAGTGACCCTTCTTCTTATGGTGATAAATGGAACGGCACTTTTTCTGTTTGCATATCCGTTTATGAAGATTTTTACACCATCGGTGCAGGTGGCAATGCTTGGAAGCAAAATGCTGAAGCTGGTTTCTTTCTCAGAACCGTTTTTCGGACTTATGATTGTATTGGAAGGAATCGCATATGGAATGGGAAAAACCAAGCCGGTATTTGCGTGTGAATCGAGCAGTATGTGGGCAGTAAGAATATTGGGCACATTTATTTGTGTAAAAATACTTGGACTTGGTTTGACGGCGGTATGGATTTGTATGGTCGCTGATAATGTATGTAAAGCAATTTTACTTTTCATATTCCGTCCAAGATGTGAAAAACTATTCGTTGAGGAGAGCAGAAGATGAAGAAAGTAATCAGTAAGAAACAGTTTGATGAGGAGCGGGCGCTCTACGGGATTTCGGATACACTGGTAGAGGAGTGCCGATTCGACGGACCGGCTGATGGTGAGTCTGCGTTTAAGGAATGTGCAGATATTGCGGTAGAAAATTGTTATTTTAATTTGCGATATCCGTTCTGGCATGTGAATCACGCGATGATGAAAGATTGTGAGATGACCGAAAATTGCAGAGCTGCATTGTGGTATGATGAGGACATTACAATTATGCACAGTAAGCTGCATGGAATCAAGGCGCTTCGAGAGTGTTCGGATATTGTGGTGAACGACTGTGATATCATCTCACCGGAAGTATTTTGGAAGAGTCATCGTATTAAGGTTCAGTCATCGAGCCTGCAGAGTGAGTATCCGTTTTTTGAGTGCAGTGATGTTACTATCGATGATTTGAAGATGAAGGGAAAATACTCGTTTCAGTATGTTGAGCACATGACAATCACAAACTCCAATCTGGATACAAAGGATGCGTTCTGGCACAGTAAAAATGTGACTGTGATTGACAGTGTGGTAAAGGGCGAGTACTTAGGCTGGTATGCCGAGAATCTGAGATTTGTCCGTTGCAAAATCATCGGAACACAGCCGCTTTGCTATTGTAAGGGATTGGTGTTAGAAGACTGTACGATGGAAGAGACGGATCTGTCGTTTGAGCGGAGCGAGGTGGATGCAACGGTTATCGGAAGAATCGAGGGTGTGAAAAATCCCCTGTGCGGAAGAATCGTTGCAGATGAAATCGGAGAGCTTCTGATAGAAGAGCAGTATGTTGCTGCAAAGGACACACGGATTGCGTGCAATAATATCATCTCAAGAAGCGATACGATGTCATAGAGTGTTGAAGCATATCATAAAAAAGTATGAAATGTTCTATAGCAATGTAGACGAATAAGTGATAGAATCATTTTAATTCATCCGTGCGTAGAGGCGTGTAACCCCGGTTACATTACCCATGACACTTTTTTCTATTGCGTAGGCTAAGCGGTGCAATCATGTGGTAGCGGATGAATGAATTCTTTTGTTGTAAAGTGTATTACGGAGGTAGCTGTATGGGACAGATTGCAAATCAGATGCTTTTTGAAGCGATTTATAAGCTGAAAGAGAGTTTGAAAGAGAAAAAAGCAGAGAAAGCTGAAAAAAAAGAAAAGAATGAAAAATAATCACTCATTTGAGACTTATACGAGCATAGAAAAGACAGTGGATATTTCCGCTGTCTTTTTATTTCATAGGAAATTCTACGGAATATGATGTATATTTTTTTGTGTAAAGGAAACTTGACAAATATTTGTGATTGTGATAATTTGATGTTGTAAAGGAAACTTGACAAGGAGGACTGATATGAAAAACCGTGTGGAAGAATTGAGAAAGCAGCTGAACATGAGTCAGGAAACCTTTGCAAAGACACTTAGAGTTTCCAGACAGACAATCAGCGCAATTGAAACCGGGAAGTATAATCCATCTTTAGATTTGGCATTTGAAATTGCAGATTTTTTTGGAAAAAGGATTGAGGAAGTATTCATTTACGAAAGGAGCAGTCAAAATGAAAAAGGATAGTATAGCAGTTGGAGTCGTCTATGTATTGGTCGGTACGGTGTTTTTGTTATTGGCACTTTTTACGGAAACAAGGCTTGATGGTGTGTTTTTTGGATTTGCGGGTGCGGGAATTGTTCCCGGAATACTGAGAATATACCATTTTCTGTACTGGAGCTCTCCCAAGCATGCAAAGGAGTATGAAGAAAGACTGGAAAAACAGATGATTGAGCAAAAGGATGAAATGATGACAAGAATACGCGATCGGTCAGGTTCTCTTGCATATACATCGGGTACGCTCATGATTTCTTTTTCGATGTTGATATTTTGTATTTTAGGAAGTTTGGGAATCATAGAGAACTACCAAGTGATGGTGTATTATCTGGGTGGTCTTCTGGCAGTTCAAATGATTATATATTTTACTTTGTATCATCATTTTTTGAAGAAGACATCATAAATCATTTATCCTTGTAAACCGCTTCTGTGTAGTTTATAATTTCCTATGGTATAAGCTTGCAAAAAGGGTAAGCGTTTCTACCAACCGCCAAAATGGTTGACTACCGAACAGCAGGTCACTTTATTTATGGAGGGATATCGGAATGTATGATGTTGTAATTATTGGGGCAGGTCCCGGAGGAATCTTTACCGCGTATGAATTGGTGGAGAATCAGCCGAAGCTTAAAATTGCAGTTTTTGAGATGGGGCATGAGCTGAAAAATCG
>JAQXMB010000022.1 GCA_029012425.1 bacterium | reverse complement strand
TGTGACCGCCATTCTCTCTTCCGTCGGTGCCAGCAAAAATGCAAAGCGTGCTTCCATCATTCACCTGTATTTTAATCTGATTGGTACGATTGTGTTTATGGTGGTATTCTATGGATGGAATCTGATTGCACCATTCGCATTTTTAGATACGAGCGCAAGTGCAGTGGATGTGGCAGTAATTCACAGTATTTTTAATGTTGGCTGTGCGGTACTTATGTATCCGCTGTCCGGACTTTTAGTGAAGCTTTCTATTATGTCAGTCCCGGATAAAGAGGGAGAGACAGAGGTATTGCCACAAAAGAATCTTGCACCGGAATTTGCCATTTTGGATGAGCGCTTCTTAAATCAGCCCGGCTTTGCCTGCGAGCTGTCGATGGAAGCCGCAAAGGTGATTGCTTCAACAACAAAAGATTGTATGATTCATGCGCTGGAATTGCTGGATGCGTATTCGCCGCAGAAAGCAGAAAAAGTACGGAAGCTGGAAGAAACGATTGACACCTATGAGGATTTGCTTGGAACTTATCTTGTCAAGCTGAGCGGCAAAGGACTTTCCCAGGCAGACAGCAGAAGCTTGTCTGTGATCTTGCACTGTATCAGCGATTTGGAGCGCATCTCAGACCATGCGGTAAATATCTGTGATTCGATTGACGAAATGCGTATGCAAAAGCAGGAATTTTCTGCCAAAGCAAGGAAGGAACTGCTGGTTCTGACAGAGGCGGTCCGGGATATTGTCAGTCGTTCGTGCGATGCCTTTATTGCAAATGATTTAGATGGCGCAAAATATGTGGAGCCGTTAGAGGAGGTTATCGACGGACTGAATGTGAAGCTGCGCCAGCGCCATATCGACCGGCTTCGTGCAGGGAAATGTACGATTGAGCTTGGCATTGCACTGGAGGATATCATCACGAATCTGGAGCGTGTATCGGATCATTGCTCGAATATTGCAGTATGCATGATACAGGTGAGCAACGGCGGATTTGACACGCATGAATATTTAGGCGATAAAGTCAAGCATTCACACTGGTTCTATGAGGAAGTAAAAAAATATTCTGCAGTCTATACATTGAAGGAAATATCCGATATAAAGGATAGCGATAGCGAAAAGAAACAGACGAAAAACGAGAAAAAGAACGGCAAGGACGATAAGAAGAAATCAAAAAAGAGAAAGAAGGAGTAAGATGGCACTGATTTACATTGTGGAAGACGACGAGAGCATACAGGAAATCGAGGCAGTAGCATTAAAAAGTGCCGGACATGAGACCTTGGTGTTTAGCGATGCAAAAAGCTTTTATTCAAAATTAGATCAGATTTTACCGGACTTAGTGCTTTTGGATGTGATGCTTCCCGATGAAAACGGAAATGAGATAATCAAGAAGCTTCGCACGCGTCCGGAGACGAGAAAGCTACCGGTGATCATGGTAACGGCAAAAACCTCGGAGATGGACCTGGTACGGGGAATAGAAAACGGTGCAGATGACTATCTGAAAAAACCGTTCTCTGTTATGGAGCTGATTTCCCGGGTAAAGGCACTGCTTCGAAGAACGGTGAGTGAACAGGATGAAAAAATCATATTTCATGAAATAGAGATCAACAATGTCAGACACAGCCTTCAGGTGGCGGGAGAAGAAGTGACATTAACCTATAAAGAGCATGAGCTGTTAAAGTATCTCATTATCAATAAAGGAAATGTACTGACAAGAGACCAGATTATGTCGAAGGTGTGGGGCACCTATTATGAGGGGGAATCGCGAACGGTTGATATGCACATCAAGACCTTAAGACATAAGCTGGGAAAAGCCGGAGAGTATATCAAGACAGTTCGAAATGTAGGATATTTGGCAGAATAGGAAGAAACGGATGAAGCAAAAAATTAACATCAGACTGGTGCTGGTTGCAATTTTATCTGCAACCATGACGATGCTTGGTATTGTTTTTATCAGCTACAGCCTGTTTGGCGAGCAGGTGCGTAAAGATTTAAAGGCAACGGCAGAGATTCTCGCTGCGACCGGAATTGACAAAATTGCAGATGGCGAGCATGTATACACAGAAGACAATTTAAGAATTACATGGATTGATGCGGACGGAAATGTCCGCTATGACAATGATGTCGCCATCGGTGAGATGGAAAATCATATGAACCGGCCGGAGGTGAAGGCTGCTTTTGAGCAGGGCAGCGGTGCGTCAATCCGAAAATCGGACACGCTGAATATGAAAACCTTTTATCAGGCGATCCTTTTGGATGACGGTACGGTACTTCGTGTCGCAACCAATGCGAGAAGCCTGACGAGCGTGTTTATGCAGGCAATTCCGATCATGCTGATCATTATCCTGTTAATTATCGTAATCTGTGTGCTTGTCAGCCACCTGCTCACAAAACAACTGCTGCTTCCGATCAAAGAACTAGCAGAGAATATTGATCAGGTACCGACAGACTCTGTGTACCGCGAGCTGTCGCCGTTTGTGAATCGTATTCGGGAACAGCATGAGGATATTCTGGCAGCAGCAAGGAGCAGACAGGATTTTACCGCGAATGTCTCACATGAGTTAAAGACACCGCTAACTGCCATTTCCGGATATGCGGAACTCATTGAAAATCGTATGGTGGATGAGCAAAAACAGATTAAGTTTGCAGGGGATATAAGAAAAAATGCGGACCGGTTAGTATCGTTGATCAATGATATTATCCGGCTTTCAGAGCTGGATCACAGCGAGACAAAAGGTGGATTTACCACGCAGGATCTCTATGAGGTTGCCGAGGAGCGGGTCGAGCTTCTGCAGGAGGTTGCGGCAAAAAAAGGTGTTCATCTGTCCCTGCAGGGAGAGCGGGCGATGGTGCTGTCGAACCGGGGAATGCTCGTGGAGCTTTTTGACAATCTGATTGAGAATGCGATCCGATACAATGTAAAAGACGGTAGTGTCGTCGTTGAGATAAAGATGGATGCGGGCAGTGCGAAGCTTATCATCTCGGATACGGGAATCGGTATCCCGGAAGCAGACAGAGAGCGAATCTTTGAGCGATTTTACCGGGTGGATAAGAGTCGCTCAAGGGAGACCGGTGGAACCGGACTCGGACTTGCGATTGTAAAACATATCGTAGAGCTTCATGACGGCGAGATTCGGTTGCAATCGGAGCTTGGAAAAGGGACCATGATTCAGGTGATATTTTAAATGTGTTTTGAAAGAGCAGTCATTTACGACTGCTCTTTTTGCTTGACAAAAAGAAATAAGATGATATAAGGAATCTAAATTCAATAAGATATTATTACACATACCAATAAGAAGCTGCAAGTGATAGATGCTGTAGCTGACTGGATGGATGAGAAACTGTTAATACCAGGTTCTGTGAATTAAGAGTATAAGGTTGGAGGTGCCATATGGAAAAGATTATAATTATCGGAGCAGGTGTTGCCGGACTGTCAGCAGGAATTTATGCAAGACTGGCAGGGTTTGACGCAGAGATTTATGAGAGCAATGTAATTGCAGGAGGCGAGTGTACCGGATGGAACAGGAAGGGTTATCATATTGATAACTGTATTCATTGGCTTACCGGAACGAGAAAAGACACGGCGCTTTATGAGGTGTGGAAGAAAGTTGGTGCACTGACAGACGATACGGAGTATGCAGATGTGTCCACATTTCTTTCGTCAGTAAGCAATGGCAAGAAAGCAACGCTTTGGTTAGATTTGAACCGGACTAAGAAAGAGCTAATTGTACTATCACCTGAGGATAGGGAGGAGATAGAAAGCTTTATTCGATATGTGGAATATGCCAAGCAATGTATGTTTCCGGCAGAAAAGCCAATGGATATGTGGAAGATTAAGGATTATATCGAGATGGGAAAAACCATGATGGATTTCCCAAAGATTACAAAAGAACTTGGAAATATCTCGATTGAAGAATATGCCAAACGATTTAAGCATCCATTGATTCAAAAAATGTTGTGTGATTATTTGCCGAAAGAAAATGCAATTACTTCTTTTTTGGTGTCGTATGCGACGGTAGTGAATGGAAACGGAGAAATTCCGCTTGGAGGATCTTTGCAATTGTCGCTTCGTATGGAAAAGCGGTTTAAGCAGCTTGGCGGAAAGATATTTTATAACAAACCCGTAGCGTCAATTGTAGTGAAGAACCGGAAGGCGATTGGAGTTACATTTGCAGGTGGAGAAGCAGTATCTGCGGACTATGTGATATCAACGGTGGATACAAATGTACTGTTTGGCCGGTTAATCGACAGCAAGTATATGCCACGGGAGTTAAAAGTAGCTTATGGAAATCCCAAGGCGTATCCGATTATAAGTGCATTTCAGGTGGCATACAGTGTACCGCTGTCAGAACCCCGGGATGCGACAATTTTTACGGATATCAAGCCGCTTACTGTTGGAAAAAAGACAGTTGACAGAATGGGTATTAAGCTGTATGGATATGATAAGATTTATATCAAGGATGGCAGATGCGTACTGCAAACCTGTATCAATCAGTCGCATGAGGATTTTGCTTATTGGAAGTCCTTGTCAAAAGAAAACTATCAGGCAGAAAAAGATCGACTTGTAATGGAAATCACAAAACGAATTGAGCAGGAGTTTTCACAGTTTGCAGGACAGTTAGAGTTTCTGGATGCATGGACACCGCTTACCTATGAGCGCTATTGTAATGCTTACCATGGCAGCTATATGAGTTTTACTGTTGCTCCGCAGAAAAAAGCTGTGAGACTGAAGGGCGCAGTTAAGGGCGTGAAAAACTTACAGGTGGCAGGTCAGTGGACATATACTCCGGGAGGACTTCCGGTCGCGGTTACAAGCGGAAAGTTTGCCGTTCAAAGAATTCTTAAGAGGCAGAAGAGAGAGATCAATATATAAGGAGCAGCATCAGTGACAAGAAAGGAACAAAAGGAAGCAAAACGGAAGATGATTCTTTTTTCCGCGTTGGAGTTATTTGTGAAGCGCGGATACTATGACACGAAAATTACAGATATTGCCGAGGCGGTGTCGATGAGTACGGGACTTTTGTTTCACTATTTTGAATCGAAAGAGGCGCTGCTTGTGGAGCTGGTAAAAATGGGCGCCGAGGGAACGCGCGTAACGGGAAAATATGATGCAAATGAGCCGGAGCAGTTTTTTGAGAAGTTTTTGGAGGACTTGTTTGTATATGCAAGAAAAGAACCGTGGATTTTTAACATGTTTGTGCTTATGGGGCAGGTAAGACGCGCCGGAATGCCTCGGGAAGCAAGAGAGATTGCGCTCTCATTAAACCAGATTGAGACGAGTGCAAAGCTGATTGAGCTTGGACAGAAAAAGGGAGTCTTTCGGGAGGGAGATGCGAGACTTTTGTCGAGATGCTTCTGGACGACTGTGCAGGGCATAATGGAGGAGATGGCATTTGATGAGACGATGCAGGCGCCGGATCCGAAGTGGATTACTGCGATTTTGCGACAGTGACAGAAAAGTAGTGTCAGAATCAACAGCATACAGGTTTTTAAGAGAAGTCGTAGTGTTACGGCTTCTTTTTGTTGACAAAATGCAGCTATCGCAGTATACTGACTAAAAATACGAAAATAGTCAAAAAGGAAACAAACATATGCCAAAAACTTATTCTGAGGAAGAACGCGCACAGATTATTGCAAAATTAAAGCAGGAAGCCAACCTTCTCATGCAGGAGAAAGGCGTAAAGAAGACAACCGTAGATGAACTCGTGGCGCGAGTCGGAATTCCGAAGGGAACATTCTATTTGTTCTACCCTTCAAAAGAGATGCTTCTATTTGATGTCTCCCAGGATTTTCACGAGGAAGTCGATGCATATATTGCCAAGGGAATGATGAACATACGAGAGGAGAAAGCAAGGAAGGAAGACGGACGGGTAGATTGGAGCGACTGTGTGGAGGAGCTTACCGATGTGTTCCTTGGAGCGTTTGAGATTACCTACAATTCCTGCCTGAGGGTACTGCTCAACCCGGAATCCGTGGCGCTCATACTGCAAAAGCTGCCAAAGGATGTCTGGGAGAAGCATCGGATGGAAGATGAAGGGCGTTGGGATGGTCTGTTTGAACAATTGGCAGGAAAAAAGGACATTGATACCAATGCGATGGTCGGATCATTTATGATGATTATTTTTGGTGGTATGTACAGGTGTGAAGTTGGAGAAGAAATATGGAAAGACAGCATGCGCATGCTGATAAAAGGCGTGGTTCTTCAATTAGTTGGATCACCGTAGTGGGAGCAGTTTAAGAGAAACAATCGTGAAGTATGAAGAAAGACTGATATTAAAAATGAATCAGAAAGCAGGGAACATTAGGATGAATGAGAAAAAGAAGACAAACGAGAAAAAAACAGTCATCGATGTAAACAAGGTTTTCTTTAGCTATGACAAGACGCCTTTTTTGAAGGATATTACCTTTCAGGTCAGGCAGGGGGAAATCTTCGGGTTCCTAGGGCCGTCCGGTGCAGGAAAAAGTACACTTCAAAAGGTGCTTACAGGAATCTGTACGAATTATGAGGGAAGCGCAAGGATTCTTGGTGTGGAGAGTAAGAATCACAAGAAGGATTTCTATGAGAAAATCGGTGTGGATTTTGAATTCCCGAGCCTGTTTGAAAAACTGACTGCGCGTGAGAATCTGGAGTATTTTGCATCACTCTACAGTGGCAACAAGCGGGAGATCGAGGAACTGCTTGCAGAGGTTGATTTATACAATCACGCAGATAAGAAGGTTTCTGCTTTTTCCAAGGGCATGAAGTCGAGACTCAATTTTATCAAAGCATTACTGCATGATCCGGAAGTACTTTTTTTGGACGAGCCTACAAGCGGACTTGACCCGACGAATGCGAAGACCATGAAGGATCTGATTCGAAAAGAGCGCGAGAAGGGAAAGACGATTATTATCACGACCCACAACATGCTTGATGCAACAGAGCTGTGTGACCGGGTGGTATTTATTGCGGATGGTCAGATGAAGGCGCTCGATACGCCACACAACTTCATTATGTCACGCGGTGCGGCGAAGGTGACTTATACCTACCAGGAAAATGGATTGGAACAGACCGGAAGCGCCGTGTTATCAGAAATCAGCCGGGATGTGAAATTGCAACAGCTGATTGCTGAAAATGCGCTGACTTCCATTCACAGTGCCGAGCCGACCTTGAATGATATCTTCATTGAGATTACCGGCGCAGGACTCGACTAGACAGGTGGTGCTTATGATGCGAAAACGAAATGTGATAATGGGTGATATTCGCTTTCAGTGGAAGTACGGATTTTACTTTCTGTACCTGCTTATGATTGTGATTTATATGGTGATTTTTTCCTTTTTTAATGGCGAGGTTAAAAATACGATTGTATCGATTTGCGT
>JAQXMB010000021.1 GCA_029012425.1 bacterium | reverse complement strand
AGAAATCAAAAGGAATGTAAACAATCGAAGCCTGCTAGTTGCAAAAGAAGAAGATTTAATAAAGAATCTGAATCCTAAAATCACAGGATGGAAGAATTACTATTCTACTAAGACAAATGAAAAATGGATGCAGGCACTAGTACACCGAATAATAAGTAACTGACTCCTTGACTTGTCTGATTTTTCATCTGCAGCGTTGTCGTCAATCGATGTAGCCACCGCTACGCCTCATTCCTCCGCCTTGCATATGAAACAATCTTTCTGCGTCAATGTATCAGAAACTTATTATTCGGTGTACTAGCCCGGGGAGTCGTATGTATTTAGTATCCGTATACTTTGATGATCAGTCCAACCGAATATTGCAAAGATACATGGATCAGATTGCACAGGTGACCGGCAATCAGTTTATGATTGAACACAAGGTGCCACCGCATATGACCATCTCTTCGATTGAGGCGCGAAGTGCGGGAGTGCTTCGTCCGGCGTTTGAAGCGTTGCAAGACAAACTTCCTTCCGGAGAGATTTCATTTGTTTCAATCGGACAACTGCTTCCGTATGTCTTCTATGTTACGCCTGTGATGAACAAGTATTTGCAAGACTTATCGAAACAGATTTTTGAGGTCTTTTGTGGTATTCCGGATACGACTATCAGCAGATTCTATCAGCCGTATTCCTGGCTTGCACATGTCACGCTTGGGAAAAAGCTTACAGCAGAGCAGATGCAGCAGACCTTCGCTCTGATGCAAAAACAGTTTGCTCCTTTTTCGGCAAAGGTTGAGGAAATTGGTCTTGCAAAGGTCAATCCGCATGAGGATGTTGTCAGATTTTCTCTCTTAAATTCGAGGTAACTATTCAGAAACAGGGGAATAAAGTTGTGTTAGGAAAAGTAAGAGGAAAACAGATTTCCCGGTGTGTGCCGGATTATGTGTTGTTTGATTTGGAGACGACAGGTATTTCGTGTAATTATGATGAGGTCATAGAAATCTCTGCCGTTAAGGTACGAAAAGGCAGGATTGTTGAAGAATTTTCTGAGCTTGTGAATCCCGGAAGAAAAATTCCGAGGGAAGCAAGTATGGTAAATAATATTTCGGATAAAATGGTAGCAGGGGCACCTCCTTTTGAGGAGGTATTGCCCCACTTTCTTGCGTTTATCGGAAATGATATTTTAGCGGGGCACAATATACATAGCTTTGACATGAAGTTTCTTTATCGGGACTGCGAGAAATATTTTGGACAGACGCTGACGAATGATTATATCGATACGCTGCGTATTGCAAAGCTTGTGTTTCCTGATTGGAGGCATCGAAGACTTGGCGATTTGGCAGAGCATTATGGGATTTCGACTGCCGGAGCGCACCGGGCGTTGTCAGATTGTCGGATGAATCAGCAGGTGTTGGAGCTTATGGCAAAAGAGTTGAAAGCTTCCGGAGCAGAACAACGGGGATCGGATGAGAAAATCTGCCCGGAATGCGGTCAGTTGATGAAAAGAAGAAACGGAAGATTTGGCGAGTTCTGGGGCTGCATGGGTTATCCGAACTGCAGGCATACGGAAAATATCTGATAGAGGAGAAGTGCGGTGAAACTTAAAAATGTGTTGATTGTTGTAAATGACATGGATCGCGCGATTCGATTTTATAGAGATTTATTTGGACTTCAGGTGATTTTAGATCAGGATGGAAATGTGATTATGTCCGAAGGCCTGGTGTTGCAAGATGCAAAAATCTGGAAGGAATTTCTGCATCAGGAACTGACTCCGAAGAATCATATGACAGAGTTGTATTTTGAGGAGTCCGACCTCGAGGGATTTGTGAAACGACTGGAAGCGTCTGAGTATGAAATTGAATATGTAAATCAAATGATGACGCATTCCCGGGGGCAGAAAGTGGTAAGGTTTTACGATCCTGACGGAAATCTGATTGAAGTTGGAACACCGGTGAATTAAGTCGTTGTCATACTCCGGGAGAAAAGAAAGAAGCCGAAAAAGGTAAGGAGAGCGGGGTACAGGAGAAGAAAAGATGCAACTATACCCTGGGAGAAAAGAAAGAAACCGGAAAAGCGAGGAGAGCGGGGTATAGGAGAAGTAAAGATGCAACAATACCCTGAGAGAAGCAGTAAGAAGATGATAACTTGAAAAGACGATATGAGGAGAACGAAATGAAGAAAACAGTAAAAGTTGTGATTGGAGTTGCCGCAGCTGCGGTTGTTGTAATAGCAGGAGTTGTGATTGCGCAGGTGATTTCAATCAGAAAAAGCGCAGATTCTGCGATAACAATCATTGGAGGAGCGGATGGACCAACCTCAGTTTTTTTGGCAGGAAAGATACCGGGAGGTAAGAAAGAAGTGGCAGACTACACATCAATAACAATGAAGGAAGCAAAGGTCTTATTTGAGGTGCCGGGAGAGTATGTGATATTAGATGTCAGAACCGCAGAAGAATATGGAGAGGGTCACATCCCCGGTGCGATCAATGTTGCGAATGAAGAGATTATGGATGCAAAACCGACGGAACTTCCCGATAATGACCAACTCATTTATGTATATTGCAGAAGTGGTCGAAGAAGTAAGGAAGCAGCATCAAAGCTTGTTGCATTCGGATATACCAATATTGTTGAGATTGGTGGAATCATTGATTGGGATGGAGAACTTGAGAAGTAAGCGCTCCATGATTCAGAAGCTTTGAAGCAGCATTTTTTGAAATGCCGTGAACGAGAGAGCAAGCGGTGTCTTGCAAGACTGCCAAGGTGTTCCGGAATCCAAAGATGAATAAATATGCAGAAAATGAGCGAATTAGTAAAAAAGATGAATAATAATACACCTATTAATATAGAAGAAACTCGAAAACCGGCGTGGGAGAAAATCTCTTATGCCGGTTTTTTGACAGAAAAAAATATTATCATCAAAAGTCTGCCCGCAAGCGATATAGCAGGCAGGAAAAGGCAGAGAAACGGGGTGGCGTCTGGTTACTTGAGAGGAAAGAGGAGTATTTGACGGCGGGAAGCCTTGACAAGATAATAAAACTCTGATATCTTAACAGTGTTAATATTAACGCTGTTAAGATAGAAATATAAAGTGACAACAGTAATAAACAAAAAAGAATTGGCAGGAGAGGTTATGTCAGAGAAGGCAAACCGGCGAGCAATATGAAAGGGAAGACAAGGATGGAAAAGACAATGGTGGAGAAGACAACGACGGAAAAGAAGTACCATCATGGAGATTTGAGTACAGAATTAATCGAAAAAGGATTGCAAATGATTCAGCAGGATGGTTTTGACAAGCTTTCCCTTCGAAAGCTTGCAAAAGCATGCGGGGTCAGCGAAGCAGCACCTTACAGTCACTTTAAAAATAAAGAGGATTTGATGAGGGCGATGCAGGAATATACTACGGAGAAGCTGTATGACGCCTTGCGGACTGCTTACGAAAAGAGCCCGGATCCGACAAATGGTCATGCGATTTTTGACATGGGTATTGCATATATCAGTTTTTTCATGGAGCATCCGACCTACTTTACATTTATTTTCAACCAGCCGCACCTTGAAGTTGACCTTTCCATGAAGGGACAGGACGAATTCAAGGCATTTCGATTCTTCCGCGAGAAGTGCTATGAGATTTATCGTAAAGAAGGCTATGACGACGAACGGATTAAGTATGGAGTAATCAGTATGTGGGCGAAGGTGCATGGAATTGCAGCAATTACATCGTTGCCTTGTGTAAAGACGGACTTCGACTGGAAGGATGTACTGGAACGGGTATTAATGGAATAGAAAGAAAGGGAATGGAAAGAATGAAGATGGGAAAAATAATAGTTATCGTTGTAATTGCAATAATAGTTTTGCTTGGTGCTGTTTTTTTTATCATGTGTCCACCGAGTAAAGGAGAACTGAAACAATTCACAGATGAGAATGGCAATGTGTTAGAGAACAGTATTGCAGAGCGCTGCTATCTGGATATCGATGGTGCCAGGATTGGACTGACTATTTTGGGAAAAGACAAGTCAAATCCGGTACTGTTACTTTGTGGCGGTGGCCCCGGAATTCCGCAGTTTTTGCTTGAGTATATGTATCCGTCTGCATTGACAGATAAATTTATTGTATGTAATTTCGATTATCGCGGAACGGGTATTTCGTATGAGAAAGTAGATCCGGAAACGATAAACCTGGATCTTTTTATTTCAGATTGTGTGGAAGTGACCAATTATCTTCGCGAGCGATTCGGTCAGGATAAGCTTTATTTAATGGGACATTCTTTTGGCAGCTATATCGCGCTGAATCTGGCTGACAGATATCCGGAGTACTTTATTGCATACCTGGCAGTTTCACAGGTGACAGACCAGAGAGAATCCGAGTGTCTTGCCTTTGATTATATGAAGGAACAGTATCGCCTGCAGGGCAATACACGCATGTACAAAAAGATGGATCAGCTAAACATTCGGGAATCAGAGGAAGATTTCAATAACTATAAGAATTCCATGCTCAGAGACGCGTCCATGCACGATCTTGGGGTGGGAACAACAAGAGATATGGATTCCGTAATTACCGGTATTGTGCTTCCGAGTATGAAGTGTAAGCAGTATACAATTGCTCAAAGAATTAACATCTGGAGAGGCAAGATACAAACGAATAAATATTCAACGGGAGCAAGCAAGTTTCAAGCATTCAAGAAGATAAAATGTCTTGATATCCCAATTTACTTCTTTGCGGGAGAGTACGATTATACCTGTTGTGAGTCTTTGCAGAGAAAATATTATGAATTTATTGATGCGCCGGAAAAAGAATACTATTTCTACGAGGGCGTAGCGCACAGTCCGATTTATGAAGACTATGAGAAAACAAGTGAAATTCTCGATGAAATTCTTGAGAAACATGAGCAGAACATCGAATGATAGCCGGGGGAAGCGTTCTGATGATCGCGCGAAGAAACGGCTGATGCATTGTAGCAGCCCGATTGCATTTCGAGCAAAAATGAGCTATGATATGAGTCAGGAATTTCAGTTTCGAAAGGAGAACAAAAGATGTTTATTTCTGATTCAGTAAAGTACATAGGCGTAGATGACCGTACAATTGATTTGTTTGAGAGCCAGTATGTAGTTGAAAATGGTGTATCCTACAATTCATATCTGATTGTTGATGAGAAGGTCGCGTTGATGGACACCGTTGATAAGCGTGGACTTGATGAGTGGAGCAAGAATCTTGAGAATGCCCTGGGAGGACGAAGTGTTGATTACATCGTTGTTCAGCACATGGAGCCGGATCATGCCGGATCACTTGCATATACAATCGAAAAGTATCCCGATGCAATCGTAGTTGGAAATGCCAAGACATTCGTATATATTAATCAGTTCTTCGATGTAGATCTTAGCGATAGAAAGTTGGAGGTAAAAGAGGGCGATACGCTTTCGCTCGGAAGCCATACACTTACATTTTTAATGGCGCCGATGGTTCACTGGCCGGAGGTTATGGTCAGCTATGAGAGCAGTGAGAAGATTTTGTTCTCTGCGGATGGATTCGGAAAATTCGGCGCACTTGATGCGGATGAGGATTGGGCGTGCGAGGCGAGAAGATATTATTTCAATATCGTCGGAAAATACGGCGCTCCGGTACAGGCTCTTTTGAAAAAAGCGAAAACGGTTGAGATTGAGAAGATCCTTCCGCTTCACGGACCGATTTTGGATGAGAATCTTGGCTACTACATTGATCTGTATGATAAGTGGTCAAGCTACACACCTGAGAATGAGGGCGTCTTTATTGCGTATGCTTCGATTCATGGCAATACAAAAAAGGCAGCAGAGATTTTGGCAGACAAGATTCGTGCCCTTGGCGAGGAGAAGGTTGCAATCTCTGATTTGTCGCGTGAGGACATGGCAGAGTGCGTGGAGGATGCCTTCCGCTATGACAGAATGATTCTCTGTTCAGCAACCTACGATGGAAATGCATTTGTTCCGATGGAGGACTTCTTACATCATCTTCAGATTAAGGATTACCAGAAGAGAACCGTTGGTTTGCTTGAGAACGGAACATGGGCGCCCGCAGCTGCAAAGTCTATGCGCAGCTATCTCGAGTCGATGAAGAACATTACCATTCTTGATGATGTTGTTTCCATCAAGTCAACCTATAAGCCGGAAAATGAGGCTGCTCTGGATAAACTGGCACAGGCAATTGTTCGGGCAAAATAGATTGCGTAAAATCTACACCGGTAGTCGAGAACAGAATACATAAGTTTTCAAAAAAGTTGTTGACAAAAGTATATATGGTAGTTATAATAAAATTTCTCTCTTGAGATAATGAGATGGATTCAGATGTTGAAACTGGCATTAGAGCAAGGAGGTATTCATATGGACTATCCCGTGATAGATGTAAAGGCAACAGGAGCAAGAATTAAACAGCTTCGCAAGGAGCGCCACCTCAAGGTGGAAGAGGTCGCAAGCTTTATGGGGTTTGAGACCGAACAGGCCATCTACAAGTGGCAGCGGGGCGATAGTCTTCCGACGGTCGACAATCTGTTCGCACTGAGCAGATTGTTTGAGACGACGATAGACGATATTATACAGGAAATAGGAGAGGACGACAGTCCTCTCCTTTCTTTTTGTTTCATAGGAAATTCCGCCGAATTTCCCATGAAACAAAATGCTCCGCAAGGGTGCACGATGTCCTGTGGACACCGGTTTTGCACCGACCGAAGTGAAACGGAGACTGCGCACCTCGCGGAGATGAGGTATATGCT
>JAQXMB010000020.1 GCA_029012425.1 bacterium | reverse complement strand
AAGAAGGAGATCTGTGAATGTACCTATATCTTTTCCTTTTATCCGGGCGAAGATGGTGAAGAAGGATACACGGTAGATACAGATTGCGATCTGGGACAGGGAGGACGCCAGTTAGGCATTGGAAGTGATGTGATATCTAATCAATTGTATTTGAATAAATCAAAGAATATCGTATTTTCAAGGGTAGAACATGAACAGGGTCAAGGATATGATGATTATTATGTTTACAATTATGATAAGCGTCTGAAAGATACCTATTCAGCAGGTAAGAAATCAACCGTGTCAACTAATTTGAAATCCGGAACATATTCTGAGATCAAATGGTACAAAATGTCTGAAATTGAAAAGGCAAAGAAGGACTTAAAAAAATATATTACAAGCGGATCTCATTCCGACAGTACGACCGCTCCGGCGAAGGAGTTGAATCGCGATGACTATTAAAATAAAGATAATGTCCTGAAATATATTCCATATAGGCTGGAGACCGGAACCTTTTCCATCGTCGATGAGCTTGGATTTGAAATTTATAAATTCTCGGGTATCACAGAGAAAGAGGGAGGGCAGGTATTTGAGCAATTGCCGGGATCCTATATCCGGGGCGCTGTCTTAGCCAGTACAAATAATCAATTCTATGATGTATTTCTGAATGATGATGACACCTGGTTCTGTGTCGTCAATCAGTTTTTTGGTCCGCCATACGAAATGCGGTATTATTTTAATAATAACGAGGAGCAGGTCAAAGGAGTATTTTGGAACTACATGCTTTGGTCGGATCCTGCTTTTGAGAGCTTTGATGATGTGAAGGATATGCCGATGGCTGATTTCTTAAGAATGTGTAAGGACAAACAGTAAAAATAACGGTTTTTATGGAGGCAATCCAAAAGGCTTTTCTGGTCTCACTCCCCATGCTTTTCATACCCCCAATAATTGTAATCATTATTATATTATCCATATTCAGTAAGTACCTTTATCCTTCTTTGGTTGGAACATATAAGTTTGGTGAAAATTAATTGAATAATAAAAGTGATTACGATATACTAAAATATATCATTTTATGTAGTACAAATACAATTTTAATAATGGGGAGTGACAGTTACAATGAGTGCTTTTTTGGGGGAACTAAAAATGAATATGCCGGCTGTTATTACAATGCTGATTTGTTTGGGTCTGCCTTTCGTTTATGCGGTTTTATCACATCGTGATAGAGCGTTTAAGCGTAAGGCAGTTTTTGTTGCGTTTATTGCCATGCTTCTTATTCGTGGCTCATTACCGTTGACTGTTCTTGAGGGCGCAGATGTATCAGGAGAAGAAGATACGGAGGATGCTGATGGATATGATGAAGGTGGATCGGTGTGTGGTATCAGACTGGATTCCATGTTGGATTTGAATTTGGATGCATATACGCGGGTAGCGTGTGCATCATCAGATGCAAGCAACTTCTTGAAGACGAAGAAGAACCGGTATCCGGCAGAGAATATGTTTGATGGTGATCCGGAGACCTGTTGGCAGGACGGAGAGGATGGTTATGCAGAAGGAACCGAGATTTATGCTCTGTTGGAGGAGCCCGGTGAGATAAAGTATATTATTTTTTATAACGGAAGATCCATAAGCGATCAGGATGCTTATGAAAAGAACGGCAGAGTAAGAGAACTGACGATCGTGAGTGGTGAGAAAACCGGGACGATCGAGCTTCCGGATATGATGGGTCCGACCGTGATTGCGCTTGAAAACTGGGGTGAAGTATCGGAATTCCACTTTGTGGCAGACAGCGTATATCCGGGTACAAAATACGAGGACACCTGTATTTCGGAGATAGAATTCTACAGATAAAACGAGGAAGTAATACGGTCATGAAAAATGCATTTTTGGGAATTGATTTAGGGACAACCTATTCTGCATGTGCCTATATCGATGATGACGGAAAGGCGCAGATTGTTCGTAACCAGATTGGAGAAAATACAACGCCGTCGGTCGTATATCTGGAACAGAAGGATTCCGTCATTGTCGGGCAGGCAGCAAAGCGAAAACGATGTATTCAGTCTGGAAAAGTAGTAGATCTGGTGAAAAACTCCATGGGTAAAGTGAATCCCGACCAGACGCCGGTAATGATCCGGACTGATTTTGGCGAGTACATGCCGGAGGCAATTTCGAGTTATATTTTGCGTCAGCTCGTGACAGATGCGAATGTTCAGTTTGGATTGGAAGAAGGAATCAAGGATGTTGTTGTGACAATACCCGCCTATTTTGATGATGCACAACGGACAGCAACAGATAATGCAATCAACATGGCAGGTCTGAACCGTCTGGGCTTTATCAATGAGCCTACGGCCGCAGCACTTTATTATGCACAGCAATCGGGTATCGGGACTGCCAATATTCTTGTATATGATCTTGGTGGCGGTACATTCGATGTTTCTATTGTGCATATTGCAGGACATGCCAGAGAGGTAATCAGTACAAACGGACTGCCCAGAGTGGGCGGCAGCTTTTTTGATAAAGAAATTGTTGAAAGAATATGTGGACATTTTAGTAAGAAGTATGGAATCGAACTGACACAGCCGGAATATGCAGATGTTCGTCAAGATCTTTTTGAAAAGGCTGAGCGGGCAAAGATCGATCTGTCCTCCATCAATATGAGCAGCATTACGGTGAGAGTCGGCAGTGCAGTCGAGACTTACGAAATTACCCGCGAGGATATTGAGGCGATCGTCGAGAAGCTGTATAAGAAAACCGAGGCATGTATCCGTATGGCATTGAAGGATGCATCCCTTACAGTTGACCAGATCGATCAGATCGTATTGGTTGGAGGTAGTAGCCGTATTCCGTATATTCAGGAGCATTTGAAGGCTTATTTTGGCAAGGAACCCTGCAAAGGAGTAAATGCTGACGAGGTGGTAGCGTTAGGTGCCGCGATTTACGCACAGCAGCTCAAAGAGGGGAAAGATGTAGAGATTAGCGATGTAAATTCGCACAGTATTGGTATACGCGCGATTAATCCGAAGACCGGTTTGGAATTTAATGATATTCTGATTAAGAGAAATTCAAAGCTTCCTGCCAGTGTGGAACGAGGATATGTTTTGAAGGGAACGGAAATTAATCGTTTATTTATCAATGTATTTGAGGGCGAATACAAGGAAATCAGCGATGTGTCTGAAATATGTGCGGTGGATGTAAGCGTTCCGGCAGATTTAAAGACAGATACTCGTGTATTTATCCGTCTTGAGATCGACAAATATCAGATTCTGCATATGTATGTGCGGCTTCCGGATGCAGGTAATATAGAGAAAGAAATCGTATTTGAAAGAAAGAGCAATATGTCGGAGTCGCAGATCTCAGAGTGGAAGAAAGCAAATGTGGATTCTGTAGTGGGCGTCGAAAGTGCCCCGAAGATGAAGAAAAATCTGCTGAAGCGATTATTTGGCGCGATGGATCTGTCCGAGGAGGCACAGTCCGAACAGACCGGCGAAACAGATGGTTCGGATGATCTGATCGCACCCGAGGTGAAAAAGGCGAAGGAAGCAGCAAAGAAAGTCGATCCGGCAAAGAAAATTCCGCCTGTGATTCAGAATGTAATGCAGGATGTGATCGGAATGGATGAGGTTGCGGAAGCACTTCGCGATTATAAGAATCGCTTCGAAATGGAACAGAAGAGAAGCTCGTTTGGAAAGACGGACGAGTTTAGCCATTGTGTTGCAATTTACGGAAAACGGGGAATCGGAACAACAACGGCAGCGATGCGTGTGGCGGATTGCCTGCATAAGCTGGGAATTGTGACCAATGCAGTTCCTGTCATGGCGACGATTGATGATATAGTAAAAAAAGATGAGCAGGAGACGGTCAGTGCGATACAGGAGCTTTTCCAGAGAGCCATGAATGGTGTCTTGATCATTGATGACTTCCACAGATTTCAGGATGACAATGAGAATGCTCCGGGAATGATGGCTGCAGATTTATTATGGAAAGCGTACGAGGCTTCGAACCATCAGGTAGTAATAATTCTGGCAGGATATAGCAAAAAAATGAAACTTCTGATGGATGCGAAGCCGAGATTTGCGCGCCTGTTCCTTTCAAATAGCATTGATCTGATGGGATATTCAGCTGGTGAATATGTGCAGATCTTACATGCAATTGCAGCAGAGCGGGGATATGTGGTTGATGATTTCGCAGATGCAGAATTAGAGAGAAATATTAAAGGTGTGATGCGCCTGCCGGATTTCAAGCATATATATTATCTGACGGATGATTTATTAGATCAGGCCATCACAAACGCAGCAAACAAGGCGAGTGCAAAGCGTCGTGCAACAGATGATGATTATACGATTCTGCGAAAAGAGAATTTTGTATTCCGTGATGAGCAGAAGTCTCTGGAGGAACTGCTGGAGGAGTTGGATTCGCTCACCGGTCTTCATACAGTAAAGAAGCAGATTCATGAGCTGGTAAAGAAGCAGGAGACGATTCAGAGAGCGGAGCGCGAAGGTAAAAAGCTGCCTGGAGAGCAGGGAACGATGCATATGATCTTTACCGGAAATGCCGGAACCGGAAAGACGGTGGTGGCGCGCCTGGTGGCTGAGATCTACCGGGAGTTGGGTGTGATTACGAGAGGGCAGCTGGTAGAAGTGGATCGAAGCAAGTTAGTATCTGAATTTGTCGGTAAGACGGCACAGCTGGTTGCTGAAAAAGTGAATGAGGCAATGGGGGGTGTACTCTTTATTGATGAGGCATATTCACTTTGCAGAGATGATCAGGATTCCTTTGGGCAGGAGGCTGTAGATGCGCTTGTTCCGCTTCTTGAGAACCATCGTAAGAATTTCGTCTGCATCATGGCCGGTTATACCGGTGATATGGAAAAATTCCTGGATCGAAATCAGGGTCTTCGAAACAGATTCCCGAATCGCATAGAATTCGAGGATTACACCATTGATGAATTGATGTCGATCTTTCAGGGAATGGTATCCGATGATCATTATTGTATAGAAAAGAGGGCGTTGGAAGCAGCGCGCGCAATCATTGAGGATCAGATGCGCGTGCCGGGTTTTGGAAACGGCCGCGGTGTGCGTCAGATTTATGAAAAGGTTCGCGACCAGCATACGGTGCGAATGGGAGAAACCTCTGATTGGGGTGACAATGAGCATATGATCATCCGTCTGGAAGATGTAGGCGATGGTGTCGTTCCAAAGACAGAGACAGTGGAAGATGTTTTAGCGGAACTCGATGCACTGACAGGACTCGAGGGCGTAAAGAAGCAGGTACACAGCATTGTAAATATTGCAAAGCTCAATGCGCAGCGAAGAGCGAATGGAGAAGCTGAACTGGAACATGGCTCTATGCATATGATTTTTACAGGAAACGCAGGAACCGGAAAGACAACCGTAGCAAGAATGATCGCAAGAATTTACAAGAGTATCGGGGTGCTTCCTACATCCAGATGCGTGGAGACCGGCCGTTCAGGGTTGGTTGCGCAGTATGTTGGGCAGACTGCGGTACAGACTGAAAAAATTGTAAAAAGTGCCTTTGGAGGCGTTTTGTTTATAGATGAAGCATATCAGCTGATTCAGGGCGGAGACGGTGATTTTGGAAAGGAAGCGGTAGAGACGCTGGTAGCGATGTTGGAAAACCACAGAGACCAGTTTGTATGTATCATGGCGGGATATGCAGAAGACATGCAAAAGCTGATCAACTCGAATCAGGGACTTACAAGCCGGTTCAAGACGATCATTGATTTTGCGGATTATACGGTGGATGAGCTTGCGACAATTTTCACTTCTGAGATGAGAAACCGTCAGATGACACTCGGACCTTGCGTGGAGGAATCTGCAAAGCGACTGATCGCGGCGCGCTATAAGATGCCCGGATTTGGTAATGCGAGAGGTGTGCGAAATATCTGTGACGAGATCATACTGAACTATGCAAACAGAATAGCAGCCAATCCGGAAGAGATGACCGGCAATACCATCCTACAGGAAGATGTAGAAGCGTTGATGGCTGGAGAAAAGGTGGATTCTGTTGAGGACATACTGGCAGAGCTGAACAGCTACATCGGACTTGCGAGCGTAAAGCGGCAGGTGCAGATGCTGGTCAATACAACCAGGGTTAATAAGATGCGTCAGGAAGCCGGTATTGATATTTCAGGGGCAGGAACGATGCATATGGTCTTTTCCGGAAGCCCCGGAACCGGTAAAACGACGGTAGCAAGACTGATCGGTAAGATCTATTATGCACTTGGTCTCATTGCATCAAGCAAAGTGATAGAGGTGGGAAGAACAGATCTGGTCGGAAGGTATGTGGGAGAAACCGCGCAGAAGACGACAGATGTGGTCAATCGGGCATTGGGTGGAATCCTTTTTATCGATGAGGCATATCAGCTTATGGACAAAAAGGACTCCGGCGGTTATGGTGCCGAGGCGATAGATACGCTGGTAGCTTTGCTGGAAAATCATAAAAATGATTTTGTCTGTGTAGTGGCCGGATATACAAATGAGATGGAGGATTTCCTTGATCAGAACCCCGGACTGAAAAGCCGATTCCCGACGACGATTGAATTTGAGGATTACACCTTAGATGAGCTTTGTCAGATCTTTGAGCTGACTGTTAAACAGAAGAGATTCATGATGGCAGATGGAGTGAAGGATAAGGCGTATGCGTTGATCGAGGAGAAGTCGCAGATGAAAGACTTCGGCAACGGACGAGGTGTGCGCAATCTGGTTGATCAGGTTGTGGCGAATATGAATACCCGTATCACCAATATGGCACTGAGCGGCATGAATCCGGCCCACGAAGCGCTTATTACGATTATTCCAGAGGATATCTGCTAAATGTGTAAATCAAATTTCCGGAGGATGAAAAGAAAATGGACATTGAAAAGCTCAAGGAATGGGAGATAGAGGAGACAGAACTTGACGCGATCGAGGACGCGCTCGAGGAAAAGCAAAACGACATCGAAGCTCGTATGGATGCGGCGGAATCCAATGGCAATATGGTGCGTAAGAATCAGCTGGAGACAGAACTGCATGAAGTAGAGACAATGCTCGAAGAAGTAAAAAAGGAGATTGAGGCAGCGAAGTCCGGGCCAAAGGATAAAATAGAAAATATTCACCAAAAGGATGCGCATGGGGCAGTGCCGACGGCAGTCGATGAACCACAGGAAAAGAAGCATGTGATTCCGACGGTTCTGGATCCGGCAGAAGAATTAAAAGATAAAGTAGCGGGAACATTGGACCGTCTGAAGGATAAGAAAAAAAATTTGTCATCCGAAGAAAGAAAGACTGATTGTGAAACGGCTGACGATAAGAAGCATGAGGCAGAACTAAAAAAACAGGCTGCCATGCTTCGTAAAAAGGCAGCGGATAAAGAAGCATCAGAGTATGAAAAAGTAGAACGAGAGATAAAGGAAGACGCAGAAAAGGCAACAAAGGAAACTGTAGCCGGACCGGTGTCCAAAATGGAGAAAAAGCTGATGGACGGTGTGGCAGCCTTTGCTGCCGGCAATATGACAGAGGCATACAGCAAGATTTATGAGGTGGCAAATGCGGGAAAAGATGCCGGATTAGATGTGGCAAAGCTCGGCGAGTCGGAGCAGCTGCTTGCGCGTATGTATCGTGATGGAAACGGAACGACAAAAGATAAGAAGCGCGCATTGTTCTGGTTTGAAAAAGCAGCTGAGCACGGCAATGTCGAAGGATGTCTTGCGCTGGGGCAGAATTATGCGGAGATTACGCCAAAGGGACCTGATGAAGAGACCAGTAATCGTGTCAATGCGTTGAAATACTTCGCAAAGGCAGGTAATCTGGGTAGTAAGGTGGGAAAAGAGAAATTCGTCGAAGTCTGCATCAAGAAAAAGGATCTCATAACCGGAAGCGATGTGAAGATTGCATGTAAATTTATTGATGATCTGGTTGCGTTGGAAAAAGATGAATATATTCAGCAAACGCTGAAAGAGAAAAAACAGGAATTGAAATCCTCTGCCGGAAGTAAGGCTGCCGCTCAGAGAAAACGAAATTCTACAGCTATGATTCATGATTTTCGTGATGTGGTGACGATTGCAGGAGCGCTTATGGCTGCCTTTGGTGTCATGTTGTTCTGTAATAATATGCTGTCTGAAATAGACACATTTTGGAATTTTTCAAAGTGGATACCGGAACACTTGGTAACAACTCGTTTGCCGATTGCGATTCTGCCTGATATCGTACAGGAATTTGGCAGACAACAGACAGGAAATTGGGGCATGCTCTTTATGCTGATTGGCTGGTGTCTGACAGCAATTACGCATGTGGAAAACAGAGGAACCTTAACCAATATTGTTTGTGAGAGTTCATTATATTTTTCGGCAATTGCCGGGTTTATGGCATATTATATTGCTACGAAGACCGTATATTCAATGGAGAGCCTGGTATACCTCGTTATGTGGAGTATTGCCCTTGTCATTGTTTTACTGATAGCCCGGATTCCGGGTATGATTGTTCGATACTTTTTAGAGGCATGATGCAGACGGGAGAATAAACGATGGTAGATAACAGAAGATTTCAGCAACAGCAATATCAGGAGCAGAAGCAGGAACAACAGCATGTGGCGAGTCAGAATACATATCGAAAAATAGATTTCTGTTTTCATGATGCAGCGGATGAATCAAAGTCTGCAATGAAAACAGAGATTTCCAAGGAATTGGAGGACGCATTTATGATGTCCCGTTCCAAGGAATATATGGATATTCTGAAAAAGCAGGTGTTGTCCGCTATGTCTGACGAGGAGATTAAACTCATCATTGCGCGGGAGATTGTACGAGGTGGAGCTGAGAGCATTGAAGATGTCGTTCACTTGAAGTGTTTTATGGAGGTTGTGGAGAGCGGCGCAGAGCCGGAAAAAATTAGCGCAGAGGAGCAGACACTGGTTGATGAAATGAGTGAGGATGATGTGGCTGATTTTCTGGAAATGATCAATGCATCTTTTGCTGCAGCGATAGAAAAGGAAGAATTGAAGATGAAATCGGCATTACCTGAACTCGATAAAAAGGCGATTGATGAGTCGTATGTTTTGACACGCTGTCCGATCCAGCCAAGTCACGACATTCACATTTTGCCAAAGAAGCATCAAGTGATGTATTATTGCCATTTGACAAACCACAGACTCTCTCCCGTGTTTGAGGAGGCAAAACATCTATTATTCAGTGGAGAAGCCGCTATGGTTCATGTGTATCAAGGATGTGCATTTGTGATCAACGCTGATGGGGAGGTTACAAAACGAATAGATGTGGTGGATGAACCGATGGAGCTGGTGATCCGGAACGGCTGGGAAGAATTGCCGTAGAATTTCAGGATACATAAAAGAGTCGCAATTTATTAACAGCTGCTAATAAATTGCGACTCTTTTTGACAATAAACAGGACAAATTATCCCCAGTTTGACCAATATGAATTGTTCCAACCACCCCAGTTGTTCCAACCACTATTTGTCCAGTTCCAATCATCGTGAGCAGTATAGGTAGACTCTTCAGATGACAGTTCTACAACAATATCACTCTCACATTTTTCGGAAAAAACAGTCAAGCTCATAGCTACACCTCCTAATCTTTGGTATTGAAAATGTAAAATAAGTATAATATACTTACAAATATGATATCTTATTTGTATTTGTTTGTCAAATTAATCAATAATAAAGAAAAGAGAGAAAAATGATAGTATATTCATCCGATAATATAAAAAAATTATTCATGAATCCTTACACAGAAACCGAATACAGAGAGCAGGGAACGATTTGTCATAATAAATTGAATGATATTACAATCGAGGTGAAACTTCAAAAAGATGTATTTGAAAAGCTGACTGATGGAATTTTATATGAAGATCTGTGTCATTATTTGGTTCGGACAGGTATGGAAGAAAAAGAAGCAGAGATGTTGATCAAAGAATTAATACAAAAGGGAATGATTGAGTAAATGACAGAAGAAATTTTAGAGAGTTGTGTGATCAAAAATGTAGAGATCGGGAAAATGTATGCTTTTATTGATGCGGGAAAAGTGTTTCTGCTAAGTGAAAAAGGTACAAGTATATTTATTGACAATGCTTTGTATGAAACGATAAAGAGCAAAAATTGTCCGGAAGAATTGCTGATAAAATTGGTGCAGAGAGGTTTTGCGCAGTTTGGATGCAGTCCCGCTGTCGTTGAAAAGAAAGCAAAAATATATCCGAATTTCTTTATGATTACAATGACAAATAATTGTAATATGCGATGCAAGTATTGCTTTCATCAGTTTTTACCTGAACACTTATCTGTTTTGCAGGAAGATATGCTGGAAAAAATATTGGATTATATTATCAAATATGCAAAACAGAATCATGTGCCGCGTATCATGATTCAGGCATGGGGAGGAGAACCGTTACTTTGCATGAATCTCCTTGAGAAAATGTTTCATAAATTGGAAGCATCGGGAATAACATATAAGATCTGTCTCGAAACAAACGGAACATTGTTGACAGAGAAAGTTGTTGAAAAGCTAAATGAGATGCGGATTGGTGTCGGAATCAGTATGGATGGTATTGCAGAGATACAAAATGAGCAAAGACCATTTGCAAATGGCACGGATAGTTTTGAGGCTTTATGTTCAGGCGTTCGGAGAATGCAGAAGAATTATCATGACAGATTCGGAAGCATCACGGTTGTAACAAAGGATGTATTGGAACATTTAGAGGAATGCCTGGATTACTTTGCAGAAATGAATATTAGCACGATAAAATTTAATATTGCAAGAGTTTCAGAGCAACAGACATTTGGACTGAATCAGGAAGAAGTAGAAGACTTTGCCGTACGATTAGTTGATCGAATGGTGTATCTGACTGAACAGGGACATCATATAACGGAAGGAAACATGGTAGACCGGTTAAAAAATCTGTTGAAGAGGAATGACCAGAATATTTGCAACTCACATGGATGCCAGGGTGGTAAACGAATGATCTCATTTGATACATTGGGAAATATTTACCCATGTGAAATGACTGACTATCCGGAGGAATGTTTGGGAAATATTGAAACAGATCATGATCTTGTCTCATTGATTCAAAGCAGACAGGGCAAGGGATATTATACTGAGAAAAATCTCGGAAATTGCAAGGATTGCCCGTTTTTATACTATTGCGGCGGAGGCTGTACGACGGCAATTATCTATCAGAAGGGGAGAGTAGAAGGAATCGATGAACTGGGGTGTACTTTTAATAAAGCAATCTATCGCAGACTGATTTATTTACTTTTACATAAACCGCAGGTGGCAGAACAAATCATAGAGGAGAGGCTTTAGTCATGAACAGCGCGTATTTTGCAATAGGATATAAATGTAATCACAGATGCTTATTTTGTCCAAGGGAATTTTCTGATTTTGATGAAACGCTTCCGTATGACCTGTTGGTTAAAAATGTAGATGATGTGATAGAAAAGAAAAAAATCTCGCATTTGATTGTTTCCGGAGGAGAGCCGACCATGCATCCGGATTTTCTCAAATTTATGGATTATTTGATGAGAAGACCGATTTCTATTTCGTTATTGACAAATGGAGATAATTTCTCAAACAGAGATTTTTCCGATGTGTTTATCAAGGTCGTTAATCCTAAAAAAGTACAGATCATCACTGCAATTCATAGTACCGATCCGGCTAAGCATGATTGGGTGACAGGAAGTGAAGGCAGTTATGAGCGTAGTATGAACGGTTTATTATATCTGAGAGCAGCAGGATATTCTATTGGAATAAAATATATTGTATCCAAACAGAATTACCGCGAAAGCAAAGCTTTCGTAAAAGGTATCTTGGAAAAATTTTCAGGTAATGTAGGTATTCAATTTTGCGGAATTGATTGTGGTGGAAATGCAAATCAATATGGAGAGCTGGCGGCGGTCAGTTATCAGGAAGCAAAGCCTTATCTGGAAGAAGCATTTGACTTTTTCATAGAGTATCAAAAGCAACATGCGACATGTCATCTTAGCGTTTCAGAAATGCCTTTATGTAGTGTGGATCCCTATTATTGGAAGCTGTTTATTTTGAAAGATCCGGATCGGAGAATTGCTTATTCAGCACCTAATTACAAGGAAAACGATGAGCATTTAAGCTATGATGCGGGGAACGATTGTGATACTTTTTTTGAAAAATGCCATGCATGTGATGTGGAAAAAGTATGTCCGGGAGTTTGGAGAAAGACAGCAGAAATTCTGGGTGAGCAGTCAGTGAAGCCTATTTTGGGAAGACGATAAATGGACTGGAAAACAAGAGAGAATGAATTAGAAGAATATTATGAACAGATATTCGGAGCAAATGGAGAGATTCCTTTTTCGGATTTCCTTGTAACGATAAGACAACACGGACAAATACATCTTCTGGAAGACCTGATACCACCGGAAGATTTGTTTATGCCGGGAGTACATGGTTATTTGCATGCTGTAAAAGTAATGATTTATACACTCTACATAGGAAATTATTATCATGTTTCTGAAAAAGAGATGCCAATATTGCTGGTGGCGGCAAAATATCATGATATTGGAAGAAAAGATGACTCCGATGATTTCAGTCATGGCTATGACAGTGCCCGATGGATAGAAAAAAATGCATCGGAAATGAGCGGTACAGATAAAAGAATTGTCTGTTTTTTGGCGGAAGCACATTCCTGCCCGGATGAAATGATGGAGACGGTCAGGGATATGTGGGGGCTGCAAGCCGACAGCCGGTATCTGCTATTTGCGAAAATCATAAAGGATGCGGATGCGTTGGATCGATATCGTTTACATATGAGAGCGCTGAATCCGGGCTTTTTGAGAACAGAAGCGGCTGTAAAAATAATTAAGGCGGCCTTTGTATTTCATCAATATGTGCTGATGCAATGGTTGATGAAAAATAAACCCATGTATTTATTCCATACAACATTTTCTGAAAATCTGACCTGTTTAGAACCCTTTGAAAATTGGGATATGTACGGTGAATACAGAAATAAGTGGGTATTTGCTTCTGAAAGAGTGCAGAATGCGGTGCTATTTTTCCTACATGGAGAACAGATGATGCTATATTGTTTTGGATATGGAAAAGAACTATATGTACTGGTTC
>JAQXMB010000019.1 GCA_029012425.1 bacterium | reverse complement strand
GAAATCCCCAAACAAGTCACAATATCACACGCGAAAGATGACCGAAATCAAAAGAAATCCCCAAACAAGTCACAATATCGCACGCAAAAGATGACTGAAATCAAAAGAAATCCCTAAACAATTCACAACATCACACGCAAAAGATGACCGAAATGAAAAGAAATCCCTAAACAAGTCACCGCAACACACAAAAAAGATGACCGAAATGAAAAGAAGTCCCCAAACAAGTCACAACATCACATGCAAAAGA
Source organism: bacterium (assembly GCA_029012425.1). GTDB lineage: Bacteria > Bacillota > Clostridia > Lachnospirales > Lachnospiraceae > W0P33-017. Next base: position 7,213 of record JAQXMB010000019.1, on the reverse strand, counting down.
TGACTGAAATCAAAAGAAATCCCCAAACAAGTCACGGCATCACACGCAAAAGATGACCGAAATCAAAAGAAATCCCTAAACAAGCCACCGCAACACACAAAAAAGATGACCGAAAACGAAAACAGTCCCTAAACAAGTCACGGCATCACACTTAAAAGATGACCGAAATCAAAAGAAATCCCCAAACAAGTCACAATATCACACGCAAAAGATGAACGAAATGAAAAGAATCTCCCAAACAAGTCAAAAGAAAAGAGGAAGAATATGCATGGATTAAGAAATATGCTATTGAAAGAGCAAAATCGATTGGAAGAAATTCTGAGAAAAGTAAATGAAGAATTAGCTACACTTCCGGATGGAAAGTTAAGAATCTCGAACGACAATACAAGATGTCGCTACTACCATTGTCTAAACAATGAAAGTGGAACCTATATTCCGAAATCAAATACACAACTTCCGAGACAATTAGCTCAAAAAACATATGATATATCTGTAGTTAAGAAAATAGAAGTAAGACTCAGGCAGATCAGAAAACTGATAAAAGATTATTCAGATAATGAAATTGAGGAAATATATACTTCTTTAAACGAGAAAAGACAAACGCTTATTACACCGGTAGAGCCCACTTGGAATCAATTTGCAGCCAGATGGTATGAGGAAGAATACCAAACAAAAGAATTTCAGGAAGGAACACCGGTGATTCTCACGGAAAACGGTGAGCGAGTCCGATCGAAATCAGAGAAAATACTTGCCGATTATTTCTATCGACGAAAAATACCCTACAAATATGAAAAGCCATTATTCCTCAGTGGGTACGGCATGGTGTATCCGGATTTCACGATTTTATCAAGAAAAACAGGCCAAGAGATTTTTTGGGAACATGAAGGAATGATGGATAAGCAAGAGTACGCCCGGTCAGCAGTGCGTAAACTTGAATCCTATCAAAAGAACGGAATATTTCCCGGAGAACAGTTGATACTTACCTTTGAGACCGAATTGAATGTCTTAAATACGACTGTCGTGGAGGTGCCTGTAGACAGGTACTTGTAAAACAGTTTATGTATAACTTCAAGAATACTTCTGTATCCCTGCTGCGGAGTGCGCGTCTACATTGTTACTTCGACGCTGCACCGCGCAAAGATGAAGCATATCAGTCAGGACATATGAGGAAGCTTTGAATTATTCCACCCGTAACATCCGGTAGCCAACTCCGATATGCGTCTGAATATACTGTGGTGAATCCGGTAAAGACTCCAGCTTCTTTCGAAGTGTTGCCATAAATACGCGCAGAGAAGCAAGATCATTATTCCAATTACTTCCCCATACATTTTCAGTGATATAGGTATAGGTAAGTACACGGCCTACATTTTTGCACAGCAGACATAAAAGCTTGTATTCGGTGGGCGTCAGGTGCAATTCGTCATCACACAGATAAGCGCAGCCGGCAACATAATCCACCTTCAGCTTGCCGTTGATAAAAACAGACTGATTGGCAAAAATATCTGTCTGCATCATGGCAAGTCGCCGTGTTGTAACGCGAAGGCGAGCCAACAGTTCCTCGACAGAAAACGGCTTCGTCAGGTAATCGTCAGCACCGTTGTCAAGTGCTTCGATTTTGTCCGTATCCTCACTTCGCGCACTGATGACAATAATGGGCGTGTTGGACCAGCTTCGAATCTGCTTAATGACTTCAACACCGTCAATATCGGGCAGACCTAAATCAAGAAGGATAATGTCCGGATTGTGAGAGGATGCCTCCATAATAGCTTCGCTGCCGTTTTGGGCGGTCAGGAATTTATAATCATGTGTTTTTAAAGTTGTGGTAATCAGATTTCGGATTGCGAGATCGTCTTCCACCACAAGAATCAGTGTCTTATTCAAATCGAATATCCTCCTCTAAGGGCAAAGTAAAAGAAAATACACAGCCGTGCGGTTCATTGTCAGTGAGTATCAGCTCGCCGCCATGTTCGCGAATAATGGATTGACACAGATATAATCCAAGACCAAGGCTTCGTCTGCTGTCAATAATTGAGTTGGTTATGGTAAAAAACATGTCAAATACTTTCGGCTTCATGTCATCTGAAATACCGTTTCCGTTATCTGAAACGCTGATATATGCCATGTCATTTTGCCGACCGGTCTGTATGGTGATTGTAGAGCCGGTCGGGGTGTATTTAATAGCATTATCGACAAGATTAATGATAACCTGAATGATCAGTTTGGCATCCATTTTTGCTAAGAGAAACTCTTCGTTATGGGAAACAACAATTTCGTGTTCCGTGCGCTTGCGGTTGACATGCTTTAATGCCTCATCGATGACATCGCTAACCAGTTCTGCGACCATGTTCAATTTCAGTCGTCCATCCTCTAATCGCGTGACCGAAAGCAGATTTTCGACAAGACTGATGAGCCACTGCGATTCGTCATAGATGTCATTGTACATCTGTATCCGGGTCTGTTCGTCGATACCGGAAGAATTTGAAAGTAAATTGTGGGCGTTTCCGGAGATAGAAGTAAGCGGTGTGCGTAAATCATGCGATATCGCACGCAGAAGATTTGCCCGCAATTGTTCTTTTTGTGCGAAAAGCGCTGCCTCTTCCTTTGCCCGCGCGTTGCGTGTATTCTCGATCGCAAGCGCACATTCGCCGACGATGGAAAGCAGCAGGTTGTTCTCGAAGGAGTCCAGAGGCGAATCATTGATGGAAATACCAATGACGCCGTAGACTTTTTCGTTGATTCGTACAGACAAATACAGATTCGGACTCTCGGAAAAAGCATTCGTTCCGAAACCGGCGCGTTTTCGATGTTCATAAACCCACTGAGCAATCGTTCGCTCGTTAACGGATGAAAAAGAAGTGGTCACTTCATCAGAATGAGAAAAGAGCTGTCCTTTACTCAAGCGGCCGTCAAGCTGTGTATATGCGATGATGTCGCGATTCAAAAGTTTCGTAAGCTGCGTGGCAGTGATGCTGATGATTTCATTTTCATCCACGGCTTTTTGCAACAGCTGATTGGTTTCAAACAGCACCTTCGTACGAAAGGCAGCCTGTGCAGAACGCTTGGCATGATTCTTAAGCTTACCGGCCAGTGTTCCGGTAATCAACGAGGCGGTAAGCATAACAAAAAATGTAAAGGGATAGCCCTGCTCATAGGCGTGAAAGGTCAGTATCGGCTCTGTAAAAAAGAAATTGAAAAGCAAAACACCGGCGAGCGAGCCGAGAATACTGTAAAAATAGCTCTTGGTAAAAAGCGAGATGAGCAGCGCGCCAAGAATATAGACGGTAATAATATTTGATTCGGTAAATCCGAGTACACGAAAAACAATGCCAACGGCTGTCAGAACCGCAAGAATAAAAAAAGTGACAAGAAAGTCTTTCGCAGTCGGAACCATCGAATGTAACAAATCCCAACTTCTTCGTTGAAAGGCAGTATCGTTTGCGGAGTCGGGAATAATGTGTATTTCAAGATTTGGTGCAGAAATAAGCAGCTTCTCGGTGAGAGAAGGCTTATTCCAAAAATGATTTCTTTTGGCATTGCTCTGCCCAATGATAATTTTGGTGACTTTGGAAATTCTTGCAAACTCAGCAATTTGATAGGAAATATCATCGCCATATATGGTAGAAACGGTTGCGCCTAACTGCTCAGCCAGCTTGGTATTACTCTGCAGTCGGCGCTTATCGGTTTCTGTTAGCGATGAAGTTGCGGTTGTCTGAACATAAAGAGCGGTAAATGCGCCGTCAAAAGCCTGAGCCATTTTGGCAGCAGTCCGGATGATGGTTGCGTTGGAAGGCGATGGAGATAAGCAGACAAGCACATGCTCCGGTTTGCCTTTCGGATTGTGCGATTGTGTAATTTGATTCAAAACCATATTGTATACCACCTTTACCGTATTCGATAAAAGCATATCACACAATGAGAAATAATTCTATCAATTACTTCTCAAACATAGAAGCCACACTACTTCTCAAATATAGAAGCCACATTTTCGCAAAGAAAGATTGTAACTGTTCAGAACAGGTCGACGCATTTACTGCTGAGACCGTGAAAACATGATTCAGGAGTGAAAAAATGCCATTGCAAAGCAATTTTCATGCATTTTTTCGTCGAATCTGTGAAGGTACTGAACAGATAAGATAGATTTCCATATGCTCGTGCGTCCTACGAAAATGATGGATTTCCTCAAGAATTGTCTCATCTGTCACATCATCAGTGAGCATGACATAGGAAGGCTGTTTTATCTCCATATCAGTCAGAAGCTCCGAATCGTCTGTATGTAAAAATGAATCCAGGCGCCTGGTAAGGAAATATCCAAAGCCAAAAACAAAAAGAACAGTGACAATCAGAACGACCTGCATATGATACGCCCCCTTCCGTAATCGGATGATAATTGTGACTCTATGCGAGTCTGCCGGAAAATCTAAAAATAGCTTTTCATATGCAGGCATAACAAATCTATTTTTTAGATGATTCCGGGGTTTGGAATAGTTACTGTTAGTTGTAAATGTTCAGAACAGGTCGAAGCATTTTCTGCTGAGACCGTGAAAACATGATTCAGGAGTGCAAAAATGCCATTGCGAAGCAATTTTCATGCATTTTTGCATCGTATCTGTGAGGGTACTGAACAGATACTGTTAGTTTATATATGAAAACACTTCTGTAAATCTTTGTATTCACCTAACACAAGCATGGTTAATTCATCGGATAGAAGCGTATCCGGTGTGATGGACATCTTCATGACGCCATCCTTTTTCACCGCCATAATATTAATGTTGTATTTCTTACGAATATCAATCTGTCCAATGCTCAGTCCGATCCATGATTCAGGAACAGAAACCTCAAAAATAGCGTGTGTCTCATCCAATTCAATGTAATCGAGAATATGATTTGAGGCGTAACGGATGGCCGCCCATTTTGCAAGCTGTTTTTCCGGATACAGCACTTCGTCTGCGCCGTTTCTGAGTAAGAATTTGGCATGGACATCACGCTGTGCACGGGATACGACCAGCGGAGCACCCAGCTCCTTCAGATTGGATGTGGTTTCAAGGGAACTTTGAAAATCACTTCCGATTGTAACGATACATACATCAAAATTCCGAACACCAAGCGAACGAAGAAAATCCACATTGGTACTGTCTCCAATCTGGGCATTGGTCACAAACGGCAAAATTGCGTTAATTCGTTCTTCATTACAGTCGATAGCCATGACCTGATGACCAAGCTGATTCAACTGTAAAGCAATATGTTTTCCAAATCTTCCAACTCCAACTAATAAAATCGATTTCATATTCGTTCGTCTCCTTTATCCAACGGTTATTTTTTCCTGAGGTAATTTTGAAAGGTTTCTGTTTGTATGTGAAAGTGTGGCATAAATCAGCGTTAAGCCACCGACACGCCCCAAAAACATAAGAGCAATCAATACTCCCTGCGAGATGATTCCAAGCTGTGGCGTAATGCCAAGTGATAATCCGACTGTGCCGACTGCAGATGCGGTTTCAAACAGACATACAGAAATCGGAAGCTTTTCAATAACACTGATTAACAGGCCACCGGAAACAAATAAAGTCAGATACATCATTAAAATCGTACTTGCATTTTGAATCACACCTTTTTCAATTCTGCGGCCGAAGAACTGTGTATCTTCCTTGCGGCAAAAAACAGCAATGGAATTCGCAAGAAGGACGGCAAAGGTGGTCGTTTTCATACCGCCTGCTGTCGAACCGGGTGAGCCGCCAATGAGCATTAAGATGATGATGACGCAGCGGCTCGCTCCACGAAAAAGCGTCAAATCGGTCGTGTTAAATCCAGCAGTTCTGGGTGTGACCGATTGAAAGAGTGAACAGAGAATTCGCTCTCCAAGCGGAAGCGAGGTGTACTCAAATACAAAAAAGAACAGTGCCGGAATGATAATCAAAAGGCCGGTCGTTACAAGAATAACCTTGCTTTGCATACGATAATGGGTGACATGATGCCGGTTTGTGCGAATGTCATCCCATGTGAGAAAACCGATACCGCCGATAATAATAAGAAGCACGGTTACGATATTAATCACCGGATTACCGGAATAGAGTGTCATGGATGCAAATGGGAGTACTTTTGTGCCCAAAAGGTCAAAACCTGCATTGCAGAAGGCGGAGATGGAGTGGAACAGTGACATCCAGATTCCTCTTGAACCGAAGTCTCTCAAAAAAACGGGAAGCATGAGAAGTGCACCGGTTGCCTCGATGAGTATCGTTGATTTAATAATAAAACCGGTGAGTCTTACAATTCCTCCTACCTTGGGGGCAGAAAGTGCCTCCTGCATCGTACTTCTTTGCATCAGGGATATTTTTCTTCCGGATAAAAGTACAATGGAGGCTGCAACCGTTATGACGCCCATGCCTCCAATCTGAATTAATAATAAGATAATGGCTTGCCCGAAATAGGACCAGTAGCTGGCTGTGTCGCGAATGACCAATCCTGTAACACATACCGCTGATGTCGCGGTAAAAAGTGCTTCATGGAACGGGGTTACGGTTCCGGACTTGGCTGAGAATGGCAACATTAACAGGATTGTGCCAAACAAAATAACCGAAGCAAACCCTAAAATGATAATCTGCGATGATGACAGATGCTTTTTGCGATGTACATTTTCTATCATATGGAACTCCTCAAAATCCATGTATGTGCTACAACTATTGTATAGCCTTTGGGTTTAAGAGAGTGTAAGTATTGTGCGGGTGGTATTAAGATTGTATTAAGATGTACATGGAAAGTAAGTGTTTGAAAAAAAATAAAATTTACCTATAAAACCTATTGACATAGTAGGAAATAGATGGTAAAGTATGTACAAGTTAAAAACCTACCAAAACGATAGGCGAAAACAAAATGGCATGATTTAAGGAGGAAACAAAATGTTTAACACAACCATTCGAACAAGTGAAATGATGAATCTGAATATGTGCATGTGCTGTTGTATGATGAATAATTTCCGGTGGATGGAAGCAAATATGGATCATGCGACTGTTTTGGGTTGCTAGAAAATATTCCATAGTTTGTAAAGACTGACACAACACCGGAATCCGTATAGGATTCTTTTTTTATTTCATAGGAAATTCCGCCGAATTTCCCATGAAACAAAATGCTCCGCAAGGGTGCACGATGTCCTGTGGACACCGGTTTTGCACCGACCGAAGTGAAACGGAGACTGCGCACCTCGCGGAGATGAGGTATATGC
>JAQXMB010000018.1 GCA_029012425.1 bacterium | reverse complement strand
TATTTTGCGGAAGCTTTACCTTATTTTTGCTCATGCGCTTACATCTGCTGACTGTTACTTCCTTAAGCTTTTTATTTTTGCTTAAGTCAATGGATGTCGTCCCCTCTGAATACAAAATCCGGAAGGTTTCTAAGCCTGCATATTTGCTTAAATCAAGGCTTGTGTTTGATATACCTGTCAGCTCCAGTGTGTTAAGCTTTGGTGCTGCACTTGGAAGCGTCACCTTTACATAGCAGCTGCCCAGTCCGACATCAAGTTTTTCCACCGCCTTACACTTTGACAAATCGACCTTATCCATCGTCAGATCTCTTTGAACACCAACGCCGTCCCCATAATAGGTTGACAATTGGATGGACTTGATATCCGGCATGTTCACCACGAGCTTCTTCGTATTTGGACAGATGCGGACACTTTCTATTTTGGTTCCCTTCGGGATATGAATCTTGTTTCCGGTATAGTTGCGCAAAGAAAGGTACCACAAATTGCTTAATTGTTCGATTCCTTTGATATCAGAAACGGGATCCAAAATCTCCCATTCGTTAATAAAATATATTTCACCGGTAGACAATCCGCCATCGCCATCTAAATCATATGGGTACAAATAACGGTACAGTCCGGGGAAATTTGTTTTATTGATTGTTACAACCGGCTCTTTTTCTAAAGGCTCACCAACATAATAAGATCCAAAATAATTAAATACACTGTCTCCCCTGTCTGTGCGGATTGTATGGCAATCTGATTCCTGCTCAGAATGAGCGGATACCTTCTGTTCCATATAATAGACAGAATAATCGCACTCTGACATTGCACTTCTCGCATCACAATGCTGTGCAATACATTTCAAATCACTTGTCATGAAACAATTCGGATATTTTTTTCTGAGCTCAAAAGAAAGGTCTTCACTTGTCGGTATATCCTTTCCCCATGCGCCGTTGGTTGCATAATAACAAAATGCTTTTTCACCTTTTACATAGATTTTATTCATCTCGTATTTCCCGAGCTTTTTCTTTATCTGGTCTACTGAATATCCATCTGCTTCACTCTTATTGCAAACCGTAATCTTGCACTGGTATTTTTTTCCATTCGTGTCTGTGCAGGTAAGCATCGCCGTTCCTTTTTTCTTTGCGGTCACTTTTCCGCTTTGGGCAACTGTCGCCACCGATGTGTTGGAAGATTTCCAATTCTTAGGCTTTGCGCCATTCAGCTGAATTACCTGAGATGCTCCCGTAAACATAAATGATCCCATCTTGCTTAATTCCGGATTCAAGACAGAAAGCTTGCACACATACACTTCATCGTCCGATACTCTTGCAACAATATTGGCATAACCGGCAGATTTTGCCTCAACTTTTCCTGTGTCTGATACGGTTGCCGCTTTGGGATTATTGGATACCCACTCCGTTGCAGTCGCCCCGGTGAGTTTCAGCTGAAGCTTTTCTCCGGTGTATATTTTCTTTTCACCATAATTAAGCGCCCCCTTTGAAATCCGTTCCGGCTTATAAACACTTTCCGCATAGACATCTTGCTGCAGATAGCCCATCGTAAGTACAAGCGTCAGAAGCGCTCCTGCGAAAAACCATTTTTTCTTACTGCTTCTCATGACTTTATCCTCCTGCTCTGCTACATATCATCACACTCGACTCCGAACGGACTGTGAAATTCCCCAATCATCCGTGTATCTATTACCACATCAGGCGATGATAATCGTTTCCTCGACTATCCATAGAATAGCACAAAAAAACACATCAAACAATTCAAAGTGATGATATCCTTTCTTCATTCGCTACTCTTCGTGAAAGGATCCGATTTCAATAAGATTTCCCTCCGGATCGGCGATGTAACAGGTTCTCTGTCCCCATGGCTCCGTGGTAGGCTCTAAAATACTTTGCGCACCGGCCGCAACCACCCTTGCATATGCTTCATCAACCGCTGCATAATTCTCAACACCAAGTGCAATTTCATAATGCCCGTTTACACCGTTACAATACGAGAATCTCCTGTTTGTCATCTTCTCAAAATCACTTTTTCTGTACAGAAGAAACAGTGTACCATCTTTTTCCAAAAATACATTGGTCGTATTTTCATCCTCTTTAATCTCAAAACCCAGCACATCGCGATAAAACCGAACCATAACTGCCATGTCATCAACCATGATTCCAAAACCATCTAATCTCATTTTTTCTCCTTTTCTGTAATCGCTTCTATTTCACGCGTCATAATTTTGACCTGTTCGAAACAGATTCGTTACCTTCTTTGTTATATTTTTCGGAAAGCTTTGAAGCGATACAAAACAGCTTCTTCCGGATGGCTTCAGGCTCAATAACAGTCACCTGATCTCCACAGGAAAGCAGCCAGGACAACAGCTTCTCATCATCGGAATAATCCCGTTCAAATAAAAGCGTTCCGTCCGGCATTTCAGAAAATGAATCAATTCCATACTCTTCCATCAGGTGCCATTTCATCGACGGGTCAAATTGTGCTTTTACTTTCGACCTTGGCGGAAACACCTTTTCATTTGATAAATCCGGCATAGGAATTTCTCTTCGTTTTTCATAAGGTACGGCATGCGTCAGATTTGTCAGCCGGTTTAGTTTGAACATCCGAAAATCTTCCCGAAGCAGACAATACCCGTAGACATACCAGCTCGACCACTTAAATACCAGATAATACGGTTCAATTTCCCTTTCGGAATCACCGTCAGGCGCAAAGTATTGAAAACGAATGGTTTTTCCCAGCTCAATGGCATCCTGAATCAGTTCAATCTTTGGTGATAAAGAATCCTTATCCCACAATGACAAATCAATCAGAATGGATTCGCTTCCGCTTACAAGCTGCGAAGAGCCTGCTTTGATTTTTTCCATGAGCTGTCCATAATAGTGACTGCCACTTATGCTGTCAAGACTTCGAAGACCCGCAAGAATCATCTGCAAATCCTTGGATGAAAAAATGGTCCGGTCGATCTTGTAACCATCCATAATGCGAATCCCACCGCCGGCGCCCTGCGATGTGACAAGCGGAATCCCAGCCATACACAGATCTTCGATATCTCTGTTGATGGTTCTTCTTGAAACCTCAAATCTCTCTGCCAGCTCGGGCGCAGTTACTTTCTCTTCCTGCAGCAAAACAGATAGAATACCGATTAGCCGATCTATTTTCATATCACTTTCACTTCCTGCTTTAGCCTATCATTTGTAACACGACACCTGTATGTCATGTTCAATTTTATTATACTATTTTTTTCAGATTTAGAATCTCTTTTTATCCATCAATTTAAATTTTATTGCCGTTACAACCAGATAATAAATCGCCATCCATGCGAAAATCAGCATAACTGTCCGTTCATCAAATACATCGCAACTCGAAAATTGTTTTAACGGCTCCGTCACAGGCGGCAACAGGATATTTAATACCTCGAGATACTTCACCCGTTCCAGGATTCCTTCCTTGGCAACTGTTATAATAAGAATGAAAATCGTGCTCACTATTGCGATTTTGCGGTCTGTTTTGATTCTGGGATTAAATAGATCTCCAATAGCAATTCCGCAAAGCCCACTGCCGATAACCATCACAAAACCCATTGCGCAATCAAAGAAGGTCAACTCCCGGCGAAAGAACGCAAAATGATTCCAGCAATTGACCAAAATCGGTCCGAGACAGATTATCAGGCTATAGATTACAGAGACAAAAATCATACTCAGTTCCCGAACTGCCAAATAGCCGGTTACGCGCTTTTCATGTAAAAAAAGAATCTGCTCCTCGTCCGTAATCTCGCTTCCGTTCATGCTTTCTGTCACAAATATCATTAGACAGAACTGAAATACAACCGAGATGATAAATCCGCTATTTACTTCCATCGGCCTCGCAGAATAGATGGAAGCAATGAATGCGAAAATTATCAGTATAGGAAAAACCGGTTTACTGCTCAAAAAGTACCGGTGCAAACGATATTTTATCTTATTCATCAATCTCATAAATCTTCCTGATATGCCATCCTTCCCTTATTATTCGATCCACTTCCACAGAAAGCTGCTTCTCACATACGGTCATTGTCTCGCTCACATTTTCCGTCAACTCTGCAACAATCGCATAGCTTCTCTGTTCTTTTTCCTTGTACAAGGTAACATGCTTATTTTGGATCGTGTATACAAAATCACTCAAACTGTTGATTAGGTGCTCTTCGTGTGCAGACAGCAATATGATTGCGCCATTCTTCTTTAGCTCTTTTACTTTTGAAATAAAAACCTGCTGTGAATCCACATCTTGTCCTGATAGCGGTTCATCCAAAAGCAACACATCCGGCTTTCTCATCAAAGCCTGAATCACGACCACTTTTTGCAGGGAACCTTTGGATAGTTTTTTCATCGGTTTATCAAGCATATCAGATAAACAAAACTCAGCTGCCAACTGTGCAATGATCTGCTTTCGTTCTACAGGTGAATAAAGCGCATCCATGGCGGCCATCTCATTCAGATAAGTTCCCGCCCTCATATTTACCGCGGAAAATTTTTCCGGAACATATGCAAATCGGTAGTTTGGATTTGATATGATTTCTCCGCTGCTTTTTGTCAGCAATCCGGAAATCACCTTCAATAAGGTACTTTTTCCGTGTCCGTTATTTCCAATAAAGCAAGTAACAGTTCCTTCCTCCAATTTCAGGTTTACATCTTCAAAGATTACATCTTCACCATATGATTTACTCACTTGTTTTAACTCAATCATGTTGCATTTCTCCATAAAAT
>JAQXMB010000017.1 GCA_029012425.1 bacterium | reverse complement strand
TTACCTTCCGTGGCTATGAGGTTCAGACGACAGGAAATCAATTGACCCATGTGGTTCTTCGCGGTGCTGTCAGCAAGCACGGCAATACCGTACAGAATTATCACTATGAAGATATCATGCGACTGGCAGAAATGTATGAGTAGATGGATCTGGTAAATCCTGCTGCAATTATTGATGCCAATCATTCAAATTCGGGTAAAAAATATGAACAGCAGATTCGTATCGTAAAAGAAGTCATGCACAACCGCCAGCTTTCATCAGACATCAAGACTTTGGTAAAAGGCGTCATGATCGAAAGCTACTTAGAGCCCGGATGCCAAAAGATTGGCGAACATATCTATGGCAAGTCAATCACCGATCCTTGTCTGGGTTGGGACGAATCAGAAAAGCTGATTTATGATATTGCAGAGTTGAATCAATAGGAATCATTTACTTGTTTACGATTCAAAAAGTGCTCACCCGCCCGGGTGAGCACTTTTTTCCATTCACACCGTCATCTCATCTATACTAATGGATGCGCTTTTTTGTATACCTCTCGGATTTTTCGTTCTGTCAACTGCATATAAATCTGCGTGGTTGAGATATCCGAGTGTCCGAGCATCTCCTGCACGGACTTCAAGTCTGCACCATTGTTGATCAGATGTGCAGCAAATGTATGTCGCAAAGTATGTGGTGTTATTTCACTTGTTATTCCCGCCGCATTTCCATAATGCTTTAAGATTTTCCAAAAGCCCTGACGACTCATAGATTCTCCGGAACAGTTTGTGAAAAATAAATCGGACTCTTTCTCCGCTAACAGTCTCGGACGCGCCTGTTCAACATACTGTACGAGCACAGTTTTTGTCTTCTTTCCAAACGGAAGTGAACGCTCCTTGTTTCCATCCCTGCAAATCACATACTCCATATCGATATTCACATCCTGCTGTTTCAATGAGATAAGTTCTGAAACACGCATTCCTGTCGCATAAAGTAAATGAAGCATCGCTTTATCACGAAGATCCTTCGGAGAATGATCACCCGGCTGCTTTAACAACAATCGCATCTCTTCTACGGTTAAAACCTCCGGCGGCTTCTTTTCAATTTTGGGTGCTTTCAATCCTCTGGTTGGATTATTTGCCAATCCCTCTTCCTCAACCAAATAAGAGAAGAACGCCTTTGCGCTTGCAATAGAGCGCGATATGGTAGCATCCTTCCGTCCGGATTCACGAAGTTTTGTCAGATAATCTTCTAACTGCACTCTCGTAACAGATGAAAAGTCACTAACACCTTCCATCTGTAGATAATCCGTAAGCTTCTTCAGATCGCGCCGATAGGCATCCTCTGTATTTACTGATGTCTGACGATCCTCATGCATAAAACGAATGAACCGATCAATTGTCTCTCTCATGTATAAACCCATCCCCAATATGTAACAAACAATTTGTATTTATAAGATAATACCAATTTATTACAAAGAAATCAAATCCATTTTCTTTCGACAAATGCCCATTTTGTCGCAAAAACACAACATCTCGCAAGCAATAAACACTTAATAACCTAAATGTTGTGTAATATTTTTTTTAAAATTGTAGGATTTATGTAAGATTCCAGTAATATTCCTAATAATAGAAGGACTATGAGAAAAAACAATTTTCCAAACCAGGAAAGCTTCACTTCTTTTCGCCTGACATTTGTCAAACCAATCAGATATAGATATACCGGGACATATACAAGAAACTGCGGAATTACAGATGCAATACAAAATAGCAAGCCATACAACCCGAATCCACAAATCGTTGCCACACAAAAATATCCATATGAAAATCCATTCCATGCCACAAACAGATAATGAATCAGATATCCTTTACATAAAATTCCAAGCAACAACAGGGAAAGAAACAAAACGCCTCGAAATCCGGCAACATAAACAAGCAATTCATTACTGTTCCATGTCGAATATTCCAATTGTTTCAAATAATATCTGGTCAGTACTCCATTATCATTTGTCACATTCGTATCGATAATATTTGCTGTAATGATCCCAACGAAAAAGAAACAAAAAAATATGATCATCAAAAGATTTTTCACAGAAATATCGCGTGAAAAATGCATTGGCAACCCCCGATAAACATACTTATTTTTATTTTATTCCTGCTTTATTTTTATATGCCATCAGAGAAGCAACCGTCTTTGCATCCTGAATCGTACCGGCATAGATCATCTCGCACAGTGTATCTAAGTCATATGCCTCAAGCTCAACATATTCATCCTCATCCAGATTCTGATGTGAGGCAGAGAGATTTCTTGCTACATATACATCAATAAATTCATCACAATAAGCCACGGTTGTTCGAAGAGAAATCAAAAACTCTAAGTCATCGCTATGATATCCGGTTTCCTCCTCTAATTCGCGTTTCGCGCAGCAAATAGTCTCCTCTTCAACCGAATCTCTCGCTCCGGCAGGGATTTCGAGCGTAATGCGATCAAGTGCATTTCGAAATTGTCGAACCATCAATATCTTTCCGTCATCCATTACCGGAACAACAGCAGCTGCTCCTCGTCTATGATGAATCAGATCCCACTCCACTTGTCTTCCATCCGGCATCTCCATCGTATCGCTATAGAAATCAACAATTGCACCCTTGTGCATCAATGTACGCTTCACTCTCTTAATCTGATTTTCCATCTTATAACATCCTTTCATACTTACCATAATTCGTTGGGCATCATGCCTGTATAAATGTAGGAGCCTTTTATCATGTAGGAGGCCAGGTATCCAATACGATAAAAAAGGAAAGTGTGGAATCTCTTGTATTCTCGACACTTTCCTTGATTTCTACATTTCAGTGAACTTACTTTGCGTAGTCAGTAACTCGTGATTCACGAATTACATTAACCTTAATCTGACCGGGATACTCTAACTCAGACTCAATCTGCTTAGAAATATCTCTAGCCAGAATAACCATATCTGCATCACTGATTTGTTCAGGAACAACCATAACACGAACTTCTCGTCCTGCCTGAACAGCAAAAGATTTTTCAACACCCTTAAAACCGTTTGTAATGTCTTCTAATTGTTGTAAACGATTAGAATATGTTTCCAGCGTCTCACGCCTTGCACCGGGACGCGCTGCACTGATTGTATCAGCAGCCTGTACCAAACATGCAATGAGCGACTGGGGCTCAACATCTCCATGATGAGCCTCTACTGCATTGATAATAAGCGCAGATTCCTTGTATTTACGACAGAGATCAACACCAATCTGAATATGTGATCCTTCCATGTCGTGATCAACAGATTTTCCGATATCATGAAGAAGACCGGCACGCTTTGCCGTTCTAACATCTACACCAATCTCACCGGCAAGTAAACCGGCAATCTGAGCTACTTCAATGGAATGCTTTAATGCATTCTGACCATAACTGGTTCTGAATTTCATGCGTCCTAACAGACGAACTAATTCCGGATGAATTCCGTGAATACCAACCTCTAAAGTTGCTGCCTCACCTTCTTCACGAATCATAGCATCAACTTCACGCTGTGCCTTCTCGACCATTTCCTCGATTCTTGCAGGGTGGATACGACCATCCACAATGAGTTTTTCAAGTGCAATTCGTGCAATTTCACGGCGAATCGGATCAAATCCGGAAAGAATCACTGCCTCCGGTGTATCATCAATAATCAAGTCTACACCTGTAAGAGTTTCTAAGGTACGGATATTTCTTCCCTCGCGACCGATAATTCTTCCCTTCCTCTCATCATTGGGAAGCGGTACAACCGAAATGGTTGTCTCAGATACATGGTCTGCTGCACATTTCTGAATTGCAGTGACAACATAATCCTTCGCCTTCTTACCGGCTTCTTCTTTTGCGCGAGTTTCCATCTCCTTGATTAATTTCGCAGTGTCAAGTTTTACATCATCTTCAACGGTTTTTAATAAAAATTCTTTTGCTTGTTCGGAGGTCAAACCTGAAATTCGTTCAAGTTCCTGTACTCTCTGTTCATTGAGCTTTGCAACTTCTGCTTTTTGCCGATTAATCTCTTCTTCCTTTGCTGCAAAACCGGCCTCTCGCTTTTCAATCGTCTCAAGCTTTTTATCCAAATTGGATTCTTTCTGCTCAATACGACGCTCTGCACGCTGAATTTCTGAACGCCGTTCCTTAATCTCACGGTCCAGTTCGTTCTTCGTCTTAATTGACTCCTCTTTTACTTCCAAGAGTGATTCGCGTTTCTTGGCCTCGGCAGTCTTTACTGCGTCATCAATGATGGAACGGGCTCTTTCTTCAGCACTTCCAATCTTTGAATCTGCTCGTTTCTGCAAAATTGAATTTACAAATACAGCAGTAACAACTGCACTAACAGCTAAGGAGACTAACACAGCAACAATGAGTACTACAATACTAACTGTCACAGGAGCACCTCCTTATTTAATTTTCATTGTGCATATAACATAAACATACATCTGTCATAATTTACAACATATAAATTTTATACTTTCTTATTATTTATGTCAAGCAAATATCTCACGACAAATGTCCGCACTTTGAAAACCACGGCGTGCAAGAAACCCGTACATTCTTCTCTTCTCTTCTTCTGTCGCAGTTTCCGGCGAATAATGCTTTTTTTCCAGAATGGCACGAATCATTTTCGACTCATCCCGTTCTTCTTGCATCCCATCAATTGCAGAACACGCAATCTCATCAGAAATACCCTTCCTGCGCAGTTCCATAAGCAATTTTGCACGGCTCTTATCTCCACCATGTAATCGAATATATGTATCCGCGTAACGGGTATCATCCACATAATGAAAACTTTTCACAAATGAAATCGCAGTTTCCACAATATCTATCGGATATTCGTTCTCAAGAAGCTTCTTTCTCAGCTGTTCCTCGGTACGATCCATCTTCTCAAGCAGATGCATCGCACGCTTCTTGGCTCTTTTGAGCAATACCTCGGAACGAACTGCCTTGTATCTGTCGTCTGTCAACACCGTATCCGTTTCAATTTGAAACAGACTCATCTCCTTGCGATACATAATCCACACTTCACCGTTATCCAGTCTGATCCGGCTTTTTCCGCTCGACAGCTGTTCGATCATCTGAACGACTACATCACTCATAAATTATTCAGCCTCATCATCCGAAATCGTACCCGTTGTCACTTCGTCGCCGATCCCATAATGGGCACGAACCTTTTCCTCAATCTCAGCACAGATTGCCGGATTGTCTGCAAGATATTGCTTCGCATTCTCGCGTCCCTGACCGATTTTCTCACCCTCGTAGGCATACCATGCACCGGATTTGTTCACGATATCAAGACCGGCAGCAAGATCAAGGATATCACCTTCCTTAGAAATACCCTTTCCAAACATAATATCAAACTCTGCCTCACGGAACGGAGGAGCCACCTTGTTCTTTACAATTTTGACTCTTGTATGGTTTCCAACCACTTCACCAGCCTGCTTTAACGCCTCTACACGACGCACATCCAAACGAACAGATGCATAGAATTTTAACGCGCGGCCACCGGTTGTCGTCTCCGGATTACCAAACATGATTCCAACCTTCTCACGCAACTGATTGATAAAAATAACAATACAATTTGATTTACTGATTACCGCCGTCAGCTTACGCAAAGCCTGTGACATCAGACGAGCCTGCAGACCTACATGAGAGTCCCCCATATCTCCGTCAATCTCTGCACGGGGTACTAACGCAGCAACGGAATCGACAATTACGATGTCAACTGCTCCGGAACGGACCATCGTCTCAGTAATTTCGAGAGCCTGCTCACCATTATCCGGCTGAGAGATATATAAATTGTCAATATCAACCCCTATGTTCTTCGCATAGACAGGATCCAATGCATGCTCTGCATCAATAAATCCGGCAATTCCGCCTCTTTTCTGAACTTCTGCCACACAATGCAGAGCAACCGTAGTCTTACCGCTTGATTCAGGTCCATATATTTCAATAATTCTTCCCTTCGGAAGACCTCCGAGACCAAGCGCTAAATCCAGACTTAGTGAACCGGTCGGAACCGTCTCCACATTCATCGCTGCTGAAGGGTCACCAAGCTTCATAATAGAGCCCTTACCATACTGCTTCTCAATCTGTGAAATTGCGGCATCAAGTGCGCGCAACTTGTTATCATCTGCCATAATTACTTCTCCTTTTTCTATGATCTGATTATATTATAAAAAACAGTAACTGTTCAGAACCCCTCCTCAATATTCGCAAAACAATCCCGCTTTGCGGTCTCATGCTTCTTCAAAGCATCCTTTTTGCTCATATTGGGGGCGGTGACTCTATTCGAGCCACCTTGAAAATCTAAAAATAGCTTCTTA
>JAQXMB010000016.1 GCA_029012425.1 bacterium | reverse complement strand
AGACACAATACTAAAAGCACAACACCAATTGTGCTGGCATATCCATACTTGTTATGCTTAAAGCCCTGCAGATACAGGTGTGTTGCAAGCACCTCTGTTCTATGGTTTGGTCCACCCTCTGTCATGTTGTAAATCAGATCGAAGAATTTCAGCGAACCAATTGCGTTTAAAGATACCGCAGTTCCGATCATCGGCTTGATCAACGGTAATGTAATATGCCAGAAGCTCTTTGCTTTTGTACATCCATCTATGTACGATGCCTCATAAATGGACTTGCTGATTCCTGAAATCTGAGCCATATAAAGCATCATTGACTGTCCAACATACTGCCATAATGCCACAAATGCGATTACCCACATTGGTAGAATAATGAATCCCTTGGTATCCATCAGCCACAGAGGGCCTTCGATTCCCCACTGCTGAAGCAACTGGTTAATTCCAAGCTTCGGGCTGAAGATGAACATCCACAACAAACCGAGTGCTGTTGATGAAAGTACACAAGGTAAATAGATGATGTTCTTGAACAGATTTTGTCCTTTTTTAATGTTAGTTAAAAGTGCAGCCAGAAACATACCACAAATCAGCTGGCTCACACATGAGAAAATTAAGAAGAACACAGAGTTCTTTAATGCTATTCTGAGTGTCTTGTCTTTTAAGAGCGCTCTGTAATTTGCTAATCCTGTGAACTTAGGAGGTGTCAAGCCCTTATATTCACAGAATGAATAGTAAACGGACTGACAAATCGGAACGAACAGGACTAATGTGAATAATATAAGTGCCGGCGCAATAAAAAGAAAGATTGCTTTCTTATTTCGCAATAACTTATCCATAATACCCCTCCAATTATCAGGTATCCCTTTGATTTCCTAGTGATTTTTCTTATGAAAAGGGACGCCTGCGTAGAGGCGTCCCCTCATCATGTTCTATGTGTTTTATTCAGAACCGATTATCTACAGTTGGTTGCGTAGAAATCTTCCATATCAGTAGCTGCCTCTGCAGGAGTCATGTCTCCTAAGAATACTGCTACCATGTCATCGTCAAAGTGAGAACCAGCCTCGGTAGAAGGCATTGACTCGTTGTAGAATCCGAAGGTTCCCTTTGCATTTTTGAATACATCCATTACATATGCTAACTGCTGAGGAGCAACTGATGCATCGTACTCAACCTTGGTTACAGGAATCTTTCCACCGATCTCAGCAGTATACTTCTGAGCGGTATCATCAGTAAACATCTTCATAAATGCGATACAAGCCTCAGGGCACTCTGTTGTAGAGCTCATTGCTAAACTATCAGACTTTGCGATAACTCTCTCAACACCGGGGAACTGGAATACGCCACACTTAGACTCGAAATCAGGATTCTCACCATTGATCTGTCCGATTGCCCATGATCCCTGAATCAGGATAGCTGCCTCTTCGTTATAGAAGTTAGCAGTTGCAACATCGTTGGTATCTCCAGCTGCTGTTTCCTGGAAGTACTGTGAAAGCTCTTTCAAGTCAGTAGCTGCCTTCTCAAGCTTACCATTCTCCCATGTATCAGATCCGTCAGCGATAGCTGCAAGGTCAACACCCTGACTCTCGCAAAGGTATCCGGCTACCATTGATAAGCACCATGCGGTACCGGCTGAAATTGTAATCGGTGTGTATCCTGCATCTTTCAACTTCTTACATGCATCAAGCATCTCGCTCCAGTTTGTAGGAACCTTAGCGCCTGCTTTCTCGAACATCTCAGTGTTGTAGAAACAGCAAGCTGCTGCGATGTTAAGCGGTACTGCGTAAATCTGTCCGTCATAAGTCTGCTGTGAGAATACAGCGTCGCTTGTGAAGGTGTCTTTCCAACCATCTGCAAGATAGCTGTCAAGAGGAGCTGCTACACCAGGCTCAACATAATCTGTTAAGTTAGGTCCGGGGCTTACGATAAATACATCAGGAACATCGTTCGCTGCTACTAATGCGTTTAACTTAGGATAATACTCCTCAAGGTTTGTAGTAATGGGTGTTACATGATATTTTCCTTCATACTCAGTATTGAATCTTTCGATTACATCTGCGTATCCCTTAGAAATCAAATCCTCTGTTGCGTTAAGGTCATCCCAGAACATCCATGTGATTTCCTGAACCTCTCCGCTTGCTGCTGCGTCAGATGAATCACCGGCATCTGCTGCAGGAGCCTCTGTTGCTGCGTCTCCGGCATCTGCTGCGGGTGCTGCTGAATCATCAGCCTTTGATCCACAACCTACTAAGAGGCTGGCTGTCATTGCAACTGTTAATAATGTTGCTAAAATTTTCTTCTTCATACGTCCTCCCAAATAAATTTTGAATGATGAATGGTTTGTTTGTTACATCTCTAACTTAGCACACGAATTCTATTTTATCTTTCAAATTGTTGTTTCATAACTATCAAATATTGCTCTAATTTATTCTTAAAAATTGGCTTTTTGGTTAGAATATACTATTTCTTCGCTCTGTTTTTGTTGAAATTAACCAATTGCCATTTAATTTCTCGCAATTTTTACTATTTCTTGGGCAATTTTTATGTGTTAAAAAATATCTTTTCATACTATGATAGTATACAGATATTACACACAATTCTTGCTGTAATTATTTCATACATATTATTATGACAGAAACTCTACTACCCAGCCAACAAACAGGAGGTTACCTATGATAGAAACATTGGACGGCATTTTTGAAACCGTCAACTGGAAGCAAAGCACATCATTAAAGCTTTACAATAATAATGAGTATGAAGATTATCCTGCGCATTGGCATACGGCATTGGAAATCATCATGCCAACCAAAAACATTTACACCGTTGAAACCTCTGATCAGACCTTCACCCTTCGTGAGGGTGATATCATCTTCATGTTCCCGGGATGTATTCATACCTTATATGCGCCGGAGAGCGGCGAGCGAATCATTTTCCAGCCGGATATCCGTTCGCTTCGCTTTTTAAACGAAATAGAAGCACTTGTAACGCGATTATCTCCGTTTTTTATTATTACGCCGGAGAAATATCCTTCTATTCATCATACACTTCATGATCTTCTCGTTGAAATTCGAGATGATTATTTAGAAAGCAATACCTATTCCGAAGTTGATATCTATTCCAAGCTGTTGAAAATACTCGTTCTTGTCGGAAGAAATGTTACAAACGATAGCGAATCCCCGCTCATTCGTGATCACGCCAAGCAGAGCGAGTATTATGATAAGTTCATCAAAATCTGCGATTACATCAGCGATCACTGTGCAGAAGATCTTACATTAGAACAGATTGCTGATATGAGCGGCTTTAGTAAATTCTATTTCTCAAAGCTGTTCAAACAGTTTACCAATGTATCGTTCTATAAATATGTCAATCAGAAGCGAATTGCCATGGCAGAAATCATGCTTATTGACCCCAAAAACTCTGTGACAGATGTCGCCTTGAGCTGTGGTTTTTCATCACTTTCGCCTTTTATTCGCATGTTCAAGCTGATCAAAGGCTGTACGCCGACGGAATTCCGCAACATGTACACCTAGCAATATGTTACTTTTACCAAAGGAGGTTATTCTAATATATGCACACAATGCGCCAAATATTGTCCGTTGCCACCATTTTTCAATCAGGAATGGTTCTGCAGCGCGATAAGAAAATCATCATCTGGGGAAATGCTCCCGCAGGATCTACGGTAACTGCAACCATCGAAAAAAACAGTGCATCTTCCGTGGCAAATGATCAGCAGCAATACCAAATTGCTCTTGCACCAATGGCCGCAGGAGAAGATTTTATTTTGACAATTACCTGTGATGCTCCAAATGAGCGACCGATTGAGCTGTACAATATCAGCATCGGAGATGTCTGGCTCGCAGGCGGACAATCGAACATGGAGTTTTTCCTGCGCTACGAGCAGGACTGGAAAACAATTCAGAAATATGAAAAGAATCCGAAAATCCATCTGTTCAATGTCCCTCAGGTTGCATTTGAAGGACATACGACTCACTGCAAGAGCGGCTACGGCTATTGGCTGCAGGAAGGCGATGAAGGATTTGATAAATTTTCCGCACCCGCCTACAGCTTTGCACGAAATATACAACCCGCTATTGGCGTTCCCATTGGTATCATCGGCTGCAATTGGGGTGGCACCTCTGCGTGTGCGTGGGTGCCGGAGGATGTACTAAAAGAAGCCCCCTTAGATCACTATCTGAAAGAATATGACGAGGCAATCGCAGATATTGATCCGGATGAGCTTCGCAGGGAAAGTCTCAATGCATGGAAATTTGAAGACTCTGCCGAACACGGGAAAGAATTCGAGCCGTTTTTGTACGGAAGACCCCGCGCATGGCAATTGAACTATATGAAAGAACACGAAAATGACCCGGTCATTCCGCTCGGTCCGTATCACATGTACCGTCCGTGCGGTCTGTATCACACGATGCTCTCGACAATTATCCCTTTTTCCTTGAAAGGTGTGCTGTGGTATCAGGGAGAATCTGATGCAGGCGAGCGCGCATTCATGTATGACAAGCTTTTCTCCGGTTTAATTAACCAATGGAGAAAAGACTGGGGAGACGAATTACCGTTCCTTTTTGTTCAGCTTGCTCCTTTTGGAAAATGGCTTGCCTGCAGCAATGAAGCGTACGCTCTTGTTCGTGAAAAACAACAACTGGTTGCGGACACCGTTCCGAATTGCTATATGGCAAGTATCATGGATCTTGGCAATTATTATGATATTCATCCAAAAGCAAAGCTTGAAGTGGGACGAAGACTTGCTCTTCTTGCAAGAGGACATGTATATGGTGAAACGGATCTCCTTTGCGATTCACCGAGACTGGCAAGCGCAGTGCTCACCGATGATAATCGGATTGATTTATGTTTCCTTCATGCGGACGGATTAACGATGACCGACAATTCCAACACTCTGGTTTGTACTGCGGACGAGGTACCGTTTGTGCCTGATGCGGTAGTGGTCGAAAATGATCATCTGATAATTTCAGTTCCGGAGAATGTACTTGCAGGAAATCCGAAGCTTACCGTTTCGCTTGGCTGGGATGATTTTGCAGAAATATTTATTCACAACCAAGCCGGACTTCCGATTGCTCCGTTTACGACGGATGTTGCTCGCTAAGTCACTACATTACTCAAGCAAATCGAAGGAGATGAACAATGAAAAACCAAACTTTTAATCCGTACTTACCCTCATGGGAATACATCCCCGACGGCGAACCGCATGTCTTCGGTGACCGTGTCTATCTCTTTGGTTCACACGATCAGTTCCGCGGTTTCGTATACTGCGCCAACGACTATGTCGGCTGGTCAGCCCCTGTCAATGATTTGTCCGATTGGCGCTACGAGGGTGTTACCTATCGCAAGGATCAGGATCCGAGAAATCCCGATGGTGAAATGGCTCTTTTTGCACCGGATGCGGTACAGGGCTTCGACGACCGCTATTACATGTACTACATCCCGAACCGCTCCTCTGTCGTATCAGTAGCAGTCTGTGATACACCTGCCGGTCAGTACGAGTTCTATGGTTTTGTCCACTACGAGGACGGCACCTTACTTGGTGAAAAAGAGGGCGATGATCCGCAGTTTGATCCTGCTGTTTTCCTCGAGGGCGATAACCTGTACCTCTACACCGGCTTCTGCTGGGAAACCGATTTAACAAGAAAGGGGGCAACGGTAGTATGTCTGGCAAAAGACATGCTTACCATCACAAAAGCACCTTCTGTCGTTGCTCCCTGCGCACACAATGTCAAGGGAACCGGCTTTGAAGGACATGCCTTTTTTGAAGCTCCTTCTCTTCGCAAGCGTGGCGATAAATACTACTTTATCTACTCTTCCATTCATAATCGTGAGCTTTGCTATGCAATTGGCGATTCACCGGAAGGCCCGTTTACATACGGCGGTGTGATTCTTGATAACGCAGATGTCGGTATTGATACTTACAAAAAATCAGAGGTGCTTGCCAATCTGCACTGCAATAATCACGGCAGTATCATCGAGATAAATGGTGTATGGTATCTGTTCTATCACCGCCCGACCAATGGCAATCAGTTCAGCCGTCAGAGCTGTGCAGAAGTCATTGAGTTTACCGAAGACGGACATATCAGACAGAAAGAGATGACCTCCTGCGGATTAAACAACGGACCGTTAAAAACCGGAAAAGAGTATGAATATGATGCTTATATTGCATGTAATCTGTGGAACATTGACGAGGATAAACAGTCTGATGAATTCATGCGTCCGATGGTCAGTCAGGATGGAATCGACGGAGATGAGTTTCCCGGTTATGTCTGCAACATGGTTGACGGTGCAACCGCCGGTTTTAAGTACTTCGACTGTCATGGCATAACAACTATTGAATTAAAGCTTCGCGGATATATGGATGGCTGCTTCGAGATTCGAATCGACCCGAATGCTCCCGCTATTGCTACAATCCCGGTTAGCGAATGCAATCGCTGGCGCACTTTCACCGCAGCGTGCAGGATTCCCGATGGCGTACATGCCATCTACATTACACATCGCGGCGGTCGTATTCCGACGCTGGGATCCTTTAAGCTTTATTAATCGATTCGACAATTCTCCCGATAATATGAACAGAGCCCCGGAAATATCGCATCACACGATACTTCCGGGGCTTTCCAAATATCACAGCTTCATACCGATACAATTTATACCGTCAGCGATTCCTTCCTCAAGCGCTACTCCTCCCGTAAAATCTGTTCTAACTGCTCACTCGCCTGCTCGAACGATTCAAATACGATTCCGTCGATTCCACATGCTTTTGCACCGGCAATGTTTTCTTCCCGATCATCAAGAAACACACATTCTTCCGGCTTCAAGTCATATTTATCCAAAATATAATGATAAATCGGCGGTTCCGGTTTCACTTCCTCTATCTGATATGAAATCACCGCGCCGTCCGCATACTTCAAAAATTCATAAATCTTGGAATTTGTCTCAAACGCATATTTTCCGTAATTCGATAGAATGTAAACCCTGTATCCTCTTTCCTTAAGATTCAACAGCCATTCTTCGGTATAAGGCATTGTTTCTGTCACCTTCGTGATATTGTCTAACATCGTATCGACTTCTTTTTCATAGCCCGGAACCTGTTTTTTAAACAGCGCTCTTGTTTCGGCTTCATCATATGCGATTCGATCGCAATCCAGCCAAACATCTGCAAAAATCTTTGTCAAAAAGAGATCAATGACCTCTTGAGGCAAGCCCATTGTGCGCATTCCCGCTTCCGGGTAAAAATCAACGAGCACCATTCCAAGGTCAAATATAATATTCTTCTTTGCCATCCGTTTATCCACACCTTTTTCTATTGTTATGCAATGATTTCATACTGCATCAACTCATATTTGAGTTTGCTGCCAACCATAATCTCTGCCGGAAGCAACGCGCGGGCTACCAGCTTTACATCATTCAGCTCGATATCTGTACGCTTCAGGTTCGCATAATCTCCGTCAATGCTAACTACCTCATAATACCATGTTTCCATCTGTATATCCTCCTATTCTTGCATACGCACATAGCTGCCACCGCTTTTCTCCTTTGTGACAATAATCTGCTTTTCAATTTTTTCCTTGAGCTCCGACACATGCGAGATAATGCCCACCAGCTTATTTCCTTCGGTCAGGCCTGCCAGCGCACGGTATGCCTGTGGAAGCGTCTTCTCTGTATCAAGTGATCCGAAGCCCTCATCGACAAACATCGTGTCAATCGCAATGCCGCCCGCTGATGCCTGAACCTCGTCCGAGAGTCCCAGCGCAAGTGATAATGACGCCATAAAAGACTCCCCGCCTGACAACGATTTGACGCTCCGCTTTGTTCCATTATAATGGTCAATGACACATAAATCCAGTCCTGTCTGCGCCTGACCGCTTACCTCTGTGACCCGCTCCAACTCATACTGTGCGTCAGACATCGTAAGCAATCGCAGATTCGCCCGGTTAATAATTCGATCAAAATAGGTGGTCTGAATATAGGTCTCAAGCATCAGCTTCCCTTTTCCCGAAAGTCTTCCATTTGCTGTATTCGAAAGCGCCGAAACCCATTGCAGGCGGTGCTCAAGCACTGTTAATTCATCTGCTTTTTTTCGGATGCCTGCGCAGGCAGCCTCGTTGCTTTTCATTCGCGCATGAATCTCCCTGCCTTGCTCTGCCAACGCTTTTCGCTTCAGATCAAGTGTTTCTTTCTCCTCCAAAAGCACTTCCATATCCGGTTGTTTTGTATCGCCGATCGTCTTTTGCAAGGTTTCAATCGTTCCTTCAAGCAACGACTTTTTCTCAAGCATCTGCTTATGATTCTTCTCTGCGTGATCGAAATTCATTTGAATCATTTGTGCCTCACGCTTTAATTCGCCGATCTTTTTCTGTAGCAGCTTCCCGCTTCCAAAATGGAGACTCTTTTCCAGCTCCTTTTGCTGTTTTTTCATCGCTTCAAGACTCGCGGACTGAGACAAAACAGCCTCCTTCACATGCTCCAGCTCATTGGTTATATCCTCTATCGCAGCTTCCTCCTTTGGAATACGACCTGTAAGCGTGTCCTTCAGCTTTGCTTTTGCCTCCTCTTTCTCAAGCTGCAGTCGGATCTCCTCCGTCTCTTTTCGACTTTCATCCTCTGCCTGAGCGAATTGTTCAGATAACTCATCCAAGCTCTGTATGTTCAAAAGCTGCTTTGCATCGTTCAAAAGACGCACGGACAGTTGCTCTATCACACTGCTTTTACTTCCGGCCACCCTACTGCTTTCCATGGTTTTTTCACGCGCTGCATCTGCCTTTCTCTGTGCCATTTCCAATTCTTCCTGACTTGGAATCTTATCAGTTAATATCGCCAGCTTGGGATGCTCGGTCGAACCACAAACAGGGCAGCACTCTCCCTCCCGAAGTTTTGACGCCAGTAACCCTGCTTGTCCGCTTCGAAAGGCGCAATCTAAATGATCAAACAGTTCTTTTGCCTTTTGATAGAACGCTTCATCCTCTTCGTACTGCTTCCTCGCATCCTCCAACATCCCTTGCTCACGCACCAGGTCCTCTCTCTGCTCCTCGAGTTGTTTCAGATTATTTCTCTTTGTGTGTAAAAGTTGAAGTTTTCCATTCAGTAAAGCACGCTGCTCACCGGAATCCTGTAGCGTTTCCAGCTCCTCTTTCAGTTTAAGCAACGATGCTTTATTTTCTTCCAATTGATGTTCTAGCTTCTCCTTGCGCAAGGAAGCATTTTCCAACTGTTCTGAGGTCTTTTGAATTGATAATAACAGTTCTTCCTGCTTTGTATATCCCGGGAGTTCTGCCTCAAGAAGTGTCATCTCCTGCTGAAGCTTCTCCTTGCGGGAAAGCTCTTCCTTTGCTTTTGCACAAGACTCCAACAGTTTTTTTTCTTGGGGCAGCAATTCTTCGAGTTCCGCTTCGGCCACTGCAAGCTTGCTTTTCGCCTTCTCGTACTCCTGCGCAGCTCCAATATCGGTATTCACACAGGCCATCTTTTTTTCTAATTCTTCCGAAAGAGATGTCAGTTTATCGCTTGTCGCCAAATCATGATTTAAAAGCTTTTCAAGTACTTCAAGCACATCTTCTATCATGAGTTCTCCGCATCGCGCCTTTTCAACCGCCGGTAACAAGTCATCATCCTCGTCACATGTAATTGCAGAAATGTACTGTGCAACACTTTTCCTTGCATCCTCACATTGATCCTGTATCTGCTTGTTTTCCCGTTTTAAACTGTCTTGTAAAGACAGGTACTTTTCCGTATGAAAAAGCTCTCCGAAAATCTTTTGTCTGGTTTTTGTGTCTGCAAGCAACAGCTTCAGGAAATCACCCTGAGCAAGCATCGCAATCTGTGAAAACTGCTCCCTATTCACGCCAAGTATTTCCTGAATGCGCGAATTCACCTTTTTGATACCGGAAACCACCTGTCCATCCGGCTCCGCAAGTGTGGCATCTGCTTTTTGACCTGTAACCCCGTCCCCCCGGTCCTTCGGGCGCATATACTCGGGATTTCTTCGAATCGTATATGTTTTATCACGATGTAAAAATACGAGCTCAACCTCCGTTCTCGTCTCCGGCTTTGCGTAGGTAGACCGAAGCATTGCGCTTTCACGGTTCACACCACTCGCCTCTCCGTACAGCGCAAAACAGATCGCATCGAAAATTGTAGTCTTCCCGGCACCCGTATCTCCTGTAATCAGATAAAGACCTTTTTCTCCGAGCGCTTTCATATCAATCACCTGCTCGCCTGCATATGGTCCAAAAGCTGACATCGTAAGCTTTAACGGTCTCATCCTAATCCTCCTTCCAAATCGACTCAATTAACCCCAACACAAAGTCTCTCTGTTCTTCACTCATCGGCTGATTGTTCTGCATCTCATAAAACTCCTCGAACAGCTCCATCGGGCTCTTATGCTCCACATCCACCGCATCGTCAATTACACGATTTTCTCTCGTACGCGCGTTGTCATAAGTCAGCTTCATCAGGTTCGGATAGATTACCCTTAGCTTTGCCATTGCATGCGGAATATCCTGCTCATCCGTCAGCACGGCATGAATATAGTCATCGGTCGCCGTTCCCTCATAACCGGCTTTGCAGGTCAGCTCTTCATAGGATCCACGAATCTGTCGAAGGTCATGTAACGGATGCAGATCCTTCGTCTCTATTTCAATCCGGTTTTTGTCCGCAATTGTAACTATCGTGACCGATTTATGGTGTTTTTCTTCAGAAAAGGAATATTTCAGAGGCGTTCCGCAATACCGCACTGTCTCACGGCCAATCTTCTGTGGTCCATGAATATGGCCTAGCGCCACATAATCGAACGAATCAAATACCGTTACATCCACATTGTCGAGACCGCCCACACTGATTTCCTCCGACTCACAACGACTTGCACCCGTGACAAACTGATGTGCTAACAGCACATTGCAAGCAGTTTCATCCACCTCCATATGCTCGATTGCAACACGACAGGCGTCGGTATAGTCTTTCATCCGATCTGCTTCCTCCGGAAACGCCGCCCGAACATCGATCGGTTTGACAAACGGCAGCATATAGACATTCACACTCACATGGGCATCCGAAAGGACAAACGGCGTTACCTTGCCGTTATAGACCGGCGAAATATGAATCCCGCTTTGATCGATCAATCCTGAAGCAAAGGAAAGCTTCACTGCTGAATCATGATTTCCGCTGATAATGAAAACCTCCACATCACGCCCTGCAAGCTTTGTTAAAAACTCATCCAACAGCTTCACCGCCTCCTCGCTCGGAACTGATTTGTCATACACATCCCCGGAGATTAGTACACCATCGGGTGATGTTTCATCAATTATGTGAAGAATCTGAGCAAGAATATATCTCTGGTCTTCAATCATGGAAAACTCATTGACGCGTTTTCCAATGTGAAGATCCGACAAATGAATGAGGCGCATAAAAGACTCCCTTCCAAAAGAATTTACTGTTCACTATTATATCACCTTCAAAGGAAGCATGCAAAAAGGACCGGTTGTCTCCAACCGGTCCTTTCATCACTACACGAAGTCAACCGCTTATGATTTAGCCTGCTGCAACCCATCTGTGCAATACCTTGTACTCCTTGCCGTCAGTCTTCACACAAAAAATCACATAATCCATACCGCTCCAACCCTGTCCAATAATATAGTCACCGCAAACACGGAATCGATGTGTTTTTCCTCTTTTACTTTCCTTAACAATTACTTCTTCCTTCTCACTTCCGTTTTTCATTCTGCACAGCGAACCATCGTCATTTCGATAATATTTATATCCGTTTACATAGACATCACATTCCGAAAGAGGATCAACATCCTGCCTGTCTGTACCGAGTTTTGCAACTTTATCAATATTAATTGCTGTTCCACCACCTAGCGTCTTACAGTTCCAAGCCCCATACATATCTCCATATATTGCTTTGCCATTATACACAGCCAGAGTATATTGGTGATCTCTGGTGTTGTATTTCTTAACCACCTTCTTGCCTGACCCATCCAGATTCATCTTCATAATTCTACCGGTAGGCAAATAACCTTCTGCATCCATGCCTTCTTCACCAATACTCTCTTTATCAATCTTATTTTCAATATAATAGATGTTCTTTCCGGCAATTACAAAATCATTCGTAAGCACCTTCAAACTTTTCAAACCGGAACCATTTTTCTTAACACGATGTAATTCATAATAACAGCCATAGCGATCTTTTGAAGTATTTGCTAAAAAGTAAATATAATCACCCTTAATCGTAAGCTCAGCCAGTGTTCGATTATTAAACTTCTTCCAGTCAACAACGGTTGTAGACTTTTTTGTCTTGGGATCAAGCTTATTTAATCCCCGTCCGCTGTAATCAGTTGCAGTATAGTAGATATTTTTTCCGTCATACGCAAACAGACCCGGTTGATCCGTTCTAACTTTTTTCGTTGCTGCATGAACGGTTGCTGCGTTAACAAACATTGTCCCGCACACCATCACAAATGCAAGTATCAATCCCCATATTCTTTTTGTTTTTTTCATAGCCAATCTCCTCCTATGTATTAATATATCAAGTATATTCTGTCATTTTAATCTAGTCAAGAGCAGAAAAAGGACCGGTTGCCCCAACCGGTCCTCTTGATACTCATATGATATTTTACATCTCACCCATGTCGATATTACCCATATCGTCACTTGCTTCTTCTTCCTCTGTTTCTTCAGGGATTGTCTGAATAAACTCACTCTGATATACGGAAGCAGGCTGTCCGGCCAAAAGTGCCGGGAGATTGATGATGACACCATCCATATTGTAAGGCAGCTTTAAGCCAACTGACACGGTATAGGGATCCGCACCTTTTTCCGGGGTGATCTCCAGAACCATCTTGAAGTTCTGTCCGATGTTGGTACACATACCACGCTCATCTTCATAGAGCTTTGCAACTCTCTCATCATCTACATACACCTCAACCTTGTAAGGTGCCTCGAAGCTTTCTCCGGTCTCAGTCTGCGCTTTGTTATCAAAATATACGGTGTGACCTCTTCCGATCACCAGCATTACAGCTGCGATAGCGATTAGTAGCAGAACTGCGATCACACGAAACAGTAAGGTTCTTTTCTTATTCATTTGCCTCTGCTTCCTCCTTTCGCTGGTCCTCTTCAAGCTGCTGTCCTGCACGAGACTTCATCTTACGCTTCTTGGTCTCATACATGGTCAGAGCAACTGTAATTACACCGTAAGATACAAATACACGGAAGTACTCACCAATCATGGAGTCTCCGGTAATATGTGCTCCGGCTGCCGGTGCAACAATGAACATCAAGTGGAACAATGTAACTCCAAGGAATACATTTCCGATTGACGCCTTATCTACAGATGCACCACCGACAAGCAACGCAGCGATACAGAACATACCGATCTGTGAATGCGAGCTGTAGGTAGAAATATTACCCATGTTCTGAAGGTAAATAATCATACCAAAGCCGGCCATTACGGTAGACATTACGATGGAGATAATACGGGTTCTCTCCACATCGATACCTGCATCCTTCGCCACCTGCATATCCTGTCCGACAGCTCTCATATCCTGTCCAAGCTTGGTCTTCTTGAACCATGTGATAAATACACATAAGAGTGCGATGATGATAAAGGTAAGAACCGGGATCTTTACACCCTTAATGTTAATTGCAAGCAGATTATCCAAATGCTGTCTCATGTTGAGAAGACTTACGGTATTACGGATACCATATCCTCTCGGAAGCTTGATTGAAAAGTGCTTAATCGGGATAATCTTACCCATCATGTAAAGTACAACCAGCTGATATACACCGTTAATAAAATAGCTGATGATATAACTGGTAACCATCTCGCGACCTTTTGCCATATTCAAAATCTTTCCGCAGAAAGTTCCGAGCAGAACAGAAATCGGGATGGAGATAATCATGGCAAGAATCATTCCAGGGATACCCCAGATCTGCCAGTCTGATACGAGAATCAGACCAATTTCACCCGCCATAGCACCAAGCGTCATACCAAAGTTCAATCCCATACCTGCGATAATCGGAATCAGCAGACACAGAATTAAGAATGTATTTCTTCCAACACGGGTTACAATCTCATTGAGCAGGTAGCTCGGTGAGAATCCCGAAATCGGAATACAAATCGCGCAAATAATTACGAACATCAACGGAACGGAATTGTCCCTCAATAATCCAAGAAGCTTTTTTCCGGTAATTTTCTTTTCTTGCATTATTTCTTTCCTCCTTCCGTCTTTCTTGTCAGAGCATACAGAATCATACCATTCGATACAACGATACGGATAACCTCACTCATATCCATATGGATCATAGAGTTCATAACCGTCGGTGTCATCGTAACAATACCCTGGAACAGGAAGGTTCCGATAATTACATTGGTGATGCTGGCTTTGTTCACGCTCGCGCCACCAATAAGGATTGCAGATACAGCGGGAAGCGCCATATAGAACGGAGCCATGTAAAGCTGAATAAATCCGAATCCCTGCTCATATACGAGAATACCAATTGCTGCAAGCCATGTAGACATCATAACCGATAACAGACGACTCTTATCTACATTCACACCGGCAGCCTTTGCAAATACCGGATTCGATCCGACCGCCGTCATGGCAGTACCGGTCTTGGTATGTAAAAATGCCCACATCAGGAATGCAAGTAACGCAAAGAACAACAGCGTACCGGTAGGAATTGATAAATTACCGATATTGATCTGTAAAAACTTTGCCAAAACCTGATTGTAGTAGCCTTCCAGAGAGATGGTTGTTCTCAGACCCTTTCCTGCAAGACCCCAAACCATATTCGGGCTGTGATACGGCAAAAGTAACCACATCATACACATGAATGAAACAGATGAGAAACCTACATAAGTAGCAATCATCATCTCTCCGCCCTTAATCTTATTTAAGAGCCATCCGTAAGCAGAACCAAGAAGAAGTGCAATCGGAGTTGCAATCAAAATCGCACCCACGAAGCTAAATGCGCCGGTAAAACCAAACTCGATGGAAAGTGTTGCACCAAGAAGTCCGGAAATAATACCAAGCGGAAGACCAAAGTTCAGACCACATCCGGAATGTACCATCGGCACCATAGCAAGCACCATAATTGCGTTCCAGCTGAATCGGTTGATTGTATTGGTAAACTGTGTAGGCAAATCAGCACCTACAA
This sequence comes from bacterium, assembly GCA_029012425.1. Classification (GTDB taxonomy): domain Bacteria; phylum Bacillota; class Clostridia; order Lachnospirales; family Lachnospiraceae; genus W0P33-017. The sequence continues at coordinate 2,280 of JAQXMB010000016.1, read as the reverse complement.
AAGGAGACAGGATGAACAGCAGCAGCAAGAAGCCGGCAATAATCAGTCTGGGAAGACCGAAGCTTTCAACCTTTTCCTTTAACTTATCCTTAAATGTCACTTTTTCGTTCATCTTATCCTCCTTACTTTACCTGACTGACCATCAGCATACCGAATTCCTCAGAGGATGCTGTTGCAGGAAGGATACCGGCAACCTTACCGCCCGAAATAATGGCAATACGGTCACAAGTCTGACGCAACTCTTCCAACTCAGAAGAAATAACAACTACAGTAGCGCCCTTTTCCTGATTGTACTTTTTAATTGCATTCAGTACCAATGACTTGGCTCCTACATCGATACCGCGCGTAGGCTCTGATACAAACAGGAATTTCGGGTTCAGCGCAAATGCCTTTGCAAGACAAATCTTCTGCTGATTACCACCGGAAAGTTCTTTTGCCTTCTGCTTTGAGCTTGTACACTTAACCATGAACTCATCAATATACTTCTGTGTTACTTCATGAATTGCTTTGTCATCTCTCCATTTAATGAGTCCGCCCAAGTATTTCTTGAGGAACTTATCCTGAATCTGCATTGCCGGGAACGCAACATTCCACTCCAATGACTCGTCCAGTAAAAGACCGACCTCTCTACGGTCCTCAGACACAAACGCAAGATTTGCATCCAGACACTTACGGGGATTGTTAAGCTCAATCTTTTCTCCCTCAAAGGTCACTTCTCCACCGGCCTCACAAAGTCCCATGATTCCGTTAGGAATGCCAAGTTTTCCTTGTCCGGCAAGACCACCGATTCCTAAAATCTCGCCTTCTTTAATGTCCAGATTCACATTACGAACAGTCTCTCCGGACATATCTACCCAGAGCTTACGGATTGACATGATATCCTTTGCTCCGGAAAAATCTCTTACTTCAGCTCTTGCAGAAGACTCTACCGAACGGCCTACCATGTTCCTGGTAATCTGTGCTACATCTGTCTCACTTGCCGGAACATCACTAACTACATATCCGTCTCGCATGACAATGACCTTGTCACATACGGCAAGGATTTCATGCAGTCTGTGTGTAATAAACACAACCGCAATGCCTTTTTCTGCCATCGTGCGAATAGACTGAAGTAACGCCTCCGCCTCCTTCTCTGTCAGAACGGCTGTCGGCTCGTCCAAAATCAAAAGCTTTAACTGTTCTTTGCTGAGCTCTCTGGCAATCTCAGTAAACTGTTTGTGACCGACCGGCATTCTGTTGATCGGCATATCCGCGTCGATATGAAATCCCATCTTGTCAATCGCCTTTTCGGCTTTCTCTTTCATATCGGCAAAGTCCAGTGTATTTAATCTTTCTCCAAAAATCTCGGAAAGCAATCTTCTATTTTGAGATTCTCTGTTCAAGAGAATATTTTCAGTCGCGGTAAATCCCGGAATTAACGAGAACTCCTGATGTACCATACCGATTCCCGCTTCCAATGCTTCAAACGGGGTATTAAATGTTGCTTTTTCACCATTAATTAATATGTCGCCTTCATAGCCGCCAGTCTCACGGATGACATCCATACCGAACAGAATCTTCATCAGCGTACTTTTTCCGGCACCATTCTCACCGCAAAGTCCCAATACCTGGCCTGCCTGCAGCGTCAAATTGATATCTGAAAGGACCTGATTGCCAAAAAAGTCCTTCTTAATGTTTTTCATCTCCAATAACGGAGCATTTTCATTTCCCATAATAAGACCACCTTAAAAATGGGGAAGGAAAAAATCCTTCCCCGTGAAAATTGTGTTTCGGTTATTTAACTGTGAAATACTTCTCAGGCACTTCAATATCTGTTGATCCCATGAAGTGACCAGGGTTACCCATGATATATGTATCCTGATATACAAGGAATGTATTGTCAGACTTAACACCGGTCTCAGCATTTGTATAGCTTGATCCGTTCCAGCTTGCTTCACCAGAGAACTGCTGGAATGCTGCTGAGATATCGTCGATATCGCAAAGCTCGCTCTTTCCGTCGATAACATTCATAGCATGCTGTGCAAGACCTGCTGATAAGCAGTAGCCATATGAGAATGCCCATGTACCAAATCTGCCTTCGCCGCCTTTTTCTACTACAGATGACTCAACCTTAGCAAGGATCTTCTGGAAGTCTCCGCTCTCCTCTGTCAGGTCGATACCAAGTGCTCCGGGGTATCCCATCAAAGGTGAAGGAAGGTCTGCCTCGATGAAGTATCCGCCATACTCAAGCAACTGCTTTAACAAGGGCTCTGTATGAGCATCGTTTGTACAGAAGTAAGC
>JAQXMB010000015.1 GCA_029012425.1 bacterium | reverse complement strand
GAATCGCCGGATAAAAGTTTCTCGAGCGCTGCACAGTCTGACACAATAACAGTTGCCCCTTCTGCCTCAAGCACTTCGCGATCTCGAAAGCCCCAATCTACTGCAATGCAATCAAGCCCGGCATTGCGCGCAGTCCGGACATCTACTTCCGAGTCGCCGACATAAACAGCTGCCTCACGGGCAATCTGTAAAAATGACAACACCTCATTGACAGAATCGGGGGCCGGTTTCTTTCGCACGCCTTCCCGCTCGCCGACCGCATAGTCAAACAGACCATCAAAGTACTGCCCGCACAGTTCCTGCACACCGTAATCTGCCTTATTCGATACAACTGCCGTCTTGATTCCTTTCGCACGAAGATTGCGCAAAAGGGGCAGAATGCCATCATAAACCTCCGTGTGGTCGGAACAATGCTTCGCATAATACTCATTAAACACTGCCAAAATACGGTCTACCTCGTCGGGCGATGTCGTATCAGGCACGCTTCGCTCAATCAGCTTCCTGATTCCATTTCCGACAAACCGGCGAACTTCCTCGAGTGTCCGTCCCGGATATCCGGTCTGCTCCAGGGAATGATTGAGTGCAAGCTCCAAGTCCTTAAGCGTGTATAATATCGTACCATCCATATCAAAAATAACTAATTGATATTTCATGTTCGTCATTCCTTCTTTCTGACTATCTCCAATCGCTATGTGCAGTCTGAAGCCCGGAATCAAACGATGGAATTACTTTCATTTTAAACAGATTCTGTACATGGAGACGATCAATTTTTGCTTTCGTATCCGCATCATCAATCTCTCCGGTTCGGATATAGCGGTCCAATACCTCATAGGTAAATCCGAGGTTATCCTCATCTGTCTTGCCGCTGAGACCATCTGTCGGTACCTTATCAACAAGCTGTCCGGGCAATCCCAATGCTCTTCCGATTGCACGAACTTCTGTAACCGTCAGATGTGCCAACGGACTGAAATCCCCGGCTGCATCGCCATAGCGGGTCGAATAACCAACCCAATCTTCCGAGAGATTACAGGTATTGGCAACACGACCGTTTTTGTTCTGTCCAACCGCATATACGGTCGTCATACGAATACGCGCCGGAAGATTGGTCTTCATCTGCTTCGTAACCGTTCCCATTGCATCTGTAATCTGAGCAACCAGCGCATCTACCGAATTCTTAATGTTAATGACATAGTGCTCGATTCCAAGATGATTTACCAGCAAATAAGAAGAATCAATATCCACCTGATCGCCATTGGGCATCAAAACACCGATTACGCGGTCCTTACCAAGTGCCTCGACACATAATGCTGCAACAACACTCGAGTCTTTTCCTCCGGATATACCGACAATTGCGTTACAGTCTTTTCCATTCTCTTCAAACCAGTCGCGAATCCATTCCACGCATTTGTTCTTCATTTCTTCTGCATTAATCATGTTCCATCCTCCAATCGATACATCTCTGTAAATATGTTACATATTCCGGATTTTTACACAAGGATTTGCCATCGATATCACTTATTTTTGCCACATCCTGTCCATTGCAGCGGGTGGTCTTCATCACGATATTCAGAGGCTCTACTTCTGTATCATTCGAAATATAGGTTCCAATTCCAAATGCAACATTTGCCCGTCCGTCGAAATAATGGTACAGCTTATCTGCCCGCTCGAAATCAAGACTGTCACTAAACAATAAAGTCTTTGTTTTGGAATCAATTCCCAGACTGTCATAGTGGGCAATCATCTTGTCACCCCAGGCAAACGGATCACCACTGTCGTGACGCACACCGGAAAACAATGTTGCATAGGTCAGCTGGAAATCCTTCAAGAAACAGTCCGTTGTAATACAATCTGTAAGTGCGGTTCCGTTCAATACGCCATATTCCTTCACCCATGCATCCAGCGCAAACCAGTTGGAATATGCCGGGTTATGCTTATGATTTCCCTGTCCCGTACACATAATCCACTCATGCGCCATTGTTCCGACCGGTCGGATTCCATATTTTTTTGCCAGATACACATTGGAGGTACCCACGAATTTAGAGCCTTTATATTGCTTGCTGTTCAGCTTCCATACCGCAAGGTCCTGCGCCTGCGCGGAAAGTCTTCTGCGAAGACCAAATTCACTGAACGAAGCGATCTCGTACTGTCCGCTCTCAAGCCGGCTGATTTTTTCATCCAGCCGCTCCTGAAAGCTCAAAAAAAGCTTTTCATAGTCATAGGCCATTCGGAAATATACCTCATTGACAATCGCAAGTGTCGGAATCTCGTACATCGAAGTATTGAGCCAGGTTCCTGCAACTTCAATGGAAAGACCACAGTCGGCATCTTTTGAAATATCAAAATCTTCATAGCGGGGTTTCCACAGACGAAGAAAATCCACATAACTGCCCTTGATCCATTTAATGTCATTCAGATAATCCAGTTCTTCCTCCGTAAAGCGGAGATTACAATATGCGCGAATCTGGTCCCGAATTTCTTCCACCATCTCGTCGGTAAAGAATACACCCTCATTTCGGCACTTAAAGGTCCAGGTTGTCTTGTAATCTGAAAACTGATGATAGATTGCCTGTCCCATGGAAAATTTATACAAATCCGTCTCTAACAGGCTGTTAATAATCTGATGTAATTTCATGCTCTCACCCTTTTATCCTTTCATGGGCATCAACTGTTTCTCCCGAATTTTGCCGTATAGCGAAACAATATCGGATAGATACATATCACGACAAAAGAACCTATCGCATAGCGTGCAAAACGAATGACATGTGCCACAAAGTTTGACGCCTCGAGAACTTCTTTTGAAAAAAGCATTTTGGTTACTGTGGTAATGATCAAAAACAAGGCCACTCCACCGACTAATCTAAGAATCGATCGAACCACGCTTTTCGTATTCTCGAAATGAACCCATCGTTCCTCCACATAAAATCCAAGCAATATTCCGATGGCAAGCCCGTATACGGTGTAAAAATCATGACTTGTGCAGTAAAACCATCCGGGCAAACCAACAATTCCATATATTGCGGCAAAGACAAGCGGGTTTGTTATCTTTGCCTGCAGCCGGGAAATCACAGCAACCACAAGCGCTCCGATCAACCATCCCGCTAATACATCAGTCGGATAATGCACACCAAGATACATGCGTGAGATTCCAACACCCAGAATAATCACCGCCGTAAGCACTCCAATCCAGCTCTTTTTCATACAGCGCGCCAGTGACTGAAATACCGTCATCGTATTGGCTGAATGCATGCTTGGGAATGAATATCCCTGCGCCGCAATGTCCATTACATCTGCTGACTGATTCACCTTTCTCAAGCACCGGATACCCTCATGATCCATATACGGTCTGCGTCTTAACGCAATATTTTTTATCAATGGTCCGGCAAGCAATGCGGCAAGCAGATTAATCCCGATATATTTTGCCCATTTTTTGTCATAGCACCAGTAAGTGAATCCCAGGATACCTACCAGTACCAGCTCCTCCCCAAACATCGTAAAAAAGGAAGCAATTGCTGTCACAAGCGGACCGGCAAAGCTCTGCAGCCACTCAATGAGCTGCACTTCCCACGGGAAGCAAAAGCTTATTCCCTCCATCGGAAAACTCCTCCTTAGTCAAACAGATACTGCTTTACTTCTACCAGCGATGGCAATATTGCTTCGCTGAGTGTTCTCATTTCATCTGTCGGCTCCAGCAGATCCGGAACCATAATCGGATGCATACCGGCTGCAGATACACTCCGGATTCCATTGTAGGAATCCTCAATTCCATAGCAGTCAGAAGGACTTTCTCCAAGCATTTCACACGCTTTTAAGAAAATCTCAGGATCCGGTTTACTGTTTTGTACCATATCCCCACAGACCAGGCAGTCAAAATAGTCGAGCACACCCGCATCCCCAAGCTGCTTTTTTACGACTACGCTTCTTGTCGAAGAGGCGAGCGCCATCTTTACTCCGTTTGCGTGAATCGCCTCAAATAACTCCTTAACACCTGTCTTAACCGGAATGTTCTGTGCAAAAAACAGGGCACGCATCTTCTCCTGATAATCATCAAACGCAAAATCATCTCCGTATTTTTCTAAAAAGATTCTTTTTGTTTCTGCATTTGTCGTTCCAAGACAAGCATAAAGTACATCCTCAATATCCGCTATGTGCTCCTGCTTCGCAACCTCTTTTGAACATGAAAAAATATACTTTTCCGTGTCAAGAACAACACCATCCATATCAAACACAACTGCTTTCAAATTCTGTATCATTTTCTTATTCTCCCGGATCGCTTTTAATTACTTTACCCGTGTTCCAAAGAAGTGCTGTGCGCTGTGCCGCCGAGAGACGCTCTTCCTCGGTCTTGAAATCAATATTTACCGAATGCGCGCCGCACTCCATGCACATCACATAATAGGAATTTCCACACTCTTCTTCGAGCAATGCGCCGCCGCCACAGATAGGGCAGTCGTTTACTTCCACCAATTCGAATATATCCATCGTTTCTCCTCTTTCTATCACTATTTGCGCGTTCATTGTACCACATCATGGCGCATTGCGCAAAATGTATTGCCATCATTTGTCAGTATCTTATGCCTTATTTGTTATGGTCTTGCAGGTCTTCGATTTTCTTCCTGTCACATACCATCTGGTCGCTGCTGTCAAAATAATAATGATATAACCGATGATGCTGTAGACATCGGGGATCTGATCCAAAAACAGGAAACCAAAGATTGCCGTAAAGATCACAATTGAATAATCGTATACCGACAATTCCTTGGCAGGTGCCTTGGCATATGCCTGTGTAATGCAAATCTGTCCACCTGCTGCCGCCACTCCGGTCAGACACAAATAGATCCATTGCTGCAAATGCATCGGCTGATAGTTGATGAACAGATTCGGAAGCAATATCAGAGAAGTAAATCCGGAGAAAAATGCCACGATGATCATACTGTTCTCCCCGCGAAGTCCCAGCTTTCGCACAAAGGAGTAGGCAAGTCCCGCACCAAGACCGCCAAGCACGCCTGCAAGCGCCGGAATCACCTCAAAACTGAACGACGGCTTCACCACAAACAGCGCTCCGATAAATGCGACAATCACTGTCCCCCATTCAAAGCGGTTCGGCAGCTCACGGAGTATAATAATCGAGAAGATAATTGCAAAAAATGGAGAAAGTTTATTCAAAATAGACGCATCGGAAATCGCCATATGGTCAATCGCATAAAAATTGCAAATCATTCCAAGTCCGCCCGCTATGGAACGCCCGAGCAGATATTTCAGATTTCCTTTTCCGATTCGAAACGATGTTTTGCTTCGTATCAATGTACCTACTGCAATGAGCAATGCAAAAAAATTGCGAAAGAAGCATTTCTGCATCGTCGGCACATCTCCTGTCAGTCGAATGAACAGATTCATCAATGCAAAGAAAAACGCACTTGCTACGATGAAAACAATGCCCATCCGATAATCACCTGCTTTTCTGTTACTCAAGTTATGCACCTCTTTTTCAACTAATATTCACTGCATTATGCGCCTTTCTGTAAAGAAAGTCAAATAATCCATCTTCTCAAATAGCTTTTTTATCTCAGTTATGTTAGAATAACTACAATAAAAAGGAATGCGCCATAAGCACATTCCTTTTAAACAATTCCAACCGAAGGGAGCATCTCACTATGAAAAAATGTATTTCAGATTTCTTCGCAAATCTTATGGACCGCATCGATAAGAAAGAGTTTACAGCCAGAGAAATTCTACTGACCGGAGCGCTACTTCTTTTGTCCGGTTTTTTACTGGGACTTTTCCTGTCACCCAAGAAATATTCCGTCATTGGCAGCAACAACGGCAACAATAACGGGAACGACAGCGGCAACAACAATGGTTGCTGCGACGCAAATGCAATCGATGAAACCGTTGAGAAAACCATCCATGATGCATTTGTGTGTGAAGACTGATTCGCTTCTATTGTCCGCAGGCTTTTAACTGATTGACGCACTGTAAAAATCAGAAAAATCCTGCGGGCTCATTCTTGTCCGCTCACCCAGATAGGTATAGATGCTTCTCAGCAGATAAATACACCGTCTTCTGCATTCTTCGTATTTATTCTCATCCATACCGTCTCTTGAAAAATGGCTGATCTCATTTCGCGCTTCCCTCACCTTTTCCAAATGCGCTAACAATTGATTTCCATTATAGTTCAACGGTCCGAGTACTCCAAAGTAGGGAGCAAATATCTGTGTATATTTAAGTATGATATTGCCATTATCCACAATATTAATCGGATCCAGCACCGGCATAACGCGTGTATGGTTCGTGTTTGCATTCACTGCTGTCATCGCATATCTCAGCGATGACATCGTCACTGTTATCATTTCGCTGCTGTGCTGCAATATCCAGTTTTTGCGTTCCTGATTCGGTTCTGTCGTCATTTCCCATGTTCCGTCAGAAAGCTGTTGCGCACACAGTTCTTTATCGAGGTTTACTGACTTTAAGCGCTTCAGCAGTTCGATATTCCAGTCCGCCCCGGCATACACCTTTTCAAGCTCCAGCTTTGTAATATCGCGAATACTATGTACCAGACCGGTAAGCAGGTCTCTGACATCCCTTATCTCTTCCAATTTCTCGGTGTGCAGATAGTTAATAAATGCCGGACAGACCGTTGTGAAGTAATACTTCTTTTGCGTTGCCGCATCTGTGTACGAATAGCGCTCATCCTCATACGAATACATGCTATCCGCAGGATGAAGCTCAATATAACCAAGCCGGACATAATTCTCAATAATATCCGCATAATCATCAGAAGTACCAAAGTAGCATTTTACAATATGTGTAAAGCTCTTCTTCTCGCGCGCTTCCTCATACAGCATAAAGGAAATCACATCATCGAAATGCGTTTTAAAAGCATTCGATTTACCGGCATAAAACTGTATCGGCTTTCTGGCCGGTTCATGATTCATCTCAGAAGCCATGACCGCGAGCAGATACGGATTTCTTCCGCATACGAATACAATATCGCGCAAATCGTCCGCATCCATCTGTGATAATGCGCCTTTTCCCGTTTCTTCTGCCAGAAGCTTCATATACTGTTCCATGTCGTTATCGTCAAATCCATCCAGACGCATCGGTTGAAACGGCATAATCTTTTGCGTGTAATCGCTCACGATATACTCGATGTGTGGACGCGCAGCCACAACACAGAAAAGATCCAGCTTCTCGTCCATCAACACCTTCATCAGACGAATATAATCTTCTTCCAGCCAGAATTGACCTGCATGTTCGAACTCGTCGAGCATCAGTACTGTTCGAACCTGCTGCCTTCCGATACACCCAATCGTATCAGAAAGAAGCTTTACCAGATATTCATTCAAAGTTTTTCTGTTATTTTGTTTTTTTCGAATTGCCCGTTCCAGACGCTCCATACATTTCTTTATCCGGTCTGTCAACAGCAGTTCTTCGCGCTTTATCGCGCTGCGCATCATTGAGAAAAACCGATACAGTAAAGCCTCCATAAACCTCGTAAAGTCACTTTCACTGCACACTCCATCAATACCGGTCGGCACTGTCAACCGGATGATCAATAATTTTCTTCCTGACGCTGTGGTGTTCGCCTGTTGTTCTATCCGGCTTTTCCATTCTAACATGAGAGATGTTTTTCCAACATGAGGCAGTCCGTAGATTGCAATATTGTTCGGTCGTTCTTCATCAGCGAGTTTCATCAGTTCATCCATCTGTCTTTCTCTTCCAATGAACCCATCGCCCTTCACGCCACCTTTTAAACAGCTGAATTTTCTTTTTTCCATATCACCGCTCTACTTTCATGATTGTTGTGAAGATATTGTACAGCGGTGAACTACCTTTCGGAAGCTCACTCACTTTACTCATTTCCTTTTTGGACGCAACTACCATAGATGTACTTGACGAATCACAAAGCAGCGCCCGAAGATATCCAAAATCTGACTCATTCCATATATTTGCAGCATGTTCATAATGCTCAAGGATAATCAGTGTATAGATACCGTTATCCGGAAAGTCGGTTGTCAAAATGCAGTTCAATTGGAAGCTTGCATCGTTTTCCGATTCCGTAATATCCGCTTCATCTCTCCACAAAAAGACATCTGTCTCACAGAATTTTGGATCTGCATAGATGTTCTTAATCATATCTTCCGCCATCATCGAAAAGTTCTTATACTTTTCAAGATCAATGCAAAGAACACGAAATTGTTCCTCCATCTGCTGCACACTTTTTTCAATCTTGGTTACCAGACTATGCAGTAGTTTTTCATCTTCACTCAACACCTGATATGTAAAATGTATTTCACTTGCAAAATCTTCCAGAATGGAATCATGCACTTTGTCTTTTTTCATACGATCCTTTGTACTCCTTTCAGTCAAAATTCCTCTCACATTTCTCTGAGCCTTGCGTTCTTATCAATTCGCCGCATCAGCTCATAGTATAAATCAATACGAATTCTGACATTTTCATTGGTATCCACTATGATAATATTTCTATCGACAAGTGTTTTCATACGCTTTTCAAAAATTGCATCACCGCCTATCAGTTTCTCATTTTTTATTGCATGCTTCAGCTCATCATATGTACACATATGTGTCCTCTGATTTGCAAGGTTAATAATCATGTGAAGAATGCTCAAATTGTCCGCACGCACCTTATCATCATCAATTCGTCGTGTAAATGAGTCTGATTCCTGATCGGTTTCTGTTCCCTCCGTCTCTCCAAATGGATTATACAACGAATTAAAGTATATTTTCTCCACACTATCCGGATTTTCTCTGTCAACAATATCATCCAGCGTGGCTTCGACCACATCCTTGTTCAGATACGGACATTTGTTCTCGTTGATATAATCGATCAGCTTTGAGCAAAACAGCTTCATTAAAAAAGCATTTCCCTGTGTCAACTCGTAAATTCGGTCTAACGCACCCTTGGCTGTCGATGAAAAATATGATTCATCCGGATTCACCGTATCATCCGGTGACTCGTAAAAAATGTATCGCACATATTCGTCGACATTATCCTTCGTGAGATAGTCAACATAAACATGCTCCGTTGTTTTCTGGAAGGTGTTGGGCGCATATGTCTCCATGAGACTGACCGTATGCTCTCCTCCCGCAGTCACGCACGGTACATGCATCTCATTCATTAAACAGGTCCAGCTCGCAAGCAGTCCTTCCTGCGCGTTTCCCTTTATGATTGCCTGATAGATTTCGGTAAATTCATCTACAAGCAGCACCATCACAACATCCGGGTCTTCTTCATGAACATCATCCATAAAGGCAAGAATCAGGTTTTTTAAGTCATCCAGACGAAGTGCTTTATTGTCGCCTTGTAACAGGTTCAATTCCTCTTTTGCTCTCGTAAATGCGGCGCGATAATCCGGCATTCTTCGTATTTTATTGTTAATCGCATCATGTATCAGTCTCGCAATTCTGCCTTCAAAATCTTCCTCACTGCTTCCCTGCAGACTGATTTTTACTACGAATGCATTGGAAATGCTTTTCAGCCGTTCCTGAATACAATTTAAGATGACTGATTTTCCGACACGCCACTGCCCATAAATCAAGATCCAGTGTCCCAGATCATTTACGATTTCAACCGTTTCTCCCTGCTCATCGGTCTCTTCAATCGTTAATGCTTCCATCACGGTGTTAATCTGGTCATCTCTGTTTTTAAGAATCTTTGCCAGAGAAGGATCAATTCCTTTTCTCGGAGAAACAATATTTCCATCCTCTGCAAACTGATTAATTCTTTTTTTTGAAATTCTGGGTTTTTCCTTCTGATCTGCTACAGAAATCGTCAAAACATACCAATTCCGTTTGCTTGGATAACTGGCTTTGGTCTGAACCTCCCGAGCGCTATAGGAACGATTCCGTGACAGTCTTGTATGCTGCGCCCGAATTTCAACATCGCCGATGTATTCACATTCTATGCGCACACGAACCGAAATGGTCTCGGCATCAGGTTTTTTCAGTGTAAGCGGTATTTTCACAGCTACCTGGCGCCCATCGCTTGGCAGATTGTCCGCGATGAAATATTCCTTATTGAGACATTCATAGTCATCACTTTCATCATCTACAACCAGCGTGACATTTTTCGCATTCTGTTCCTTATTCGCACCGATACTAACCGTTACTGTTAGTATCACTTCTCTTCCGTTTTCTTTCGATTTCTCTACGGTTGCACTGTTTTCAACTTTAAGTACCGGTTTTGATGTCTTACAAAGTGTGCGGTATTTCAGCATTAGTGTTTTGATGAACTCATTCAGCTTTGACCAATAAATCAGCCACGAGATCAGTGTGGGGGCGGCAAGGATTTCCTCTCTCAATTCCTTCAGCTTCTCTGTCGCCTTAAGCAGCGTTGGTGACACCAGCACATAGCCGCTCGTATCGCCGATATCCTCCAAGTCATGCAGGCAGGCGCTAAGTTGATTCTTATAAGCGACCTCATCATCTAACCATATTTTATTCGCCTTATCGCTCACAAAATTATGAAATTTCTCCGCTTCTGACGAAATATCCAGCGAGCCCTTCACCTGCTTGAAGGCTTGATAGAAGCAATCATATCCTCTCATCGCCTCTTCAAGTACATCTACAACAGACTTTCCCTCACAGTCATCACCGGGGGCAAACTTTTTCCATTCTTCCGAAAGTGCCAGAACCGCCTCTTCCTTTTGGACAGATTCCTTTGCAAAATACTGCTGTAGCCATTTTTTTGCACGCTCATTATAGTTGCCAAGAATTGCCATGCACTTTGCAGCCTGAAAATGGCCTCCCACACGACTTATTTCATTCAGCACATCTAAAAAAGACATCGTTCCATTCCATGCAGCTTCAAATTGCTTTTCTGTAAGCGCACATGCCCCAACTGTCGCTGCCATCCTGCTTTCATCAACACGAAGTGTCAAGATCTGCGCGCAACGGAACTGAATCGGTAATCTTGTTGCATTCTTTTTCCGCATCATATGAATGGCATCAGAAAACAAAGCCTGCTCCAAGTATCTGTTTGCCCGTTCATTTATGATTGACTCATCCATAACCGAAAATGGTGCAGACGGCAGATTAGCATAGATTTTTGCCAGTGTCCACAAATCCTTATTCTCTTCTTTTTCCTGCTGTTCAAGAATATTTGAAAGCTTCACCACATCTTCGCGTGACAGCTCCGTCAAATCATTCTGGTATCTTTCCGCATCCTTTCCGATTCCACGAAGATCTCTTCGTTCTAAAAGTTCAAACAGATAATCTTCTATTTCCGTCCGTTCGGAACGATTATTGGCATCATCGCCTTCCACCACTTCACGCTCGGTCTCTTCGTCACCACCATTACAAATACGAAGTCCCTGCTGAACCCACTTACGCGACATTTGAAGTCCTGCTTTTTTTCCCTCATTCAGCGCACAGAAGGTGTCATAGCATTCCAACCATTCAAAATAGGCTTCTTTTGCCTCCTTGAATTGTTTTCCCTGAAGCAGCTTGTTCGCTTTCTCCAAATATAATGCTAATTCAAAGCTTCCTTTTTTGTTATATTTCTCCGACAGCAAGGCATCAATCGTCTCAATGATGGCAACCCGGCATTTCTTTGCCAAAGTGATCGGATACAGACTTTTTAATATGCGGTAACGAACATTTAAGAATTGTTCCTCGGTAATGCGGTCTTTATATGTCTCAATCATCTTGAGACCATCGTTCAGCTCTGTAATTCCTCCTCCTTCTGAGTGGGCGGTTACATAACGATTCAAGAAATCATTAATTTCCTCATCGACATCCGGCTCAACCTCACCCACAGAATGGTTGATACTCTCATCTACAGGCAATTCAATTCGTACTCCATGTTGATCCACAGCAAGCTTCACGATTGCTTTACTCGGAATTTTTTCAACAAAATGTACATTTGAAGCCTTCGGGAAAAACCGATTTGTTGACGGATCTTCAATCTTCTCTCCCGTAATCTGATAACAGACAATAAACACATTCTTCGTTGTGTATACACTTCCCACCCAATCAGCGTTTAGCTTATCATCCGTATTTGAAAACAGATAAAAAACATCTGACTTCTCACATGCCATATAATTACGATTTTCATGATGTGTCCGAATATAGGTAACCGGTCTCCGGTTATCATAAAAATCAACAATTCCTATGCGCCAGTCGCCCTCGTCAACTCTCTCAAGAATGCGCTCCTTCGGATGTAATATTTCAATCGTTTGTTTTCCATTCGTCAGCCGCTTTACTCTTTTATTCAGATTTTCTATATCCAGATACTCAAGTACATGTTGAAACGGGAACTCGCTCAGGTCCATCGTCTCCGGTTCGGGTGTTGCTCTTCTGGCAGATTGACGGTTTTCAAATCGAACCTCTCCCGTCTCGTTGACATAAAATAGTCCCCGGCACTTCTTTTTATCAAATTTTTCTTTTACTTCAATCTTATCTACCCAGTTTGTCCCCTTTTTTAAAGTATAACAAACCATATAATAATACTTTGATGGATCTATTTTTAATTCCTGCTGTGTCAGCTGTGACGGTCGAAACTTCACATCACCCGGTATATTCTCTTCCGATGAAACAGATGCCCCGATATATCCCGGGCGATCATCCTTTGTATAGCAATACAATATAAATCCATAATGGAATTCTTCCATCTTCATTCCCCCTCAAACCCGCAAATCCATATATTCATTGTCTCGCTTATCTGCCACATGGCATCATGCGGTTTATCTGTGTCAGGCAAGAACGCCGATGCGTTCCTGAATATTAACAGTATATACCAAATCACCGTATCTGAATATTCTTTTTTTCTCCCCATAACAAAAAGAACGCGAAACGCGTTCTTCTCGTTATGCAATATTCTTCTCTTTTAGCAGTTCTAAAAATTCCGGCATCGGAACCGGCTTGGAGAAATAGTATCCCTGAATTCCATCCACGCCCTGACGAAGCAGTTCATCCAATTCTTCTTTTGTCTCGACACCTTCCGCAATGACCTTCAAATCCATCTCATGCGCCATGTTTATGACGGAATGTACGACATTTCTTGCTTTCGGAATACGAAAGTACGCCTTGATCATATCATAGTCCAGCTTTACAACAGATACCGGCATCTCAACGATATACATCAGATTTGATTCTCCCTTTCCGAAATCATCCAATGAAAAAGCACATCCCTCTGCAATCAGCTCCTGCATGTTGTTAAGCAACATCTTCTTTGAACGAACACTTGCTGTCTCTGTAATCTCCAGATTAATGCGTTCAGAATCAATCTCATAGCGGTTCATTATATTTTTCAGTCGCTGTGCCAGATTTTCCTGTTCACACTGGAGTACGGACAAGTTAATCTCAACATACTCCAGCCCATACTTCCACGGCTGCTTTTCGGCTAAAAACTGGCAGGTTTTCTCAAAAATGCGCTCGCCAAGCTCTACAATCTGTCCGGTTCTCTCTGCTACCGGAATAAACAATCCCGGAGGAATCAGCGTATTGTCGGGTTTTCTTATTCGTGTAAGTGCCTCAGCCGAATGGAAGGTATCGGTCTGTGCAGAATAAATCGGCTGCAAAAATACCTCAATGCGGTCTTCCGCGAGGGCGCTTCGAATCTCCTCAATCATCTTTTTCTGATTAACATAATCGTCCACCATCTTCGGCGTAATTGTTACCACATTATCTGCACTTCTGCTTTCCGTCGCCTGGGAATAATAGCGAAGCATCGGCTGTATTTTCTCCAGCTTTCTCGCTGCCAAACCATCTTCCAAAAGAAGTATCTGCGTCTCACTGAATAATGTATGATCCGGCATGTCCTCGTTTCGAATCTGCGCACAAAGTGTCAGATACTCTTCGTGATTCGTACTGAGTAATACGAAATCCCTGTTTACGCCACGAAACACCTTCGTCGCATGATAAGTCTTTGTGATCCGATGAATCTTCTTTGCAATCTGCCCCGAACCAATGCCGGATTGACGAAAAGTAACAGAAATCACATGAAACGGTTTCTGTAACTCAAACATTTCATTTGTAAACTTGTCCATCGCATAGGTGTTAAAGCAGTCAAATGTTTTACTTCTGTTTGCATCCGGATTTTCAAGCGCAATATATAAAATCAGCATTCCGAGCGCAGATGCAAATCCCACAAGCAATACGGTCTGATGAATGCACTGTCCAACCGCCGCAACAATCCAGATTGTTATCCAGATCATGAATGCAAACCATCGCTTGGCATAAATACTTTTTCTTTTTGCAAGTGCTACCGTCAATATTGCAAACATATAGCATCCGGTAATGAGATATGTCGCAACACAACTCGAACCGTACGAATATGAGACGGTTCCATTCGAAAATACATGAATCGGCAAAACAGCCAGCACCAATGCCTCTAAAACACTCATAAGGCCCAGACCCTTTGTCACCTTTTTATGGGTAGGCAGACTGAGAGTATCATACAAAATGTAACTCAATGCCATTTTTGTTTCCCAGACAAGCAAAAATAAATACAATTTACAAAAAGCATTTACAAGCAATCCGGGAAGCATCTCACGATTTACAATCATCCACACAGATACAATATCTGCTATGAGCAGAATTGTTGTAGCTCTCAGGATATGGTGAAATAACCGCTCGCTATATAAATTCATACGGCCCTTGCTGCGATAGAGAATCGTCAGCAATATGCACATTAACAGACCGGCAACCTGAAACTGAATATTCATTTATTTCTCCTCTGAAAAAAAGTCGAATCCCCGTCATTTTCACAATATACCTAAATTATCGCAAGCGATTTCAATTTTGTCAACAATTGTTAACTATTTCGCAATTATTCGCAATCGTTATGATTGTAAGGACTCCACTATTACATCAGCGGTTTCATAGCGAATCAGCTTTGCAAGCTCTGCCAGGGCAGTCTCTATCTGACAACCAATCTTTCCAGCACTGAAAAAAATTGTCTCAAAATCAGTTGCACTTTCATGAATGACGGTTGGAAAGGACTTTTTCATTCCGACCGGCGAACAGCCTCCGTGAACATATCCGGTCAGCGGGAGCAGCTCTTTTTGCGGAATCATCTCTATGCTCTTTTCTCCAACGGTCTTTGCTGCTTTCTTCAAGTCAAGTTCTTTGTTAACCGGAATCACAAACACATAATGCTGTTTTGTCTTCCCAACCGTCACAAGTGTCTTAAATACGCGGTCCGGATTCTGACCGAGCAAATTCGCGATCTCCACACCATTTGTAACATCTGTCTCAAATCTTCGAAACTGATAGACCGCCTTCTTACTGTCAAACACGCGGCAGACATTCGTCTTTTCGTCTTTCTTTGCCATGATTACACCTCTTATTCCTGCTTGGAGCGAGCCGCCCAACACATTTTGGTTGATCGTGCCGTCCGTTCCTTTGTACGCTTTCTTTCATTCATATTCAATAAGATTACAGATACAAAAATCAGAACAATTCCTGTAACACTGCAAATTGTCACCGGTTCGTGAAATACTGTAATTCCGATAACATTTGCTACCATCGGCTCGATAAATGCCATGATGGATGCTCTTGCGGGCTCCATTAGATTTAGTCCTTTCGTATAGAGCAAAAATGGTGTCAGTGTCGATACAACACCCAGCAATAACAGATTACCTGATGCTGTCCCATTTGATGCTGCAAGTTGAATCATATGCCCCGGATGAACAAATGGCAGTAAACTGATACTCGCAATGAGAAATGTGTAAAAGGTCACTGTCATCGTATCATATTTTTTCAATGCCTGATTTCCAAAAATACTGTACATCGCATAGCCAAGTCCTGCGCCAAGACCTGTCAATATGCCAAACACACTGATTCTACCATCGGTCCCACTGAACAGCCCTACCGTAAAACAACAACCCACAAAGGCAATACAAAGGGCCATCAATTTCCGCTTTGTAATCTTTTCCCGAAAGAATACTGCCGACAAAACCAACACAATAAACGGCGCCGTATACAACAATACAGAGCTAATCGTCATGCCGATTTCTTCAATTGCATAGAAATAGCAAATATTAAAAAATACGATACTTACAATTCCGGTCCCCAGAAACAGCCACAAATCTTTCCATGAAATAACAAGCAATTTCCGATTCCTCACCAGAAGAAAAACAAGCAGGCAAACTGCCACAACAAAAGATCTTCCTTCTGTTATTTGGGGCGAACTGAATCCAAGCGCATATAATTTTTTGCTAAAAAGCCCAATCATCCCCCAACAGGTACCTGCTGCCAGAATATACAACGGTGCATATCTCTCGTTTTTCCGGTTCATTTAGCCGTTTCCTCCATCTTTTCCCTATACAGTAAAATCGACAGGCTAGGCATTACGCCTCGCCTGTCTTATCCTTTAACATTGGTCTTGCAACCTTCTCATTGAACAATTCAATTAACGGTCCCATAAAGAATGCTGTAATGATTGTTCCGACGCCAACAATCGTCGGTATTTCTTTTACCGTTCCACCGCCAACCAGAAATACGATGGTTCCAATTATTACGCATACCAGATCGCAGCAGATACGAACATACTTGAATTTCCCTAACTTCCATTTCCGTGAAAGCACGATCGCCACTGAGTCATAGGTTGACACTCCGAGATCTGCTGTCATATACAACGAGGAAGAAAAACAGATAATCACCACTCCAATAATGAGGCAAATCACGCGAACTGCCATAGACGGATTGACGATGAGCGTCTGCAAAAACTCGTATGTATACTGTGTGATATAGCCAAGTAAAAACAGATTAATAAATGTAGCGATACCGATATTGTGACGATCCGTAACGAGCGAAAACAATAGCAGGCACACATTGATGATCACATACAGCGTTCCAAATTCAATCGGAATCATCTGATCCATGCCGCTGACAAATGACTGAAACGGGTCAACGCCAAGCGCTGCAATCTTAAAAATACCAACCGAAATCGCGCAGATAACCACTCCAAAAAATGACATCGCAATTCTTCGTTTTAACATATTATTATCTCCTGTAACGGGTATTACTATTTTTCAGACGCACTGACAAGTGCCTCTGTAATATCGTTGATATCATGATATCCTTCAACGACAGACCCAATATTACCCTTCAAATCAATAATACTTGATAAAATCTCTTCCATTGCAGCGGAAGTAGATTCCACATTGCTATTAATATTATTCACATTGCTAAGTGTACTGTCCATCAGATTTTCAAGCTTTTGCGCCTGTTGTTCAATTACTGTTGCACGATGCAATACCTGCGAAGTATTGTCTGCAATTGTCCGGAAGGATTGATTTACTTCGAGGGCATGTGTCGCACAAGTATTCACAGCTTCCTGAGAAGCAGAAATCTCTTTCTGAACCGATGCCGTCTGCGACTCGATTGCCTGTAAAATGTCATGAATCTGCTCTGTGAACTTTGACGAATCATCCGAGAGCTTTCGAATCTCGGATGCCACAACCGCAAAGCCTTTTCCGTGTTCACCTGCACGGGCTGCCTCAATCGATGCATTGAGCGACAGCAGATTGGTCTGAGAAGTAATCTCATCAAGCGTTTTCAAAATATCAACAATCTTTGCATTTCCCTGTGACAATTGATCAATTGCTTCCGCAACAGAATTCATCTTGTCATTCAGCGCGGTCATCTGTCCCGCCAAGGCATCAACCAGCTTTCCACCCGCCTGAACACTTGCATTGGTATGATTTGAAACATCCGCCATATCCGTACTGCTTTGTGCCACACTCTGAATCTGTGAAACACCGCTTCGCACCATCTCCTTAATGCTTTCAATATCTGTAACTTCCGCAGTTGTTCGCTTTGCAATATCCTCTGACGCCAGAGCAATCTGTCCCGATATCTCACTGGTTACTGTGATATTTTCATTAATCTTGCCGCTTGTTGCATCAAGCACCCCTACGGACTTTGATATTTCAAGCAGCAGTTGCTCTGCCTTCGCGCGTTCCTGCTCGCTTATTTTATGTGTTTCCTGAAGGGTCTGAAACTGCTCCCTTGTAATCCTGCAAAGAGATATGTATACAAGCATTCCGCTTATGATATATACCACACACATCGCCATTGCATCGGACGACCATGTCTCGGCAAGCTTCTGCCGATACATGAAATAAAATACAATGATACATACTCCACTGATTACGGATTGTGCAATAATGGGCCGGATATCCTCATATATCACTACAAAAAACAGTACCAGAAAGAACATTAAATAGTTCGTCGTACACGGGAACAAAACCATGAGCGCAATGCTTACCCCCGACATCAGAACAACCATCAGGTAAGTCATGATTACCGGATGCACTTTTTTTACCAAAAGCAGCAACACCGCGGTAAAAAACAGCCCACCGATTCCCATCGGAAGAACCTCGCCCACTCCAATATAGCAGGCATTTACAATGCAACGCAATACAATACATATTAACAGTGTTAATGCCAGTATCCGGTTCTTTTTTCGAATCAGCTCATTGTAACTCATAGGCTTCTACTCCTTAATATTGTTTGTTCTGTAGAAGTTTCGTACATGGCGTTCCAGCAAGTCAAACGCCCATTCCTCCTTGCTCGGATCACGGTCACAGACCTCAATGAATACATTCAGCGGTGAAACAAATTCTATCGCCAGAACTTCAGGATCCCCTTTTCTCATATAGCCAATCTCCATCAGCTTTTCAAACAGCATCGTATGAGATTTAATCTGCTGTCCAACATAACGATCATTGTATATCTGTGCAAGCTTCGGAATATGGAACTGCTCAACCGTCATCATTTTACGAAACAGCGCCGGATACTCATCATGCAGCGTATGCTCCAGCATTTTCTTTGCATGCTCAACAAGTGCATCTTCATCCAATGCAGCAAACCGTTCAAATTCATCGGTGTCTTTCCGGTAATCAGGCCACATCTGCTCCATCTGCTCCTTATAGCCACGATTACTCATCTCACAGATTGCATCGAACAAGTCCTGTTTGCTCTTATAATGCTTGTATAAAGCCGGAGCCGAGACATTCACTTCGCGTGCAATTTCCGCAACGCTGACAGCTTCATATCCTTTCTGTGCGAAAAGTCGTAATGCTTCAATTAAAAATACATCCTTTGTGCTCATTTTTTTCTCCCAATTGTTAAGCTACATTTTGCATCTTATCGGAAATAACCGATTGCAGAAGATACCTGCTCGCTGATTGCACGCATCTCCTGAGATTTCGAACGGGTTTCTGAAACGCCTTCTGAAATTGTTGAACAGGTTGCAGATACCTCCTGTGCAGAAGCACCATTCTCCTCTGAGATTGCTGACAAATCCGTGATATTCTGAATCAGAACCTCCTTTACCGAACTCAGCTTGCTGATCATATCTGTGATTTCCTGAATCTGTCTTACGGAATGATCCACTTCACCGGAGAGAATATCGAACTTATCCTGTGTATCACGAATGTACTGCTGCTCTTTTGTAATTATTGACTTAATAGACTCTGATAATTCTACAGATTTCTCAGAAGCCTCCTCAATTCGTTTGATAATCTCCTGAATATCATTTGCAGAAGATGCAGAATCATTCGCCAGCTGCTTAATATTATCTGCTACAACTGCAAATCCACGACCTGCCTCACCTGCTCTTGCTGCCTCAATTGACGCATTCAGTGATAACAGCTCGGTCTGTGATGTAATCTCCAAAATGGTTGCCAGACAGCGCTCAATCTCTTTGTTTGCCTCAGCCTGTGCTTTAATCTGTGACGCAATTGCCTCTGCTGCAGACACAGACTCACCGGATGACTCCAGCACGGTTCTCATGTACTCTGTTGCGGCGTTATTCGCCTGGCGAATATTATGAGAAGAATTTGACAGAGCATCAACACTCTCCGTAATTCCATCGATATTCTCTCCCATCACCATAACCTGAGAATTCGTCTCCTGCACAGCCTCTGCCAGATTCGAACAGGTATCTGCCAGCTGATTGATTGCATCTGAAATCTGTCCAACACCCTCTGCATTGGTTTCCGCGAGATCATCCACCTCTCCGACTGCACCGGAAAGCTGTACCGTATTATCCTTTACAACACCGATCGTATCCTGCAGGCTCTTCTGCAGTGTGCTGGCAGAATGTATCATAGAATTAATTTCTTTTACAGCACTTTTCACCTGTACTGCTCTTCCAAGCTCTCCACCGGCAAGCACATCAAAGGCCTTTGCCGCATCATTCATCGGCTTTCTCAGCCGGTTTGCAATAAGCAAAATTGTGACTGCCACAAGCAGTGCAATCATAATCGTAATAATAATCTGCGAGATAATTACATCATTGATCGCCTTCTGCACGCGCTCCTGCGGCGTACCGGCAAAAGACATACCCCAAAATGTTCCATCCAGATTATAAACCGGAATGTATGCAACATAGTAGGTTCCTGCTCCAATTTTAACATTGTTCTCGGTAACAGTTTCTCCGGCAGACACTGCCTCATAAATATGCTCATCACACTCTGTGCCCTCGTTGCGCTCCCCCTGATCATTGAGAATAGATGTCATGTATCGCTTATTGTTCTCAAACAGTGTTAATTCCACATCCTGATCCTGCAAGCTATCAACAAATCCATGATCGTATGAGGGAATATGGAGCATCGAATACTGAATATCCCACTCATAGTGCATCTTCAGATTGGTGGCTGCAACGAGCAGCTTGCTGTACACATCCTCCTCCATCTGCCGGACAGTATTTTTTGTCGAAAAAACAGTCGATATCAGCATTGCGACAAGAACCGGAAGTACTCCGATTGCAATAAGCAGTGTCCGGAAATTCATCTTGATTCCCTGACTTTTCTTCACGGTATTTTTCTTGTTTTGTTTCGTTTTTTTCTCCATCCCACATTCTCCTTTGTTCAAAAATTAGTGTTTATGATACATACGATCCACTTCTTCGTATTTCGGTTCACAGGTCAGCTGAATTCCCAGCTTCTTGAAAATCTGTTCATCAACGGATGAAAGCAAAACCGTT
>JAQXMB010000014.1 GCA_029012425.1 bacterium | reverse complement strand
CTCTTTCAGAACCATAGAGAATCCCTGTTTTTCAAAGGAATTCGCATTGAGAATCTGATCACCGCGACTTGCGGCAGCAGAAAGCGGAATCAAAAGATTCGGCTTGTGCAGGGCAAGCAACTCGCAGATGGAATTCGCGCCTGCACGAGACACAACAAGATCGCTGACGGCAAACATATCGCACAATTCTTTTCCTATATATTCGAACTGCTTGTAGCCGACTTTTTTCATGAATGACTCATCGATATTTCCTTTGCCAAACATATGTATGATCTGGAAATGTTTTAAAAGCTCCGGCAAAGCTGCACGAACAGCATTGTTAATGACAACAGAACCACTGCTTCCGCCGATGATAAATAAAACAGGAAGCTTTTCACTAAATCCAAGTAATTTACGAGCTGCGTCGGCGTTTCCTGTCAATAGTTCCTTTCGAATCGGAGAACCGGTGAGCACCGCTTTTTCTGCCGGCAGATATTTCATTGTTTCCGGGAAGTTGCAGCATACCTTTGTAGCCGTGGGAATTGCAATTTTATTGGCAAGTCCGGGTGTAAGATCAGATTCGTGAATGACGGCCGGAATGCGACAGAACTTGGCAGCCAAAATAACCGGGACTGATACAAACCCACCCTTGGAGAATACAACGCTGGGTTTGAGCTTATGCATCAGACCAATCGCCTGACCAAGACCTTTCAGAACCTTGAACGGATCTGAGAAATTCTTGGGGTCGAAATATCTGCGAAGCTTTCCGGATGAAATTCCGTAGTACGGAATTCCCTGTGCCTGAATCAAATCTTTTTCCATTCCGTTGTAAGAACCAACATAGTCAATTTCATATCCCTCCTCTTTCAGATAAGGAAGAAGGGCAATATTGGGCGTAACATGACCGGCTGTTCCACCGCCGGTAAGCAATATTTTCTTCATGAGTTTTCCCTCCTGACATCTCTATCATATACTACCTTTTTGAAAAGTCAAGGTAAGTGCCTGTACGAATTGATCAAGGCGCAAAATACGCGCAGAATAAGCATATTCCTGTCGAAAACTGCGATGAAAAAAGCTGGAAAAAAAGACCTGCTACATTATAATAGAAGAAAAGGAGGAACGAACATGTTAGATTCATTTTTACAAGTGGTTACAGCACAGACGGACAAGCTGCTTTTGGGTTGTTTCGTGTTGCTTGTGATCTTGTCTGCATTACAGCTTAGAAGGCTCAAAAAGACGAACAAACAATTCGAATACCTCACAGATAAATTGACAGGATACTTAAAAGCTGTTCTCACCGAGGACGAGCTTACCGAGGAGACACCCGTTGTATCGCGTCAGGAAAAAAACATGAGAGAATCCATAGAAAAACAACGACAAACGAATGCGAAAGATGCACAGGTCATCGATGCAGTGCTCTCTGAAATTTTTCCTTAAAATGAGAATACATATGACAAAAATGAAAGAGGTTTTAGCAGAAAAGCTACGCTGCCGGAATCTCTTTTTTATTGCATTTTTTTAGACATCATAAACGAGAGTCTTATGAAAAAAGCAGCGAAAAACCGTCATTTTGAGGAAAACGAAATGAAAAATTTGACAAGAAAAAGAGGCTTTGATATAATCTTGCGTAACAAATTTGTAACAGTTGTTAACAAAATTGCATAAAAAAGCTGACAATGGCGTAAAATAAAAGAAACAAATCCGCCTGATTAAAATATTAATCAGGAAAACAACTGGAGGTTTATATGAGACTGAATAAAAAAATTACAGAAGGAATTGTGCTGATGATCTTCGCACTCGTACTTGTCGGGTCGGGGATTTACTCAGAAGTTGCAAAGGAACCCGCCGGACAAAGCGTAGAGCAGACAGAAGATATTGCAGTTGCAGAAAATGCGAAGGCCGGAATTATCGCATCCATAGAGAGCGAAGAAAGCCGTATGCTGGACAGTATGGTGGAAGAAAAGGCAACTCTTGAAAAAACAATTACACCTGTTTTAGTAACCGCGGCAAAGTCTGAGGGAAAAGAGCTGTCTAAGACAGAGCTTGAATGGCAGGATAAGGTAATGGCTGATGTTGACAGCTTCCTTGCCATTCGTAAGAAAGGTTCCGTAGATGCAGAACTGCTTGGAAAAATGTATCCAACCTCAGTAGCAACTGTTGTAAAAGAAGGGAAAGAATGGACAAAGATTAAATCCGGAAAAGTAACCGGTTATGTACGAAACAGCTATTTGCTCTATGGACTGGATGCTTACAAACAAGCAAAGAAGCTGTGTAAGAAATATGCATTTGTTGAAACAGACGGATTGCGTGTGCGCGCTGAGGCAGATGAGGAGGCAAAGGTACTTGCCACCGCAGATAAAGGCGATAAGCTGTTATTCGATGCCGATGCCAAGAAGGAAGATGGATGGGTAGCCGTAGAGGTAAAAGCCGGCAGCGGCTATGTAAGCTCCAAGTATGTAACGGTTGAGCTCAACACTACAACCGCAAAGACGATTGAAGAAGAATTGGAAGAGCAGAAAAAGAAGCTCGAAGAGAGTGGATTGGCGAAGCATGACCCGATGGATGTGAGTGATGAGGAATTTACACTTTTGGCTGCAATCATCTGGTGCGAGGCAGGCTGTGAGCCCTACGAGGGGCAGGTTGCCGTCGGAGCCGTTGTATTAAATCGCGTAAGAAGCAGCGGATTCCCGAATACCATTGAGGGTGTAATTTATCAGAGAGGTCAGTTCGGACCCGCAAGAAACGGAGCACTTTCCCGCACATTGTCAGATACCAGCAGAATCTCTGATTCTTGCTATCGTGCAGCAAAAGAAGCACTTGCCGGAGCGGATCCGACAAACGGTAAAAAATATTTCCATACCGTAGACGGAACTCGTGGACAGATTATTGGCTCACATGTATTTTTATAATTGTTTTTCCTGTATGGTTTTGCTATAATATAATCCATAATTTTTTAAGACCATAGGAGGAAAAATATGGGACCGATTATTGCAGCAATTGTTTTAATTGTATTGGTTTTAATGATCATCATCTCCTGCATCAAGATTGTACCGCAGGCACATGCAGTCGTTGTTGAGCGTTTAGGAGGATACCTTGATACATGGAGTGTAGGACTCCACTTCAAAGTACCGTTTATTGATCGAATTGCAAAGCGTGTGAATCTCAAGGAGCAGGTAGTGGACTTCCCGCCCCAGCCGGTAATTACCAAGGATAATGTTACCATGCAGATTGATACTGTAGTATATTTCCAGATCACAGACCCGAAGCTGTTTGCGTACGGAGTAGAAAATCCGATCATGGCAATTGAGAATCTGACAGCAACAACACTTCGTAACATCATCGGTGATTTGGAGTTAGATGAGACGCTGACATCTCGCGAGACCATCAACACGAAGATGCGCGCATCACTTGATGTGGCAACAGACCCTTGGGGAATCAAGGTAAACCGTGTCGAGTTAAAGAACATCATTCCCCCGCAGGCAATTCAGGATGCGATGGAGAAGCAGATGAAGGCAGAGCGCGAGCGTCGTGAGGCAATCCTTAAGGCAGAGGGTGAGAAGAAATCAACCATCCTCGTAGCAGAAGGAAAGAAAGAGTCAGCCATCCTCGATGCGGAAGCGGAGAAGCAGGCTGCAATTCTTCGTGCGGAAGCGCGCAAGGAAGCAACCATTCGCGAGGCAGAAGGTCAGGCAGAGGCGATTCTTAAGATTCAGCAGGCGAATGCAGACGGTCTTCGTTTCCTGAAAGAAGCACAGCCGGATGCAGGCGTACTTCAGCTTAAGAGCTTGGAAGCATTTGCAAAGGCAGCAGACGGAAAGGCAACCAAAATTATCATTCCTTCAGAGATTCAGGGAGTGGCAGGTCTTGCAAAGTCTGTCGTAGAAGTTGCATCAGAAAAATAAAATAGCAGAAATTATGGCGGGTTGCTTACGAGTGGCCCGCCTTGTTCACTTATGAAAGGAAATGAGCGTTATGAACTTACAGGGAAGAGATTTTTTAAAACTACTGGATTACAAACCGGAAGAGATTTTATATCTGATTGACCTTGCAGCAGAACTGAAGGCAAAGAAGAAAAACAATATCGCGCACGATGAATTAAAGGGAAAAAACATAGCCCTGATTTTTGAAAAGACCAGCACAAGAACCCGCTGTTCGTTTGAAGTGGCGGCACAC
>JAQXMB010000013.1 GCA_029012425.1 bacterium | reverse complement strand
TAAAATCATCAGAGGATAATATATCATGGAAATCAGATTTCTAGAGGAAACTGACAGCCTACTTGACATTAGCCATATATACGAAGCCAGCTGGAAATATGCCTATAAGGATATTATTCCGCAGGACTATCTCGATAGCATTCCTTCCGGACAGTGGGCCCCCAGACTCACTTCGGATGGGAAGCGGAATTTGATATGCATAGAAAATGATAACATCATTGGAACTGCCAGCATTCGGAAATCCAGATGGAAATCGCACGCTGACTACGGCGAAATTATCGCCATCTACTTTCTGCCTGAATATATCGGGAAAGGTTATGGAAAAATGTTGTTTTCACGATGTGTTGAGGAATTAAAGCAGATGGGCTTTTCAAAAATCATGCTCTGGGTGTTGGAAGATAACATGCGTGCCCGTAGGTTTTACGAAAAAAACGGTTTCCACTGTGCCGATGAGTATCTTGATGACTGCATCGGCGGCAAGAATTTACGAGAGGTTATGTATATTTTGGAGTGACATGCGCCCAGGCCCACAGGCTCATTTCACTTTCTCAAAATGCTGATAGTCTTTCGAAGAGTTCCAGTCACCGCCCCATGTGAATCCATGCTCTGTAAACAGCTTATAGCATAAATCATCATGGTCAATCTGATAGGGATTCTCCTTATCCCTGTCAACATATTCTGTAGAATTTGCCGGTTCAATTGAAAGCTTTCCGTCGACAGTCTTTACATACGGGTTATACAGCGGATTGATATCGATAGCCAGTCCAAGTCCATGCTTTGATACCTTTGTCGTATGTGAGATAAATCGGAAATTGAACGCTGATGAGTTGTTATCGCTCATCGATGACTCATCATCTGCATCATACTCATCCACAAGACGAACTTTCTCGATTGGATACTTCGCCCGGAACAGTTCCTCAAAAATCTCAAGTACATCCTCAGCAATTGCCTCGTTTACGATCAACTCGCCTTCTTTTATCTCACCGTCAAACCCGGTATGTAATACATGCACATAGCGAAGTTCCTCTCTGTCGACAGTGCAATCTTCTTTATAGGACTTACCCTGCATCTTTTCAAAAATATCATCCGGTATATTAGAGATAAAAAAAGCAAGGTGTGTATCATCCTCAGACTCGTCTGTTTCCAGCTTTGTTTCGCTCGGTTTAACTTCTGAGGCTTGTTCCGTCATATCTTCCTTCCTCAGGGATTCATTTTGCGTCTGCTGCCCATTCCACAATTTCTCATTTGGTAATGATTCGTCATCGTGCTTTTCCTCGGCAGATTCTGTATGCTCTTTTTTCGGAAACTTCCCCGCAACAAAATAAGCGGTCGGACCATCCTGTCCACCAATTACGGAAAGAATATCCTCCTCTTTTTTTATCTCCAGATG
Source organism: bacterium (assembly GCA_029012425.1). GTDB lineage: Bacteria > Bacillota > Clostridia > Lachnospirales > Lachnospiraceae > W0P33-017. The sequence continues at coordinate 2,091 of JAQXMB010000013.1, read as the reverse complement.
CTTATTCACAATCACCGCTGCAACCGCAAGTGCACTAACTGCAATGCCTGCGATTGTAAATACTGTTTTCTTTTTCATCCGATACACCTCTTGCAACCTCTAAAAGTATTCAAACATATCCGATATACACGCCAGTTTTTCATGTGCGTTCAAGACCGCCTCTGCGTTTTTACTACGGAACGCGCTTCAGCTCTGCTTATGAACCCCTAACCCCGTCCCTTAGGCTCCTTACTCCAATGGATGAAGTATCATCTCATCGTGATTGTCTTTCACGATCAGATCCGGAGCATTTGAAAAATCAATCTGGAAAATTTTTCCGCAGTCTCCGCAGGAAAACTCCGAGGCAATATAGCTATCACTGACAGTGATTAATTGAATAATATTTGCGCATTTCATACACATCAGACCATATTTATGTCCATTGTAATTTCCGCACCCAAGCTCAATCGGTTTATCAATTCTAAGTTTCATTCTATCCTCCATGAAAGTAATCTTGCCCCTTCTTTGACCTAATTTTTAATCACAGGTGTAACCCGGAGTTTTATATAAATACTGCTCATTTGGGATTATTTTTTTCCATGTTTTTTCATTACACTGATTTTTCGGAATATCCTTAATGAACCCCTAACCCCGTCCCTCAAGCTCAGCGACGATATACTCGCCGTTTGAATAATTGGCGTGCGTACCATGGATACGAAATCCCTGTTTTTTCATACACCTGATTAAAGTATGCATAAAAAAACCATGGCTTACAATCATGCAATCTTTATGATCTTCAATGATCATTTTTATGAACTGATCCGCACGCCTGACGGTTTCCCTTCGAATTTCCTTCTGCACATGGATATTAAAAAGCCACTGCAAACGCCCCAGTACATTCCACATAATTAAGGGCAGCTCCTTCTTGAAAGAAAAAGCTGCACATAAAGGCACCTCGCGTATCAAATCTGTCTCGATAAACTCCTCATCTCCAAACAATTGTCTGGCGGTCTCATGGGTTCTGACAAGATTGCTCACATAAATCGCCTCATATTTCATTTCTGATACATCGGAACGAACCACACCAATTGGAGCGCGATCATAAGTATCGCAATCCTCGTTGAATTCGTCCGATGTACAACACTTTCTCCGCTCAAAGTCTACTTTTCCGTGTCGAATAATTACTGCTCTCATGTATTCTTCCCCAGCTTACATACTCTGAGCTATCTGCTCATACTGCTTTCCATAATCGTTTTTCATAGTTGTTTGTATTAACATTATATGCGATTATCATAGAAAAACAATAATACAATTCGCTCCTTGTTTTTCCTTCAAAATGATCTTCTTATTCTTCAACCGGTGCATCATAGAGAATATACTCTCCGGTTTCAGTAAATCCTCCAATCTCATCTTCACAATCCTCAAAGGTATATGTCCACGCTTCTTCTTCCCCATTCATCATAAGCTCGTAGCCTTCCTGATATCTGATTGTCATGTCTACGGGTTTGCCGTCAATCTCCAGCTGGATGTTACATACACCATCCTCAAACTGATCGGTCACATCAATAACCTGGTCCTTGTAATACACAAGAACCGAACCATCTTCCTCATAAGAAACGGTCGGTGCATTCGCCTGGGCAAGAAGCTCTTCGTTCGTCAGCGGTCGTACCTCTCCGGTCTCATCATCATATGCCTCCCCTGTTCCTCCTTGCTCAAATTCATTACCATCAGCATCTGTATAGGAAAGTGTATATTCTCCGTTATCTGCTGTGAAGATTGCCTCCGTCTGAACACCGTGAAACCATATTTTCACCTTTTCCTGAATGCCGCCTAAATCTGTTGCATATGCTACGGTTCCTGAGCCAAGTGTAAGAATCATTGCAATTGCTGCAACCGCTGCCTTTGGCATCCGAAATCTCTTTTTCATCGAAACTACTTTTTGTTCTTCCATCATGTCTAAAACCTCCGTTACAATTTCAGGAGAAGCATGAAGTTTGTCAAAAGTCTTCTGAAATTTTTCCTTATTCGTCATCCGTTTACTCCTCCTTCAGATAATCCTTTAGCTTACCCTTTGCACGCGAAAGTCTGGTACTGACTGTTTTTTCCGGGATA
>JAQXMB010000012.1 GCA_029012425.1 bacterium | reverse complement strand
CAGCATAACAGAAACGTATTCATCCACTCCTGTTTTTGCTCCGGAATAGGTAATGGAAACAGTTTCGCCTGCTTTAACACCCCCGGTTCCACCAGTCCTGCTTGCTGTAAAAGAAGATCGATTATCATCTTTCAGCGTCAATTTCCACTCTCTATTATTATTATGCTCACCAACTTCTATCAAGGTGCCATTTGTACTTGCATCCGGTTTTATATCACTAGCAGGAGAGGCGAAAAGAACTTTTGACAAATCCACATTCATAGCTGGACTTAGTAGACAACCATCACCGTTTACAAGTCCAGAATTGATGGTACCATCGCCAGTCACAAGGCCGGCATCATCATCATAATCATCAGAGGAGGATCGCAGCCACCAAATAGCATTATTTTTTTTTCTTGCTTCTGAATCGTTATAGAGTCCTTCTGCCTCTGCCACACTTAAGCAAAATATATGGTTAGTTGCTGCTTTGTCATTATAATTTGTTGAAATAATAGCATATGTGTTCTTCGACTTTAATTCAGTACTTGCTATGGCCACTCTCTCAATATATGAGAATACAGAACTGTTTTCGTAAAAACGACTTTCATTCAACCATCTTTCCAGGTCACTGCCCGTCCATTCATTTGGATTCGTTGTCTGACCATCATTCTTACTACCATCGTAATCAAATTTCTTACTCAACAACCCAGTATTACAGTCCAGCAACAGACTATCTGTTACGGTCTGTGTATTCGGTGATGCCAGTACCCGATACGCTACCGAACGGCCCAAATAGCTTCCGAAGTATACCAGATTGCCACCGGTACTCCATGTGCTTTCCGGTCTTAATGCTTTCGGGTCCAGACAGATGGTCTCTACTGTGGTACCACCATTTCCCGTCGAAGAAAACTCGCTTAACGATGCCTTTACCGTAACCGGCATCATTGTTCCTAAAAGGCACAGGCTCATAAGAACGGCGATCCATTGTATTCTTTTTTTCACTTATCATTCCCCTTTCAACTTTTTTGTAATGATCATCTATCTAAACCTGTTCGCACAGGATATTTTTCATTTGTAATTATATTTTTGATACCTCTCAGGTCTGCTCCTTCGACTGCTTCAATATACGCTCTTTCATGAAATCCAAATATTCCGGCAAGCAAGAATGTCGGAAACATGTGAAGCTCGCGGTTTAATCGGGTTACATGGTCGTTATAGATGAGCCGGTTGGTACACGCCATTTTTTCATATTTTTCCAATGCATTCATGCATTTGACATGATTTTCATTTGTCTTTATCTCGGGATGGCTTGCAGATACAGCCAGGATTCGGTTGCGCGCATCGCAAATTGTGCGCTCCTGCTTCTGCACTTCTTCCGGAGAAGAGGCTGCTGTAATCTTGTTTCTTTTGGATGTAACGATCTCCATCAGATTTTCGGATTCCTGTTCGTCATACCCCTTGAGCAGATTAATCCATGCTGTCAGCGCGTCAAAGCGCGACGAGAGCTGGACACCAATCTGATTCATTGCCTGATTGATGTTCTCATTCATACCTGCCAGCCGCCTTCGAACAGAAATACCCCATATGAGAACAATTGCAACTATGAAAAATACCATCATCATATACTTCAAACCTTCCTTTTTATATCATACAGGTGCGGAAAAAAACTTCTTTATGATTGACCTACAGACATCATAAACGCCCCCGTTATCAAACAGGGGCGTTTTACATGAATCGAACCGAATATGTACTCAATCGACATTATAGGGAAAGTCGAAGGATAAATTGATGATCATTTTTAAGAAATGTATAAATACCGCCATAGCGTTCCACAATCGCACAGATACTCTTCACACCTATGCCATGTCCCGGTTCATGTGACACGGGAACACCATTTTCAAACGGTATCTGATCCCCACAGGGATTTTCTATCTGCAAAAAGAGCCGGCTCTCCTTATAGTAGAACTGTACATCGATGATGCAGTTCTCCTTTGCGGCGGCAAGCGGTTCGCAGGCATGCAGCGCATTTTCTAATGCATTGGACAAAAGCACGCAAAGGTCGCTGTCCGAAACTGTGATAAAGGAGGGAATCGCTCCCCTCACATTCATCTGAATACCCGCTTTTTGAGCCCGACCGTCAAATGCAGAGAGAATCAGATTCGCTGTCTCGTTTTCACAGTATTGCTTTACTTTCTGTGCCTCAATCTCTTTACAGATTCCGGTGATATAGTCCTTCGCCTGCTGTAGCTGTCCGTTTTCCATGCAGGCAGACACATACTGTAAGTGATGACGCATGTCATGGCGATACTGTCTGGCCAGTGCCTGAGACTGCCGTAGGGCATCAATTTCACGAACCGCCTGATTCAGCTGTATACCCAGACTCTTCTGCGTCTGTTCTAACTGAATTTGCGTGCGTTCCTTTATGGAGCTGTACAGCAAAAACACCAGATATGCCACGCAGCACACAAATGGCATGAATTCGACAGCAACCGGCGCACCGCTTGTGAGAAGGTCTGTGTATACGGTTGTCAGATAATCAAATACATAGTAGATTGCCGGAATGGAAGCAAACTGCAGCTGTATTTTTACCGGATAATCACTCAGTTGACGAACAACCGGAGCGGCATATCGAAGCAAAATAAGAAGTAACGGCACGGTAAGAAGCAGCTCTGCGACATCCTGCATCAGCGCCCCACCGGATAACACGGCTACAACCAGCAGCGCCATCCATCGTCTCAGCTGACAGCACAGATACGCGGTCAAAATCGAAAAAAGCGGCCACATGATCTTTCCGCTCAGTGCATAGAAGAACAGAAGGAGCGGAAGGTGAACGACCAGCGGATAGATCTGCTGCAAAAGATCAAAGCCCCAGACAAAGAAAACCAGTCCCTGCAACAGGGGTAGGAGTATCGCCAGGCACACAAACGCCATCTTCTTTTTGCAGGTATCTATGACATGACAAAAGGATGCGGATAATATGCTTCCAAAAAGACTTACCGAAACATAATTTATTATTGATATCAAATCACTCATGGTTTCACCTGCCTGATAGGAATGCGTATTCTAGGAAAGCATTTTTGATTTCATTGTACTTTCCGCGGGGAATCGGAATCTCTGTCAGACAAGACATGGTGATGGCCCGGTAAGAGAGATTCTGTATATAGTCCAGATTCACCAGATAGGAACGGTGCGGGCGAATGAAATTCCCAAAGGTCATCAACTGCTTACTCAGCTCGTCCAAGCTTCCGATGCTTTCCAATACTTTTCCACTGGTCATGTGGATAAACAATGTCCGATGAATGACCTCACAATATTCCAGTTCTGTCGGCTTAATCTGCGTGATTCCGGTCTTACAATGAAGGATCAGACTGCGCTCCTTTTCTTTTTCGCAGAGCGCAAGCACGGAATCCATCAGGCGAGAAAAGCTCTCTGCGCATATGGGCTTCATCTGATAATAAAATGCGTTCACGGCGTAAGACTGTACGGCGTATTCCTGCGACGAGGTTAAAAAAATAATCTTCGTATTTTTGTCATAGCTTCGAATCTCTGTTGCTGCATCGATGCCGCTCTCTCCCGGCATCAGCACATCTAAAAACAGAATGTCATACCGCACACCCCGCTCAATTTCAGCGATCAAATCCAACGGACTGTGAAAGATATCGTCGGTGATTTCTTCTTCTTTTTTGGCACGATACAGGGTGAGAAGCTCATGAAGGTCGCTCAGCACGGTAGGATCATCATCGCAAAATGCTATTCTTATCATGTCAATCTATCCCCCCATTCCCGTTCCAAGTCACCTGCATCAATCCAACCTTCCATTTCTGCTCGCTTCAAATCAAGCATCAGCATAGCAGCCGCTCTTTTGATTTCTGAATTTATTCTTACTTGAAATGTTGAATCCTTTGGCGCAATAGCAACATTCAAATTCGTATCCAAAAGACATACCTCCTCGCTTCTTCTACACAATAACACCTCTTCGCCATATGTCAATACACTGTCATTACACTTACATTTCACTTATTCAGTCCAATTGTCTGTTCTTTCAAACCTTTTACTCTTTCAAACTCTTTCGTGTTATTTGTAACCACAGTATAACCTAATGCCTTTGCATGACCTGTGATCATCATATCTAACGGTTCTATTGGAGTACCAGCTTTCTCTAAATCTGCTCAAATTTTCCCATCACTTTCAGCTGCCAAAGAATCAAAATTCATACTCTTTTGCTTGCTCATTCAATTGAATAATCTCCAAATTATAAAAGAATTCTCGTATCTGTTCAGTACCCTCACAGATACGATGCAAAAATGCATGAAAATTGCTTCGCAATGGCCTTTTTGCACTCCTGAATCATGTTTTCACGGTCTCAGCAGAAAATGCTTCGACCTGTTCTGAACATTTACGAATTCTCTTTATTCATCGTAAAACATTTGATCTTGAATATATGTAAAACAATTCCTGTGTGTACGAATACCCCTTCTCCATCTGTTCAAAAG
>JAQXMB010000011.1 GCA_029012425.1 bacterium | reverse complement strand
ATACAGCTGTCGCAAAACAGAATGTAACATTTATCAAAAGTGGGAGGGATATCCCCGCGAATACCACAAGGAGGTACTTGAAATGGCAAAGAAAGTAACAGGTTATATCAAATTACAGATCCCTGCAGGAAAGGCAACTCCAGCACCACCGGTTGGACCTGCTCTTGGTCAGCATGGTGTTAATATCGTTGAATTTACAAAACAGTTCAACGCTAAGACAGCAGACCAGAACGGTATGATCATTCCTGTAGTAATCACAGTTTACAATGACAGAAGCTTCAGCTTCATCACAAAGACACCACCGGCAGCAGTTCTGATTAAGAAAGCATGTAATCTTCAGTCCGGATCCGGCACACCAAACAAGAAAAAAGTTGCCAAGATCACAAAGGCTCAGATCCAGGAGATCGCAGAGCTGAAAATGCCCGACTTAAATGCAGCATCGGTTGAGGCAGCAATGAGCATGATCGCAGGAACCTGCCGCAGCATGGGCGTGACCGTAAGCGACTAGCGAGTGACGAGCGTGAGCGAAGGCAGAGCGTGTCGCGAGGTCGTTCTTTGAGATTAGCAAGGACGAGTGAAAACGAAGTCCGAGCTTAGCGAAAAGAACTTCCTCAAATTTTCAGCAAAAAAAATAACTTAGGCAAATTCATCGAAAAGACTTTTGATACTTTATCGTGGAAGGGATGAAACCCGTTAATACCACTAGGAGGTAATTGATAATGAAAAGAGGAAAAAGATATCAGGAAGCTGCTAAGAATATTGATCGTTTGACTCAGTATGAGGTAGCTGATGCAATTGCGCTGGCTAAGAAGTCAGCAGTTGCAAAGTTTGATGAGACAATCGAGGTTCATATCAGAACCGGATGTGATGGTCGTCATGCAGAGCAGCAGATTCGTGGTGCGGTTGTACTGCCTCACGGAACCGGTAAGAAGGTTAGAGTATTAGTATTTGCAAAAGGAACCAAGTTGGACGAGGCACAGGCAGCAGGTGCTGACTTTGTCGGCGGCGAGGAGTTAATTACCAAGATTCAGAACGAGGGATGGTTAGACTTCGATGTTGTTGTTGCTACACCTGACATGATGGGTGTTGTTGGTCGTCTGGGTCGTGTACTTGGACCTAAGGGATTAATGCCCAACCCCAAGGCTGGTACTGTAACAATGGATGTTACCAAGGCTGTTAGCGACATCAAAGCCGGTAAGATTGAGTATCGTTTGGACAAAGCCAATATTATTCATGTGCCGATTGGAAAGGCTTCTTTTACAGAAGAACAGTTAGCGGACAACTTCCAGAGCCTGATTGGTGCAATCAACAAGGCAAAGCCTGCTTCATTAAAGGGACAGTATTTAAAGAGCTGTGTAATCGCTCCTACAATGGGCCCCGGCGTAAAAGTAAATGTAATGAAGTTAAGCTAATTGTTGGTTGACAACAAATAAATATGGTGATATAATCACCGAGTATGTTGCCGAAGACAGCAGGTGTCGAAAGACATAAACAGTTTTGTGCCTGCCGAGGAGATAAGTAAGATTTTATGCCCCTTCGCGCAATCCGTGAAGGGGTTTTCTTATACACCTCATAAGCAATATCAAAAATAAAATAGGAGGTAAAAGATTCGTGGCAAAAGTAGAGATCAAAGCACCGATCGTAAAAGAGATTGCTGAGCAGGTGAAGGACGCGCAGTCAGTAGTAATTGTTGATTATCGCGGACTTACCGTTGCGCAGGATACTCAGTTGCGTAAGGAGTTAAGAGAGGCCGGAGTTGTATATAAGGTTTACAAGAATACTTATATGAACTTCGCATTCAAGGGAACTGAGTTCGAGAGCCTTGCACCCGTATTGGAAGGACCGAGCGCAGTAGCAATTTCTACCACAGATGCAACAGCACCCGCAAGAATTCTTGCTAAGTTTGCAAAAACAGCACCTGCGTTAGAGATTAAGGCCGGAGTTGTAGAAGGAAACTTCTATGATGCAGAGGCAATGAAGGCAGTGGCTGCTATCCCTTCAAGAGAAGAATTGCTTTCAAAGTTACTTGGAAGTATGCAGTCACCTATCACCAACTTTGCTCGTGTTATTAAGCAGATTGCAGAGAATGGTGGAGAGGCAGCACCTGCAACAGAGGAAGCTCCTGCAGAGGAAGCTGCTTCCGTAGCAGAGGAAGCTCCCGCTGAGACCGAAAGCAACTAGCAAGTGGCAAGCGGTAGCATCAATATGAAAAGCATAATCATAAAAATATTAGGAGGAAATAATAATGACAACAGCAGAGATCATTGAGGTTATCAAAGGTTTAACCGTATTAGAGTTAAATGATTTAGTAAAAGCATGTGAAGAAGAGTTTGGCGTATCTGCAGCAGCAGGCGTTGTAGTTGCAGCAGCAGGTGCTGGTGAGGCAGCAGCTGAGGAGAAGACCGAGTTTGATGTAGAGTTAACAGAGGTTGGTCCTAACAAGGTTAAGGTTATCAAGGTTGTTCGTGAGGCAACCGGTCTTGGATTAAAGGAAGCTAAGGATGTTGTTGACAACGCTCCCAAGATTGTTAAGGAGCAGGCTGATAAGGCTACTGCTGAGGCTCTTAAGGCTTCACTTGAGGCTGAAGGCGCAAAGGTTACTCTTAAGTAATTTTTGCTATTATCATCGAGACTGTATTATTTTATATAAACAGCCCAACCCGGCAACCTCGCGGAGAAATCCGCGAGGTTGTTTTTATTGTGATGAGAAAAAAGTTTTGCAAAAGCAGCAGATGTGTTATAATATTAGCGTGTGTGCCTATTTGTAGGCAATTAAATCAAGGTACGGAGGCAGAGCAATATGATCTATGGTGCAATTTTGGCTGGTGGAAGCGGTACCAGAATGAAAAGTATAGATATTCCGAAGCAATTTGTTGAAGTGGAGGGTAAGCCGATTATCCTTTATACAATTGAGCATATGTTGGCTGTTGACCGGTTTGATTATTTGTATATTGCAGTTCATAAGGATTATGAGGAATATATGAAAGAACTGGTGAACAAGAGAGTTGCCACACCTGAAAAGATTCGTATTCTGCTTGGTGGCAAGGAGCGTATGGATACCATTCACAATGTGACAGATGCAATTACCTCAGATCATGGAATTGGAGAAGATGATGTGATTGTCATTCATGATGCGGCAAGACCTTTTGTGACAAAACAGATTCTTAATGACAGTATAGATGCTGCTGCGAAGTATGGCGCATGTGTTGCGGCTGTTCCGGCAAGTGATACGATGCTGCATTCTGTGACGGGTGAAGTTGTAGATGATATTCCTGCCCGCTCAGAGATTTTTCACGGACAGGCACCGGATAGCTTTAATCTGAAGCATTTTCTGGACATGCAGGCGAATCTTACACCGGAACAATGCGCGGTGATTACGGGAACTTCGCAGATTTGTACAATGAATCACCAACCGATTCATATGATTCCCGGAGATACATTGAATTTCAAAATAACAACCGACAGTGATTTGGCTGTAGTAAAAAGTATTTTGATGAAACAGTAAAGGGAGATTTGAACATGAAAAAAATCATAGAACAATATCCGGATACAATGAAAGCGCTGGTGTTACACGGTGTGGGAGATTTGCGTATGGATGAAGTTCCGGTACCGGAACTGAAGGATGGATGTGTGTTATTACAGATTCGCGCCTGCGGAATCTGCTCCAGTGATAAGGAGCGCGTTTTTGTAACCGGAACCTATCATTTTCCCACGATTCCCGGTCATGAATTTGCCGGTCAGATTGTTGCAATTGCAGATGATGTAGAGGAGAACCTGCTCGGTCGCCGTGCGAGTGTTTTTCCGATGCTGCCCTGTAAGGAGTGCGATGCGTGTCAGCAGGAAGAATATGCGCAGTGTAGAAATTATAACTACTTTGGTTCTCGGTGCGATGGCGGTTTTGCAGAGTATTTGGTTGTTCCTGTGTGGAATTTAGTGCTTTTTGATGAAACGATTCCGTATGCAATGGCAGCTCTGTGTGAGCCTTCTGCAGTAAGCGTGCATGCTGTAAAAATAGCAGATATTAAAAAAGGAGATAAGGTAGCCATTGTAGGAACCGGAACCATCGGCTTCCTTGTGGGTGCTTTTGCAAAGGGGCTGACAGATACCGTTGTTATCTGTGGACGCTCTGAAAATAAATTGGAATATGCAAGAGCGCTTGGATTTGAAACCGTAAATTTGACAAGTGAAGGATACATGGATGAGGTGGATGCGATTGCGCCGGGCGGATTTGATGTTGTCTTCGAGGCAGTCGGATCGAACCCTACCATTACATGTGCGGTCGATTTGGCGGGAAACTTTGGAAGAATTGTATTGCTTGGAAATCCGAAAGGTGACCTTGCAATGGAGAAAAATGTATATTGGTCGATTCTGCGCAAGCAAAAGAAATTGCTTGGTTCGTGGAATTCAAGCTACAATGACAGATGCAATGATTGGGCAGTTGTAACGGAATGGATGAAAAGTAGCAGCTTTGATTTTAATCGCCTAATCACGCACCGTTTTTCTATGGAGCAGTATCACGATGCGTTTGATCTGCTTCGTCAGGAAAAAAATAAAGAATTTATGCTCAAGATTATGATTGAGATTGGGCAGGATATAGAGTAGTAAGGAGTAACTATGGCAATAAATGCAACCATCAATATCACAGATATTGCGTGTAAGCGTATCATTTTGCATTTGTGGGGCGAAGTGCTGACGGATGCGAAGAAGATGCCTGCAATTAATTTTTGGAATGAAATGACGAATGAGACGATCTCACCGCAACATATCGAATGGGATGGCAATCGGTTTCATTTGTGGATGAATGTGCTCAGTGTGAATAATGAGGCTCCGCTTCTGGGTGGAAGTTATTATTTGGTGGCGTATGATGGAAAAAAACGGATTTGTGATGCACAGTTTGCGCCCGGATATGAGCCGGAATTTAATAACGAAAAGGAAAGTCTGTATAATATTGTAATTAACCGTGGTGCAGGTCACTATTTCCGCGGATATAGCGGAAAGGATTTAGATACAGGAGCATTTTATTTTCAGGTAAATGTTGCAATTCCCGGACCGCGTGTGTTTTTTATCAAAAAATCCTTTAATAAATTTAAGAATAATCTCAGACACAATTTGTGGGAAATTACACATTGGTTTTCCATTCGCGTGTTTGAACATTATAAAAAGCATGCAAAATATGAAGGGAATCGCATCCTTTTTACATCCGGATCCCGCGCGGAAATAAGCGGTAACGAGGAATTTGTCTATAAGAGAATGCTCGAGAGAGGGCTGGACAAGGATTTTAAGTTTTTCTTTGATTTTCGCCCGAGTATTGATGCCAAGATCAGCTTTGCGAGAAAATTTCGTTTTACGAAGCTGCTGGCTACAAGCGATATTATTATTTTAGATGACTACTTCCCGGATATTTACAAGTTTGATTACGATCCTCGGGTGAAGGTGATTCAGCTTTGGCATGCGTGTGGAGCATTTAAGTCGTTGGGATTTGAGCGGGTTGGAAAGCCGGGCGCACCGCCGCTTAATACACGAGTTCACAAATGTTATACACATATGCCGGTGAGTTCCTATCATTCTGCATTGCATCATGCGGAGGGATTTTGTATTGACGAAAGCAAATTCTATCCGATCGGAATACCAAGAACGGATATTTTCTTTGATGAAGCGTACAAAAAGAAGATGGTTGAGCAGATGTATCAGCAGTTCCCCCGGGCAAAGCAGGCAAAGAAGGTATATCTATATGCACCGACTTTCCGTGGGGACAATGCATTGAACGCCTACTTCCCGTTTGAAAAAGTGGATTTTGAGAAATGGGGTAAATTTCTAAAGGAACGAGATGAGTACCTGATCATCAAAATGCATCCATTTGTACGCGAAAGCGTTGTGATTCCGGAAGAATATAAAGATTATATGATTGATGCGGCAAGTTATCGTGAGGTTAATGACATTCTCTTTATTGTGGATACATTGATCACAGATTATTCATCAATCATCTATGAGTTCTCATTACTTAACGGTCGACCGATGTATTTTTATGCGTTTGATCAAAAGATGTATGAAGCAACAAGAGACTTCTATGAGACTTATGAACAGACGGTGCCCGGTAAGATTGTTAAGCGGTTTGACGATCTGCTGGAGGCGCTGGCGAAGGAGGATTATTCAAAGGAACAGCTTGAGGCGTTTGTGAAGAAGAATTTCACATACACGGACGGAAAGGCAACGGATCGCGTGATTGACCAGTTGATTCTGGGACAGAAGAGTTAGATAAGAAGAGGAAAAAATAATGAGAGAAAAGGGAAAAATATCTGCATCAATCATGTGTGCAGGCTTCGATCAGATTATGGATTATGTTCAAGAGTTTGAACGAAATCAGGTTGAGTTTTTGCATGTAGATGTCATGGATGGAACCTTTGTGCCCAATCTTGCATATGGACCTGATTTTGTCCGGAGATTGCGTAAAAAGACCAATATTACGATTGACTGTCATCTGATGATAGATCGTGCAGAGGATAAAATGGAGTGGTTTGATTTTCAGCCGGGAGAGCATGTGTCGCTGCATTATGAGGGAACCTGCCATATTCACAAATGTCTGGATTATCTTGCAAAGCGCGGGGTAAAACCTGTGATAGCAATCAATCCGGGCACACCGATTCAGGTGTTAGAGGAAATTGCAGACTATATTGCCGGCGTAATGGTATTAAATGTTAATCCCGGATTTGCGGGACAGGCAATTGTTCCTCATACCATAGAGAAAACTGCGCGCGTAAGAAAGTATCTGGATGATTTGGGACACAAGGATGTATATATCGAGTCGGATGGTAATATTACCTGTGAAAATGCAGCAAAACTGTATGCAAATGGCTCAGATATCTTTGTGGCAGGAACAAGCAGTATTTTCCGAGAGGGAAATATTGATGATTTGATCAAAAAATTGAGATCTTCAATTGGATGGGAGTATTAATGAGTGCAAAGGATAAGCTGATAAACAGCTGGGTAGTGTCGATTGTTTTATTGGTTGCTGTTTTCGTGTTTGGAATAGAATGTGTAAATGTATCTGCGGCAGAAACGAATTTGGGGCAGGAATATACGCGTGAGGTGGAAGTATCGCAGGCATTTATTACAAAATACGGATTTACAAATGCCTTTTATCGCACGATAGAGATGGCAAACGCTGCAAGTTCCCTGGAAAATGAGTCCGGCAGTGTGAAGGTTACAATGCCGGCAGGTACCTATGAGATTTCAAATCCGATTCAGGTGAACTACAGTAATTTAACCGTGGATTTTCGTGGATGTACTTTTATCCAGAAAAAAGACAATGTTGGCAATCTGTTAAAAATTGGTGAAAGTAACAGTAAGCGTACCGGATATGCCTACCATGATATTACAATCATAGGAGGTGTGTTTGACGGCAACGGTTCAAAGAGCACGATTTTTAAAACTGCGCATTCTAAAAATATCAAAGTAATAGGTACAACCTTTAAAAATGTGACGAATGGGCACCTTACTGAAGCAGCAGGTGTTGACGGACTGACATTTTCTGAATGCAATTTTGAAAATCAGATGCTGGGAACAAGCGGAGCAACGCTTACCTATGAAGCAATTCAGTTGGACATTTTAACACATGAACATTTTAGCGGATATATGGCAGAGGCGTTGCCGACAAAGAATGTTCTGGTCGAGAAATGTGTGTTTGACCAGGTTCCAAGAGGTGTTGGCAGTCATACCGGTATTTTGAACTGCCCAATGGATGGAATAACCATCAGAAATAATACTTTTAAAAACATCGGAAGCATTGCCGTACAGGGATTTAACTGGATCAATGTTTCAATCAGTGATAATGACATTTCCGATTGCCCGAGAGGTATTGCGCTGTATGCAATGCAGAATACAGGTATGTATTTACAATCAGATATTGCGGCAGAGGACGGTGCTGCGGCATCGATTTCTGATGAATATGTTAAACCGGCTGACAATCAGAATATAATAATTTCCGGAAACAAGATTGTCTGTGGTGGAAAAGATCAGTTTGCAGACTATGCACCGGTTGCAATTTATGTTGGCGGATTAAAGTTATCGAAAAACACAAAAATGACAAAAGGAAGTGTGATTCCAAAAGGAGATTATTTTATTAGCGGTGTAACAATTAAAAATAATCAGGTACAGTCCGTGGGAAACGGAATACGATTGGAAGATGTGCGAAAAGTAACGGTTTCGTCAAACCAATTTAAGTTTATCGGAAAGCAAAAAGGAGATATCTACCATGGAATTCAGCTTCGCCTCGCAAGCCAGGCAGATTCCATTAAGAGCAATACGATAAGTGGATACAATGCAAACGGAATCTACTTGAATACTTCTTCTAAGGCCAAGCTTATTAGCGGAAACAAGATTTCAAATGTGGGTAAATACGGAATCGGGGTAGAGCAGTCAACCGTTACGACGATTAAGAGCAATACCATAAAAAAAGCAAAGCTTTGGGGAATTGCGATTGTGATTAAGTCAAAGGTGTCCAAAATATCCGGGAACAAGATTAGCGGATGTACAGAGAAGATACATATCACAAAAGATTCAAAAGCATAAACGAAAACAGCTGCCGTTTCAAACGGCAGCTGTTTTTGACTATTTTCTACTGAATTTGTTTTTGATTTTTTGACCGAAGCTTGGTGCTGAAGCGGACAATTCTGTTAAATTCTGACGCAGCTTTTCATTCTCGGCAGTGAGTGCATTGACCTGTTTTTTGAGTCGGGTGCGTTCACTTTTCAGCTTTTTCAAATCCTTGTGCTCCTGACGGGTTTTTTCCAACCACATGCGCAGCGTGCGATCCATAAGATCATATCGCCACTGATACACTTCTTCATCGGTTGCTGTAAAACGATCCAATTCTTCGGCAGAGCGTTCCTCTGTTGAAATGCGGGCAACAAAATCTTCACATGATTTAATTAACGCTTCCCGGACAGTAATGTAATCCGGTTTGTTAGGTTTCGTGTTGTTGAAGTCGTACTCATAATTTCCCGCAAGGAAATCATCCGTTTTAATATAATGTAAAAAACTATAGTACGGAGAAAAACGAATATCATCATCCATCTGCTTGATTAATACAACCGGTGTGCCCTGAGACAAACAGGGAAGAGAACAATGAAGTTTTTTTGTGATGACACATTTCGCATTGCGATAAGTAGTCAAAAGCTCTTCCACCTTCTCTTTTCTTTGCTCCCAGGTGCGATTTTCATCTCGACTTCCTGTGTGGGTCATGATTTTGATTTCATAGCCGCTATCCTTTAATAGATCGACTAACTTTTTTTGAACAGCCTTGTCAACATCTACAATACAGATATATTCTTTTTCCGGTTTCACAATAGGCATCTGTGGAAGCGTAAGTGTGATACAGCCGGAGAAGTAACAATCGATACCAAGTTTTTCCAGCTGCCCCATGGTATAGTAATCGCGACAGCCAATCGGAGAATACGCTTTCAGATATTCGCCGCCGAGACCCTCCAAAGCCTCATATTTTAGTGGTGATCCGGGCTGAAGTGACAATTCGTGATCTGCATAGTGGAAGCCGACCATGTGCGGTACAATGCACCGTGAAGGCGGCCAATGCCATTTTTCCCACATATACCAGGCGTTCATGATAACAGCAACAGGTTCGTTGTTCTCGCTGCGAAACTGATGAATATGTTCGCGATCCACAAAATAGTCCAGCGAGGGATAGAACCGGGCGGTTGCGTATGCCTGGATGTCGTCGCCAAGATTTACGTTGTTCTTATTAAATAGTACGCCGTATTTCATTGGTGTCCCCTTTCAAAAATCCTTATGTTTATCTCATATTATTCGGAGAATATGAGTAAAATAATCATAGCATAGATAAGTTGAAAGGTCAAAGTGATTGTTAATTGTTGGAATATGATACAGAAATTGGTTTGAAAGGTAAGCGCAGGATGTGGTATACTCTTTTAGACAATTTTGGAAAGTACTGAGGATAGAACAAAAATGAAAAGTAAAATGAAATTTTTCAATAAAGTAATGGCGGGTGCGATGGCGGCAGTCATGCTGTTTGGATATGTTTCTGCAGGTGAAGTATATGCAGCAACAAAACCGGAGACGACAACGCTTCGTATCCTCTCGACGACGGATTTGCATGGACAGAGTGTGAATATTGATTATGATAGTGCATCGGAGCACAACAAGGGTTCTCTTGCACAGATTGTTACACTGTTAAAAGAACAAAAAAGCTCATTGAAGACCGGAAATACGCTTTTGGTAGATGTTGGAGACACCGTTTACGGATATGGCTCTGACAGCATTATGACCGGTGCGGTTACGGGAGGCGAATATATGTATGAGCAGATGGCAACCTTGGGATATGATGCCATGACGCTCGGGAATCATGATTTTGATTATGGATATGAATATGTAAAGGATGCACTTGAGGAGGCCGGATTAGATAAAAAAGTAGTTGTATCAAATGTCTATGATGCAAAGACGAGAAAAAACATCTGGGCAGAGAATATGGTAATCACAAAAAAACTTCCGACAAGTGCAGGAAG
>JAQXMB010000010.1 GCA_029012425.1 bacterium | reverse complement strand
CTCATGTTCGTTCCCCCTTGTCTACACATGCGCAGGCACTTCGTCTCGTTTTGCACCTGCCATATACAGTCCCAATTCCTCAACCGTAATCTCCTGCGGATCAAGCTGACCAACCAGTTCACCCTCGTACATCACAAGAATGCGATCGGATACATCCATCACCTCATCCAGCTCTAATGATACTAAAAGTACAGCTTTTCCACTGTCGCGCTGTGCAACAAGCTGCTTATGGATGTACTCGATTGCTCCGACATCCAGTCCTCGTGTCGGCTGAACAGCAACAAGAAGCTCCGGATTTTTATCAATCTCACGCGCAATGATTGCCTTCTGCTGGTTACCACCGGACATGCTTCGTGCAATTGTAGCAGAGCCCTGTCCGCTTCGTACATCGTACTGCTCAATGAGTCTGTCAGAGTAAGCCCTGACTGCTTTATTTTTGATAAATCCGCCGGACTGGAATTCCTTGTCCCAGTAGCGCTGTAAAACCATGTTCTGCTCAAGGCTGTAATCCAAAACCAGTCCGTGTTTATGACGATCCTCCGGAATATGGCTCATGCCGGCTTTTGATTTGTCGCGAATCGTAGCAGATGACATATCCTTTCCGTTAAAAATAATCTTTCCGGCACTCATCTTCTCAAGTCCGGTCAATGCCTGAACAAACTCACTTTGTCCGTTTCCATCAATTCCGGCGATGCAGACAATCTCACCGCGGCGGACATTGAAGGAGATATCCTTCACCGCATTGTTGGCATGCGCTTTACTCGGAACTGTCATATGCTCGACGCTGAGTACCGTCTCACCGGGCTGTGCGGGCTTCTTTTCTACCGAGAAGCTTACATCGCGGCCAACCATCATTCGAGAAAGCTCTTCCTTATTGGTATCTGAAATATCAACGGTTCCGATATATTTTCCTTTTCGAAGAATCGTACAACGATCTGCAACTTCCATAATCTCGTTGAGCTTATGTGTAATAAACAGAATCGACTTGCCTTCTTTTGCAAGATTCTTCATAATCTTCATCAATTCCTCAATCTCCTGAGGAGTCAGAACTGCAGTCGGCTCGTCAAAAATAAGCACCTCGTTGTCTCGATAAAGCATTTTTAGAATTTCGGTTCGCTGCTGCATACCTACCGTGATATCTGAGATGATTGCGTCCGGATCAACCTTTAATCCGTATTTCTCACTCAGACTAAGCACCCTCTCTCTTGCCCCCTTTTTCTCAAGAAAGAGTCCCTTCGTAGGCTCAACACCAAGGACAATATTATCTAACACCGAAAAGCACTCTACCAGCTTAAAATGCTGATGTACCATTCCGATATTCAAATCATTCGCATCATTCGGGTTATTGATCTGAACGGTTTTTCCGTTCATTTTAATCTCACCGCTTGTGGGCTGATAAAGTCCAAACAATATGCTCATCAATGTGGATTTTCCTGCACCGTTTTCACCAAGCAGCGCATGAATCTCACCCTTTTTGAGCTGTAAGGTAATATTGTCATTAGCCTTGATTCCCGGAAATTCCTTCGTAATCCCCAACATCTCAATAATGTACTCGTTTGCCATAGCTTTCATCCTTTTCCTAATTTTCTGATGATAAAAGGGGAGGGAATTCTCCCTCCCCTTTGTATTGTATGCTAATTACTCAATGTAATCAACTGTTACATGTGAACCAACGGTAGGATTGTTTTCGATATCGTTTGAAACAGCGATTGAACCATCCTTGATTCCGTTCAGAACAGTGTTGTAATCATCCTGTGTAAAGGTTGTGAATCCCCAAGAAGACTCAGCGGTAGGAAGACCAATATAGTCACCCTGTGTCAGGCCAAGCTGCTGGCTCTTTCCACCCTTTGATGACCAGTTGCCGGTAAAGTAAGCATCTAATGCATCATATACTGCTGCGTAAAGACCCTTCATAGCTGAAGTTACACAACGCTCTCCAATGATGGGACGCTGGTCAACATCAACACCAATAACCTTTCCGTCATGGTTGTTAGCTGCCTCAAGTGCTGAAGTATAGATACCGCCACCGCATGCGAATACGATCTCGGTTCCGTCTCCGTACCAGCCTTCCATACGAGCGGTGATGCTCTCATCGCCGTAGAACTGTCCGCCATAGTAGTACTTAACATTTACATCAACACCCAGCTCCTCAGCTGCTGCGTTGATACCCTGGATGTAACCGAATCCATAACGGATAACAGCAGGAACTGCGATTCCACCAAGGAAACCAAGGTTCTTGTAGCCATCCTTAACTGCAGCATATCCAGCTAAGTAACCAGCCTGCTCCTCCTGGAATGAGCAGATATAAGAGTTGCTTGCAAGAGGTACATTCTCGCCTGCAAGGTTGTTTAAGTCAAACTCAGTAACATCTACTGCGATAAAGGTTACATCGGGATTTGCATCCTGCTCTTCAGCGATTGCAGGTCCGAATAAGTAACCGGGCATTACGATAACGGTAGCGCCCTCAGCGATTGCTAAGTCGATAGAGTTGATACGCTCCTCATCGGTATCCTCAGCGGGCTTGTAGTACTCATACTCGATACCGTTGGTATCACCATATGCACATACAGTCTCCCATGTGATCTGGTTGAAAGACTCGTCAGTGATATCACCGGAGTCAGTTACCATAGCGATCTTCTGTCCCTCAGTGTTAACTGCAGGAGCCTCTTCCTCTGCTGCGGGAGCTTCTTCCTCTGCTGCAGGTGCTTCTTCCTCTGCTGCAGGTGCCTCTTCCTCTGCTGCAGGCTGCTCAGCAGGTGTTTCTGCCTTGCTTCCGCAAGCGGTAAGAGAAGCAACCATGAGTGTTGCCATCATTGCTGCGATAATTCTCTTTTTCATTTTGTTCTCCTTTTCATTAATGTTTATTTGAACTCATCTGCCATACGGCAGGATGATGAGTTACCGTAAGTAAAATATTATTTTGCCTGATCCTTGTGAATCAGCTCGCGAAGTGCCTCGACTGCGGTTACAATTGCAAGCTCTGTATCATGAGCCTGTGCATTGGGAAGTCCCTGTTTTGCGCGCTCCTGATTTGCAACCACCAGAAAACATGAACCAACGCGGACACGAAGGAAGCTTCCGGCGATAAACAGTGCTGCCGACTCCATCTCAGATGCCAGACAACCCATGCGAAGCCATGCCTGCCATTTATTCTCAAGCTCATAACTCACCGGCATTACCTCCGGCTCATGCTGTCCAAAAAACGAATCCTTACACTGAACAACTCCGGCGTGATAGCGGATTCCTTTTGCCTCAGCGGCATTGATCAGCGCGTTAAGAACAGAAACATCAGGAACTGCCGGATATTCAATCGGAGCATACTCACGGCTTGTACCTTCCATACGGATAGCACCGCTTGCGATGACAATGTCACCACCGCAGACATCCGTCTGCATTCCGCCACAAGTACCAACACGAATAAAAGTATCCGCTCCAACTTTTGACAGCTCTTCGATTGCAATTGAAGCAGACGGTCCTCCAATTCCGGTAGAAGTCACACTGACCTTCACGCCATCAAGCGTTCCTGTATAGGTCACATACTCTCTACTGTCTGCCACAAGCTTTGCATCAGTGAAATGCTCTGCAATTTTCGCACAGCGCTTCGGGTCTCCCGGAAGAATGACATATTTTCCGACATCACCCGGCCCCACCTGTGTGTGGTACTGTTTTCCGGAACCCTCTGTATAATCAACCATTATAAACCTCCAATACTTTCCTTATCCAAAATACGCTTCAGCCCACATCTCGATTTTGCTCCCGCTCCATCTCAATGTAGTCTCTTATCATAGTATAGTATGCTTCTTCCCGATAGAAAAGGACATTTGTCCTTTTTGTTGACTTTTTCACCCAAACACCTTATGATTTTCGTAATAAAACAAACAATCGGAGGTTTTTTATATGTCTGCAAGCATTCCGAATGACCCTGTCATTCTTCTCAGCTATCTCAATACACAGCTACGGGATCACTATAGCAGCCTGTCCGAGCTGTGCGATGATCGAAATCTCGATATGGATGCCATTGTTCAAAAAATATCCGGCATCAATTATGTCTATGATGCCGGAAAAAATCAGTTTATCTAGTTTTGCATAATTTCCAGAAAGCGCTCCACATTGCCAGCGATATCGCCTTTGAACACTGCACTTCCTGCAACGATAATGTTCGCGCCGGCTTCCAATAGCTGCGCGACATTGTCTGCATTCACTCCGCCGTCTACCTCAATATCGGTTTTTAACCCTCTCTCGGCAACTATCTTACGGAGCTTTCTCACCTTTTCGATGGTATAGGGAATCAGCTTCTGTCCACCATATCCCGGATTAACGGTCATAATCAGTACCATATCAATCTCCGGCAGAATATAATCCAGTACTTCAAGCGGTGTTGCGGGGTTAAGTGCCACGCCTGCAAGAAGGCCTTCGCGTTTAATATCCCGAATCGTCTGATCCAGATGTGTACAGCACTCCGCATGAATCGTAATGATATCTGCACCTGCATCTGCGAAGTCACTGATAAAACGCTGCGGTTCATCCACCATCAGGTGCACATCAAGCATCTTTCCGGTCACTTTTCGAACCGACTCAAGCACCGGAAGTCCCATGGAGAGATTCGGAACAAACTTTCCATCCATCACATCAAAATGCAAATACTGCGCTCCTGCCTGATCAACCATCCGTATCTGTTCACCCAATCTGGCAAAATCCGCTGCCAGAAGAGACGGCGATAAACAATTCATAACTGCCTCCTACTGTACCATACCGGTTCCTGTTCCGAATACAGCCAATTCCTTATTGGAACTCGCATTCACACAGGTACTGATATAAGAATCATTGCGTCCTGCAACATATCCGATATACAGATTTTCCGAAGTAAGCAATGTATTAACCGGAACATCCCATGCAATTTCTTTTGTTTCAATTGCTCCGCTAAAGGTACACTGTGTAATATAAGATCCAATCTTATTCTCTGCAGCAATTCCGCCACTGAGAATTTCATAATTCGGGGAAAGCAAGTCCTCCATCTTAACCTTTGTCTCTATTTTTCCATCAAAGGTACATGTGACAATAAAAGCTTCTGCAGCATTTTCAACCGCAATTCCACCACATTGAACCTTATATTTGTTTGATGAAACTAGCTGACCGACTTCAAGCATTTGGCTCATCTTGACAGAAGATACACATTGGGCAATGATTCCTTCATTTTGAACCACAATTCCACCGGCTTTTAAAGTTGTTGAGTCGGTCACATCAGTCGCATTTACACTCATTTTTCCGGACACCTTACAGTCATGGATCTGTCCTTTATTAACGATTGCAATCATTGCGGCTTGTTGGCCGGAGTTACACAAAATGTTGCCTGTCACGCTACAGTTTTCAATCGTTCCGTAATTGGTATATGCCAAAAAGCTTCCAAACGAATTAATCACACAATTGGTCATTGTCAGATCACGAACGACACCCGTCTTTGCAATTGTTCCAAAGAGGGACTGATAACCCATGAGGTTCATCATCTGATAGCTCTTACCATTGTTCTTTCCGGAAAAGCTTCCTGAAAACGGTATCAGTTCATCAAAAAGTGAGGATACAGGCATATATTTAAAATCGATATCTGCATCCTGCACAAAACAATCACCGCTGTAATCCTTCATCATCAGAAATTCATCGACATTGGATACCATAAACGGATTGTTTTCGGTACCTTCGCCCTGACCAAACGGTGATGTCGGCAGCACCTTAATCGAACCGCCAATTGTTTTTGTTCCATCTGCCAAAACCGCATAGGTGCACACAGAATTCACCGGTTTTCCTGATGAATTCAAACCATTCCATTTTACTGTAGTCTCTTTTTTTGCCGCAAGCGCTCCGATGTTGATTTTTCGAACTACCTTACCGTTGTCGTCATAAACGCGAAACTCCACATCCTTTGCCTTGCGATTCGTTTTAAATGTAAAGCTGACAGTATTTGAATCAACAATCAAATAATTTGCACCACTGCTGATCACCGGATCTTCAAAGGAAGCCTTCACCGGAAGCGCAGTCACATTAATTGTAAGCTGCCATTCTTCTTTGTTTGCCGTATTGGTAAAGCGAATGGTTTCGGTTCCAACCTTCTTCGGTTCAATTGTAATCGGCAGATAATCCCCATTCCATTTTCCAAATGTGATTGTGCAGGTCTTTGGATTG
>JAQXMB010000009.1 GCA_029012425.1 bacterium | reverse complement strand
GCCTTTAAACACTTCATCGCTATCTGTAATTATTTCATAGTCAATTCCTTCCGTCATCTGATACTTAAAATCAGCACCATAAACATGACCAACTCCGCCATCAATGATTACAGACGGATTAATTGGTTCTCTGTTGTATTTATAGTGAGGTCCTTCCACCGATGCATATGAAAGGGAGATCGGTGAAATTGTAAAATTGACAGACTTACTTCCCGCAAAATTTCCGGTTCCTGACGCTTCAACTGTAAGGGTTGCCATACCACTATTAATATTGTTCGTCCAATTCACACGGTAATCCTTGGCATCTATTTTTTCCCCATTATAGGTAAAGTTAAAGCTCGGCTTCCACGCAGTTCCGTTATAATAAAACGGCCCGGGAGAAACAATTTGTAATTGGAATTTATCCTTAAATTCGCTGTCATTCATGTCAACAGCTGCAACGGTATATTCTTTTTCTACCGGCGGTTGAGACGCATAGCCTGCCAGTCCGGTTACTATTATTTTCTTCTTTCCTGCATAAGCAAGATTCAAGTCACCTGCTCCGGTCGCAGGATACCACACACCATCCTTCTGGTATGCATATGTCACATTATACGCCGAACCTCTGGTCAATTTTGTTCCTGAACTATTCTTTACAGTTTCGGCAGACGGAACAATCGGGATATCATTTGCCCGATACGGAATTGAAATCTTATCACCGCTATAAGTTCCGTAGTCAACAAATGTCAAGGACTCAATGGTTAACTCACTCGTAATGAAATACGGTATCTCAATCGTTCCGGTATAATTACTTCCGGTCTTCGGGCTAATTATCATGTAGGCAACACCTACAGAAGTAGTCCCACGCCAAGAAATATCAAACAAATTTTTGTCGAGCGGCTGACTGTTTTGATCCCAGAAAGAGTAATCCTGTAGCTCTACCGCCGAACCATCGCTGTATGGATAAACTAATTGCTTTGTTGCTGATCCACTTTCCCAAATTCTATCATTCGTTCCTGTCTTGAGGTTTTTCGCAGAAACAGAAATATTCTTTGTTTGCAAAGCTCCGATTGTGAAATGCCCCTGATATTCACCGGTAAAGTAATCACCACTATTTTCAACGAATGCTCCTGCTCCTCCGGCAGGCGTTACTGAAACCGTGTACTCGCCCGATTCCTTCATCTCAGAAACCTGAGATCCCTTGCTATCATAATATGTGGTCTTAAACGAAGTTGAGGTATATGAATACTCATCCCCGCTTTCATTACGAATAATCACGGAGGGGGTCTTCTTACTTCCATCGTATGCCATACTATCCGGCTGTAATGACATCGTAAACTTACTTGTTCCGTTGGCTACAGAGCCACCAAGGTCATAACCGCATGTAAAATTAACTGATGCTGTTTTATCTGTTGATAAGTCAAAGTTATCGCTATCTGTAACTTTTATCGTAGCTGATACAGACCCAACTCCGGATGCTTTAATAACCTGGTATTGCGTTTGATTCAGATCTCTCGTCACTCCACCGTTCAAGGTCACATATACCCTTGTTAATTCAGGCACGGAACCGTCGCTATTCCATTTGACCACATCAGAATTTTTTCTTTCATAATCCACAGAGAATATTGTTGCTTTCTTAATTCGAAACGGAATTCCATTTGAATCGCCATCTAAAACATCATATTTTGTTCCGTTTTCATCTTTCAGATAGCACAAATAATCACCATCGCTGGCGTCTGTCTGAAAACCAGTCAATGCCCAATTTACACCTTGAATTTCTGTCTTCGTATTACCAGAACCAAGCAAATATACCGGGCCGTCTATCTCGGGTCCCTGCTCATTTCCATTATATTCCAAATCTGCATTTTTTACTTTTACAAGAAGATTTACTGTCTCACCGATTGTCTTATCCCGTGCTTGAATTTTGTAAAATCCGTCATAAACCTCTGCACTTGCCTTTACCTTCGGCGCAACCTCCACCACGCCGATGATCATACATACAGATATCGCCACACATAAGATTTTTTTCCATACATCCTTGTACATATACACGCCATCCTTTCGCCAGAAATTCTTTTTCCTTTGTTTCACGCTTTATGTATTGTCAAATCAAATAATTATTCCTTGTTTTGTATACATTATATTCAAGGTGTGATGCGAATAGTCTGATAATTCAAAAAGATATACAGACCTCGCCCATTTGTTGCTTTCCTTATATTTCGGATATTTTTAGATATACTTTATAGCTACTTACGATTTTTTCAAAATATTTTATGTAATCTTTTTTCATGACAACATGCAACATATTCTGCTCCCTGCAAAACCTGCCACCGAGTACTTCTTACGGATATGTAGCAGAAAAAAAGTAGACCGGAAAGCGCGTTTCGCACTCACCGGTCTCCATTTTAATACTTTATTTCATAGACATACTGAATATTCAATTCTCTCTTATCTCCAACCATGCATCCCAGCTGCAGACTGTTGTAATACCACTCGCCAACGGTCACCTCGCCGTCCCAGTTCAGGAACACTTCGCCCTGCATGGTTACAGAGTTACCATCATCATCCTGCACAAAGTCCGAACCCGATCCATTGTTGCGGAACACCAGATAACCTTTCTTATTGCCCGCATGAAGCTCATATGCCACACTTGCGATCGGAGCAAGCGTCTGCTGCGAGCAGGTTACCTCAACCGTTTTGCCATCTTCATATACAAGCTTAATCGTCGGTGTCAGATCGGGAAGGGCATGATCAATCGGATTGGTCGTCAGGCGAACCAGTGAATTGCCGTCAAAAAATCCTCTTGCATAATAGTCACTGTAATATGCTTCTTTTTCTGCTTCTGACAATTCCATATCGTATATGACACTTCCGAAAATCTTTTCCATATCCTCTGTGGCATATTCTGTGACATCTGCCGCATCAAAGCCAAACTGGCTGTATGAATACGCCAGCTGCGTCGCCATACGGTGCTGATAATCCATCAAGCGGTTTACAAGTCCAACCTGAGCATCCTTCTCTGCCTCTTCACCCTGCGCTCCCAAGCTTCCGGAAACATTGCCGGCAGCGGACTGCGCAATGGTCTGTTTCAAATCAGTAATCTCCTGCGGTTCATTAAAGCCCTGGCCTTCAATATCACCTGCCGCAAGTAGTCTTACATAAATGTCTTCAATTTCTTTGTCAGAAAATTTAATTACATTTTCATCTGCAAGATTCATCTCATAGGCATTGGTAATCACATTATTAGCTGCCGTGAGAGCAGCTTCATCCGCCTCACCTAATACATCCTTATAATAATGATAAAAGCTATTCTGGAGTTCTACCTGATTTTTTGCATAAGCGAGAACCAGATTTCTGTGAATCTGTTCTTCCTCACCCTTTTTCTCCAGCAATCCGGGCACGAATAGCTTTGCGAGCACAAGCAGTGCGATAATCACAACTCCAATGATGATATTTCGCCTGGTAATGATATGTATTTTGTTTTCCTTGACCGGCTTCTTCACTTTCGCACGATTTTGCGTCTGCGACTTTTTCGGCTGTTTTTTTGAACCAGTTAACGATTCTGCCGTCTTTTCAAGCTTTTCGACAAATTTCTCTCCGTATGCGGATAAAAACTTCGGTTCGCGCTTAAGCTCATCAAGAACCGCTTTTGCCTCGCGCGGCTTTGTGATATCATGCGCATCCATGATTTCTTTGATTTTTTTTAAATCCTGTGTTGCGTCTTTGTATTCCTGCTCGGTATCGAATTCAAGATCGCCGAGCTTCCACTTTTTTGCTTTTTCTGCCATCTGCTTCTCCGGTTTGTCGCATCACCGGATATCCGGTGACACTTACTGTCTTGCTGTTGCTTCCCGCTTAATCAATACAAAAGCTCCCTGGAGTGCCATAATTGTCACAATCTGAACTGCTCCGTTCACAAGCGCCTGCATCACACGCGTTGCAAGCAGTGCCGTGAAGTTTGTTCCGGTAAGGATTGTAAGCCACAGTGTATTCAGCGCAAGACTGCACACAAGCTGGTTTACTACGACCGCTCCGATGATTCGCGGAATTGTAACTTTCTTGTGAAGAAAGAGTCCGTAGATCAGTCCCATCATTACGGCTGTAAGCGTAAATCCCGGGAAAAAGGTTCCACTCGGGAATAAAATCATTCCTATCACATCTGCAATTCCTGCTGCGGCTGCTGCCGGGATTGGTCCTAGTACGATGCCTGCGATTACGCGCGCGACAAACGCAAAGCCCACGCGGGTGATTGGCGTTTGAATCGATAAAAATCGTGTCAGAATGACATCGATGGCAATTAATACTGCCAGAATTACCAGTTGATAGGTTCTGCTTTCTTTTTTCATGTTGCTGTTCCTTTCTTTTCCGGTTCTTTGCCGGAATGAGACTTGGAACAGGGCTCCTTCTTCTTTTTAGATTCTTTCTTCGCTCATTATACCATATTTTGCGTCATATTCACTATGAATTAATATTAGTATTTTGTTTCATAGGAAATTCAGAGGAATATCCTATGAAATAAAAAAACTCTATACCGAACGGCACAGAGCGAATAAAAAAGAAATCATGTAAGACAGCGGATGCGATGCTACACCGCAAGCAATTTGCTTTTCGCCCAAAGGCAACTCCCATCCTTTGGTACTTAACGCGTAGACACCTACTCTGTTCACATTATTAAGTTGCAGTCGATGCGACAGGATTTGAACCTGCGACCCCTACGTCCCTAACGTAGTGCTCTACCAAGCTGAGCCACGCATCGTTATTTATTTCGGAAGTCGATGCGACAGGATTTGAACCTGCGACCTCTGCGTCCCGAACGCAGCGCTCTACCAAACTGAGCCACGCATCGTTGATACACTGTATCCTGCCACTTTATCGCCGTGGCATATCTCCACAGCGATAATTATAATAGCACGGATCGAATCATTTGTCTAGTACTTTTTTAAACAATTTTTACTCAATAATCATCTGCACGCAACCATAGATTCCTGCATCATTTCCAAGCTCTGCCAGTTTAAATTTTGCTTCACGGCATGCATGGAAGGTATTGGGTGTGAAATATTTCTCAACCGCATCTGTAATAATTGTTCCGGCTTTGGATACTCCACCACCAATAACAAATACTTCCGGATTCACGATACATGCGATACCGGCAAGTGCCTTTCCAAGAATCTCACCAAACTGCTCGATGACTGCAAGTGCAAGCGCATCGCCTGCTTTTGCTGCGTCAAAGGTAT
This sequence comes from bacterium, assembly GCA_029012425.1. Taxonomy (GTDB): domain Bacteria; phylum Bacillota; class Clostridia; order Lachnospirales; family Lachnospiraceae; genus W0P33-017. The sequence continues at coordinate 2,685 of JAQXMB010000009.1, read as the reverse complement.
CCTTTGCCGTCACTTCCGTAATCTCGCGAAGGCTGCTTGACTCGTCTGATGAAGCAAGCATACGCTTTGTCAATGTCACAATACCGGTTGCTGATGCATATTGCTCAAGACAACCTCTTTTTCCGCAACCACACACTGCCGTCTCTTCATAATTTACAGGGATATGACCAATTTCTCCACCGGCTCCGGTCGAACCGGCAACAATCTTTCCATCGACGATAACGCCACCGCCGACTCCGGTTCCAAGTGTAAGCATTACGACATTTTTGGCACCCTTGCCTGCACCCTGCCACATCTCGCCAAGTGCAGCGACATTGGCATCATTTCCCGCCTTAACCGTTAATCCGGTCAACGAACTTAACGCATCCTCTACATTAAAAACATCCCATCCGAGATTGACACATTTGCGTACAACTCCTTCCGGGGTAACAGGACCCGGAACACCAACTCCGGCCCCCTGCACTTCCGATGCGTCGATTCCTTTTTCTTCCATCTTGGCAGCAATGCTTGCAGCCACATCAGGAAGTATTTTTGAACCATTCTCTTCCTTGCGGGTAGGAATCTCCCACTTATCAAGCAGCGTTCCATCTGTCTCAAACAGTCCAAGCTTAACGGTTGTTCCACCGATATCCACTCCAAATCCATACTTCTTCATGATTTTCTACTCCTCTTTATTATTATTCTCTGTCAGATAAATTTCCCACTTCTGCAAGTGCCGATACATTCCTAATCAGGGCAGGATAATGATATCTCCCTCTTCCTCAGATTCTTCTTCCGATTCATCCGGCACAATTTCAATGATTCCTTCCGAATCATCCGGTTCTTCTTCCGGCTCTTGTGGCTGCTCCGGTTCCTCCGGTGTAATCTCTCCCGGAATTTCTACCGGCTCTGACTCCTCAGGTTTCTCCGGAGGTTCAGGCTTCGTCTGTTCTTCTTCCGGCGCGTCTGCAGGTTTTTCATTTTCCTGCGGCATCGGTTCAATCTCTTTTTCGTGAACATGAACAGTATCATTATAACTGATATATGGCATAAATTCCAGTGGTTCCAGCTGCTCATGCAATTTTAACATAAAATCCTGCCAGATATGTCCGGGATATGTGGAACCGTACAAGTCCTCCATCTCACGCGGCGTATCATACCCAACCCAGATTGCCGTTGTATAATAACGGGTAAATCCGCAAAACCATCCGTCCTTATGGTCATTGGTTGTTCCGGTCTTTCCGGCGCAGGGCATCGTGCCAAGGTCAAGACCTTTGGCAGTTCCTCTTGTAAATACTCCGGTCAGAATATCTGTCATCGTCCGGGCTGCATTCTGCTCATAAATCGTCTTGCCTTCATCCAGAGGTGAATAAATCAGATTTCCCTTATCATCTTCAATTCGTTCGATACAGGTAGGCTTGCGATAGACACCATCATTCTCAATGGTTGCATAGCCACTCGCCATCTCCAATGCCGATGTACCATAAGTAAATCCGCCCAGCGCAGCCGCAGGAACCTCGTCTCTCGCATCCACCTTGGCAAAATTCATCTCTTTGATATAATGTAAGCCGGTCTTCGGCGTCATTTCTTCCAGCAACTGCCATGCCACTGTATTTTTTGATTTCTCTACCGCTTGTCGAAGCGTAATTTCGCCGGAATATGTTCCTCCTGAATTCGAAGGTCCTCCCTCAAACTTATGATCATTTACAATAGAATCCGGAGCATATCCCCGCTCTAACGCCGGCGTATATACAATAAGCGGCTTAATGGCACTTCCCGGCTGACGAAAACTTTGATATGCACGGTTTAATGTATAGCCGTCAAACTTCTGACCCCTTCCGCCAACGATTGCGCGGACATGACCCGTTTCATTATCAATACATACGCCCGAAGACTGAAGTGCATAGACACCCTCCTCTGTTGTCTCATCATAATCGGCCAAGCCCTGATCAATCGATTCCTGCAGCTTTTTTTGAATATCTAAATCAATGGATGTATATATACGATATCCACCGGTATAAAGAGAACGCTGACACTGCGCATGCATCTGTTCGTAGTACTCCTCATACATCTCCTTGTCCGCCTGGTCTTCAAACGAATCACGGAACAGAAAACCCTCTGACTCCATAAGCGCCTCTGTCGCGCAGTGATAAGTATAGGTCTCTACATAATCGTTTTTCTGCCGCTTGGGGCGTTTTAATTTCACTTTTTTATTTGTTTCTGTCTGATAGGTATCCTCATAAATCTTGCCATCCAGCTTCATCTGCTTTAGGATTCGATCTCTTCTTGAGATGGCATTTTCCATATGTTCTACCGGATCATAGACGGTGGGATTGTTCGGGATTCCACAAAGTAATGCCTGTCTTGAGAGATCCAAATCCTTCACACTGCAGCTAAAATATCCCTGTGATGCAGCCTCAATGCCATAATATCCGTTTGCAAAATAGATGTTATTCAAATAAAACTCTAATATCTGTTCCTTCGAATAGCGGCGCTCCAATCCGGTCGCGATAAAAATCTCCTCGACCTTGCGCTCCCAGGATTTTTCATTCGACAAAAACACCGTTCTTGCAAGCTGCTGGGTAATGGTACTTCCTCCCTGCGTAATCTTCTGATTGCGAATCATGGCTATTGCGGCACGCATAATCGCCTTAAAGTCGACTCCATGATGCTTCTCGAACTTCTTATCCTCAATACTGACAATTG
>JAQXMB010000008.1 GCA_029012425.1 bacterium | reverse complement strand
CCGCATAGCTTGTATACTGCTCTCCGGCCTTGAATACTGCATCAATCCGGTTCAGAAGATCACTTGCATCTCCATTGAAAGCATCCACAAGCTTTGAAATTCCTTCTTTGTTGAACTCTACCATTCCATCATACAACTTTGAAGCACCATCATCCAGCTGATCTACGCCATCTGAAATCTTTATGGATCCTTCTGCCAGGTCCGTGATACCATTCGTGAGTTTTTCGTTGTTTGCTACCAAAGTATCCGCACCGGTTGCCAGTTTTCCGATTCCATCCTTCATTGCCGGAATACCTGCTGCCATTGTCGAAATACCTTTGCTGAGCGCCTGAGAACCGGTTACAAGGCTGTATCCGCTTTTTTTATCAACCGCTTCAATAGATGCTGCAATCATACTCTTGGTTGACTCGGCTCCGGATACGGCTGCACTCTCAGCTGCAGTCTTACATGCATCGACAACGGATGCTCCAACTGCCTGTGCTCCATTTGTTGCGATTCCGCTCGCAAGTCCCTGTGCAAGTCCACCCTTTAATACCGTGCCGGCAAAGTATGCTGCATATGTCACATTTGCACCGGGAACCGTTGCCTGACACTCGGCCGGAGAATATTTCTTTCCGGTTGTCGTGTCAACAAATCCGTTCGCTGCATAATATTTAGCCAATGCCGCTACCACATCGTCACTTGTAAGACCCATTCCAGCGATTCCGCTTTGAATTGTGCCCACGGTCTGCTTGCTTGTCATTGTATCACTGAAGTTCTTTGCAGCATTCTGGTAAATGTAATTGTAAGTATCGCTGCCCTCTGCAAACTGTGCATCAACGGCTGCAACAACTCCTGCCTTCTGCTCTTCGCTCATCTCCTGCTTTAAGGTATGATCTAACTGCTTGACACCTGCCGCAATTGTCTTTGCACTTGCATCCAGCTTGTCTGCACCATCTGAAAGTGTTCCTACACTGCTGTTTAATTTTGCCAGTCCGTCGTTGATTGCCTGTGCACCGTCTGTGTAATCCTTAATTCCGTTTTTCAGCTGGTCTGCACCCGAGGTGAAATCACCCATATTATCCTTTAAGGTTGATAAACCATCTGCAAGCTGCTTGCTTCCATCCTCGAGCTTATCCGTTGCATCTGCTAAAGTGTCTACAGAATCCTCCATTTCGGAAAGATCAAGGTCTCCGAGGCTCAAATCAGAAAGAAGTCCGGTCATTGCGATAGAAGCTGTCATCTCAAGCGAGAAATCCTCGACATCTGCGGTCATCTCTACATACTCCGGAAACTCGATCTCCGTATCAAAATCACTTGCGTCTGCATGCAGGCTCTCGTGTAAACCGGGCATTGCCATTCCGACTACAATGTTATTCTTTCCATCTGAAATAACTCTTCCGTTTGTAACCTCAATGTTGGTGAAGGAATCACTTAACACCATTCCCGTCATTACCGTAAACGGTACATATACTTCAATGGGACCATCTTCTGTATCTACCGACACCTTCTCATGATTTTCATAATCAAAACGGACAGTTACCTTTCCACTCTTTCCTGCAAGCTCCTCAGGTTCAATCTCCTTGCCGTCGAGGAAGTAAGTAACCTTCTCCGTAATCGGAACCTGCTTATCTGTCGTTCCTTCATAATAGATATCGTTTCCGTTTGCCTGCCAGGTTAACTTCTCCCCGTTCTGCGTAAAGGTCTCATAGCCTTTGATATTTGTGATATCCTTAAGTTCTGATACATCCTCAAGTGTATCTTCCTTCTTTGGATTCTTTAACCACTCCTCTACGATTACCTTGCCTGAATTTCCTTTTGCATCAGCAATAATGTATACGGTCTCGTCCTTGGTCGTGTTGTCAACACCGGTTCGTTTTCCTACCAGCTCATTAATTTTTTCTTCTATTTCTGCTTTCTGAGCTGCCTCTGCAGTAATCACTGCGGAATCGTTGCTTCCGCGTAAATATCCGATGGAAAAGCTCGTGCCAAGCAGGGCGACACTCAGTACACCTGCCATCATGCGAATTGCGAATTTACTTTGGAATTTTTTCTGTAATTCTTTCATCTTCATATTGATATACCTCCAAATACTCCTGTTTTACTTATTGATAAATCCTTTGCTCGTCTTGCAGACTGCTTTATCAAATACCATAAAGAGTGACGGCAGGACGAAGATTACGACAAACATACTGATAATTGCTCCACGCGACATCAGGATACACAAAGAACTGATCATATCGATGTTCGAGTAGATACCTACACCAAAGGTTGCTGCGAAGAAGCTTAATGCACTGACGATTACTGACTGGATGGAACCTTGCAGCGCCTGTGTGATTGCTTCTTTTTTCTCTAATCCATCGAAGCGTGCCCGTTTATATTTATTTGTCATCAAAATTGCATAGTCAACGGTTGCACCAAGCTGAATCGTTCCGATAACGATGGATGCGATAAACGGCAGAACCGTGTGTGTATATGCCGGGATACCCATGTTGATAAAAATTGCGAACTCGATGACTGCAACAAGGATTACCGGTAAGCTGATGGACTTAAATACGAGGAAGATGATTGCAAAAATTGCAAGAATCGAAACTGCACTTACTCGTTTAAAATCTTCATTGGTAATGTTTATTAAATCCTTTGTACAAGGTGCCTCACCGATGAGCATTCCTTTTTCATCATATTTATCGAGAATCTCATTCAAGCGGTCACATTGTTCATTTACCTCATCAGAAGCGACCGCATATTCTGAGCTTACCATCAGCAGTTCATATTCATCGTTCTGAACAAATGACAGAATTGAATCCGGAAGCATCTCCTTCGGGAAGCCTGCGCCAAGCACCGATTCCAGTCCAATGGTTGCTTTTACTCCGGGAACTTCTTCAATTTCATCAATCATTGCAACGACATCTTTCGTCGGCAGTTCACTGTCGATTAAGAAAATATGCGTTGCATTCATGTCAAAGCTTTCGTCCAGCTTGTCGTTTGCCACGATACTCGGCAAATCCTGCGGCAGCGTTCCCGCAAGATCATAATATACATCGGTATGTGTATATCCATAGATTGCCGGAATCAAAATGATGAGAAAAGCTGCAACAAACCAACGGTAATGTGCTGTAATCCAACCTGCAATTCCACCCAAATCCGGGATAATCGGTTTATGCTTCGTCTTCTGTACTGCCTTGTCAAAAACAAGAATCATTGACGGTAAAATCGTTACACATCCAATCACTCCGAACACAACACCCTTTGCCATGACAACACCAAGGTCAAGACCGAGGGTAAAGCTCATAAAGCAAAGTGCAATAAATCCTGCAACGGTTGTGATGGAGCTTCCTACAACCGAGGTGATGGTGCCTGCAATTGCATTTGCCATTGCTTCTTTCTTATCGTCTGTTTTCGTGCATTCCTCCTCGTAGCTGTGCCACAGGAAGATGGAGTAGTCCATGGTAACACCGAGCTGTAAAACTGCTGCAAGCGCCTGTGTCACATAAGATATTTCTCCCTTGATGACATTCGTTCCAAGGTTATATATGATTGCCATTCCGATACTGAGCAGGAAAAACAGCGGCACGATTGCTGAATCCATTGTCAGGGACAACACGATGATTGATAAGATGACCGCGATAATCACATAAATGGGAACTTCCTTTGCGGACAGCGCCTTGATGTCTGTGATTACGGATGACATTCCGCTTACGAAGCATTTTTGATCTGCAAGCTTTCTGATTTCGGTGATGGCATCCATTGTCTCATCTGCGGACATTGTTGTGTCATATAATACTGCAAGCAATGTCGCGTCTGTCTCATCATTCATGAACACATCGTATACATCGTCCGGCAACACTGCCATCGGAAGCGACAGGTCCGCGATTGTGTCATACCAGATAACCTCTTTTACATGGGGAATGGCTGAAATCTGTTCTTCTAATGCACAAACTTCTTTGTTTTCCATTCCTTGCACGACACATAAAGAAAAGGCCCCGATTCCAAAATCATCTGCCAAAATGTCCTGACCTTTCATGGTTTCAATCTCCTCCGGCAGGTATGAGAGGATATCGTAGTTAACTCTCGTGTTAAAGTAACCGATTGCTGAGGGAATCAAAAGTGCAACTGCCAAAAGCAAAATCAGTATTCTGCACTTCACAACTCCCTTTCCAAACTTCTTCATAGCATTACTTCCTTTCTGTTACTTGATTTGCTAATTGAGAGTATAAAAAAAGGGATTGAATGTTTCCATATTCAATCCCTGATTGCTGTCAATCGTCACTATACACTTTTTTAAGTTTGTTATTTCTGATATACATATTGGCAAATCTGTATATCAGCCAAGTTCATTTAACACTTCTTCCATCGTATGTCCCATCAGATATTCATAGGCATCCGCCATATCCTGCGGCGGAACATTCATCCCCTGACGAATCCATAACTTTGTCGCAAAGCATAAGGAGCGCGCATAATACTCCGCCAACAGATCTGCACTGACCCACGGAAATTTTGATGTCTTGTTCTTCGGACGGCTGGATAAAATGTTCTCGAGCAGCTCATGCATACACTTCACCGCCAGATCATCGAAGGTAATCGGGCCATCCATCCGACTCAGACGCATGTAAAATTCCCGATTATGCTCCATGCTTGTGAACAAAAGTAACACTGCCTGATTAATCAGACCATTTTGAATGAGTGGCTGCATCGGATCAAGTATCTCTCTATGAATAATCCACTCCAGCAATTCATATTTATCCTGAAAATGATTGTAGAAGGTTGGGCGAATGACCCCCGCCTTGTCTGTAATCTCTTTAATTGTGATCTTTTCAACCGGCTTGGTAAGAACCAGTTCCTTTAAACTATCCGCCAGTATGAGATCGGTCGTATTTCTTTCCTGATTCATCATGAACCCCGTTAATCCTCCATAAGCTTCAGTCGCACTTTACGCTTTCTGCTTCCGTCGAATTCCATCAGATAGATACTCTGCCATGTGCCAAGTGCCAGTTTTCCGTCTTCCACCGGAATCGTCTGTGAAACGCCAAGCAATCCGGCTGACAAATGCGCAGGAAAATTGCCCTCCAAATTGTGGTAATCCTTTTCCTCTCCACATAGCTTCCGTACTGCGTTCGTAAAATCAACCGCTACATACGGATCCCGGTTTTCCGTAATCAGAAGTCCGGCTGTTGTATGTGGCAGAAATACAACACAGATCCCGCTTGCCATTCCACTCTCTGTCACAAGACGCTGAACTTCTTTTGTAATATCAAGCATCTGGATATGACCTTCTGTCTGTATGTACATTGTATACATTGCACCCATGTCATTTTCCTCCAAATCAGGAGCGCTATTCGTCAAATTCAACCATGACAAAAAATCCCTTTGGTGTATCTTTAATCTCCCTGACCGTGCCTTCGCGACTTGTCAATCGTTCCCGGAATGTAAAGTTCGCAGACATCGCATAGGCGTTTCCAAGCGTATAATAATACGAATTGGGCAGTTTTCCCTCTGTGATCGGAAGCACATCGCCAACCTCAACCAAACCTGTCCGTTCCATTTTAAATTCTACCAGTCGCATCATGGCACCTTCTTCTTTATATGTATCTTATAAACTATACTCTAAAACGAATCAAAAGTCCATCGCTATTTCTGTCTGTAAGGCTGTCAAATTGTGCAATGTGCACATACCACCGCTCATCCTCTTTGCCAATTTTTCTATTTTACTTTTCGCGCTCCCGATGCTATGCTTACCTCACGGTCCGACCCACTCCCCTTATACATATTATGAAAGGGGGCATTTCATGAATCGTATTCAAAATCATCTGTTTTATAAGCGTCTGCGAACGGTAACTGCACTTTTCCTAATCTGCGTTCTTCTGTTTACGCCGATTACTTCCGTGCAGGCAGCCGGCAGACGGGATACTATTCCATACATCATTCTGGCAAGCTATCATCGTACCATTGCGATCGATGAGCAGTTTCATCTCGTCGGTATCACCTCAAATGGTAAATTGCCGACCTTTCGGAGCAGTAATTCCAAAATCGCATCCGTAAATACCTACGGCTTAGTCACCGGCAAAAAAGCCGGAACCGTAACCATCACAGCAAAAATCAG
>JAQXMB010000007.1 GCA_029012425.1 bacterium | reverse complement strand
CTATCAGCACTTTTTTCTTTTGCCCTTCGGAGTATTGCTCCATCGGTTTCTGAAACTGTGACCGGTCAAAGTCGAGCTGATTCAGCAGAGAAAGCAACAATGTATAATCGATCTTCCTCTCGTCAGAATAATCTTTTAACATTCCGCTCAAATGAGAGGTGTCCTGATTGATATAGGAGATTACCAGATTGTCCGGAACCGCGAGCACACCTTCGGTTTCAAAACTTAAGCTGCCCGCTTCAGCTTTCCTGTTTGCATTTAAAATTGCTTTCAACAGGCTGGATTTGCCGCAGCCGTTTTCTCCGCTGAGAAAAATTCTGTCTCCGTTTTTTACTTCGAAGGTCAGGTTATCAAATACCGGTCTGTTCGCATCCTTGTATTTTAAGGTAAAATCTTTTGCCAAAAGCAGTCGTTCTTTATGATACACGGACGGCATCAGTTTCAACTCTACCACTTCCTCAATATCATTCAGTAAGCCTTCTTTTGCCGCAATTTCTCTTTGCATACGGTTCTCATAGGTTTTGACGCGCTTTTGCATCTTCTTTGTTTTCGCACCAATCGTTGCTCTCGTATCCAGATATCTGTCATGCTCCTTAATCGGGTCAAACCCAATCTTGGTGCTCTCATTTTTCTTTGCCCATCGCCCGGCCCGATCTGCCGCGGCTTCCAGCTTTCCAATTTCTTTCATGTGCTTGGCATTCTCTGCTCTCGCATTTTTATCGGCTTTTTCTTTATTCTCCCACCAGCTGGAAAAATTACCGGTCTGAACCTCGATGGATGATCTGTTTAGGACAAGCACATGATCGATACAGGCATCCAGCACCTCCCGATCGTGAGAAACAAGAATAAATCCTTTCTTTGTCTTCAAATAGTTTTTTACGATTTCTCTTGCCTCTTTATCCAGATGATTGGTCGGTTCATCGATCAACAAGAAATTGTTTTCCTCAGAGAATAAAACCGCAAGCATGATTTTTGTTCGCTCCCCAAAGCTTAACGAGCCAAACGGGCGATACAGGCATTCTGCATCGATTTCAAGTGACTGAAATTCACGCAGCACTCTCCAATCTTCTACGCCCGATTTCCAGCACTCCATCAATTCAAATGCTGATTGATTTACTTCTTCCTTTGAAACCAAATACGGAAAGTAATCAAAGGAAGTCGTCGCACGAATACTTCCGTGATACTCATATTTCCCCAAAAGAAGATTTAACAGCGTGGTTTTTCCTTTTCCGTTTCTGCCAAGTAAACCTAATTTCCAATCGGTATCTATGGAAAAGGATACATCTTCGAAAATGTTGTCAAAACTGCCCTCATATGCAAAGGTGAGTGCATTTACATTTATTTGTGCCATATCATTGCCTCCTTTGATTGAAACAAAAAAACGGGTCTATTTCGCATACGCAAAAATAGACCCGCAAAAATAAGCCCGAATATTTATCAAAGCGACAAGTATAACGAGAAGAAACGGATGCGATAATCTAATTTAAGCGTACACAACGGTCCCTGCTTTATCTACAGGACTTCAATCATTCTGTGTTTTACTCAAATCAAACTATCTAATCTTCATCTTCTCACCTTACACATACTGTGCTCTTTCTATGTAATATGTCTTACAAGACTCGCACAGTATAGCATATTTTATTTTTGTTTTCAACACACATTTGAAAACTGAGTGTAAACCGCGCTTTTCGTTGTTTTCAAATTCTACTACAAAACACGCTCATACCGATACATCCACACTTTTTCCTTCAACCGGAACAGTTGCCGCTAAAGCATTTGTATTGAAAGCCGTCATTGCCCCTATATTCTGATTCACACCATTTACAGACTGGCTGTGGTCAGTGGCGTATTTTTCAAAAATCGCTTTCAAGTATTTCGCGTCTGCCCTTGCAATCTCCTGCATCTCTTTCGCACGATGCTTCTGTTTTAATTCCTTAATATCCTCCGCATCCATATCCGTATCAATGATAGAAAGAGATTCCATGAGCGCTCCGCCTATATCCTCCACCGTCTCACTCAGCAGCTCCTCATACTCCTGCATAAACATCATCATTTCTTCCGTAAACTCCCGGGAAATTTCCGAGAAAATGTCTGACATCTCCTGCGGGACTATTTCATTTTCCTGATTCGGTATCTGCTGCATCTCTCCCCACGCCGCGGAATCTTGTGGTATCATTTCATCCTCCCGCATTGCAGGCTCATTTTCCTTGGCGCCTCGCTTTGCAATCTCTTCCTGCTGCAGATTTTTCACATGTTTTTTTGCCACACGCTCCATGGCCAGTGCATGCGAGATTGCAGCCTCCAGCTCTGCATCATCATACTCGCCGCTTTTTTTCTTTCGTCGCAGCTGTGCTGTCAGGCGCCTTGCACTCGAAACAGCCCGCGCTGCACTGCTGCTCGTCTTTGCTCGCATAATCTGTGACGAAATCAGCTTAAAATTGTATTGCAGCTTTTTCATTTGTTTCTGTGTTGAAACCGCAGACCGATTCATGCGCTGTGTATCAAAGGTCGTTCCGCTTGCCGCATCATAAATCACTTCACGCTTCGCCTGTGGCAGCGTGCTCTGCGCCTCATTGATGTGTGCCATGCGAATCCGCATGGACGCACTCATGGTCTGTCGTGATACACCTTCCGCATTTTTCCATGCAGAAAGCATTCCCGGCAACTGCTTTCCAATACCAATTCCAATATTCATTGTCAATCCTCCCTGATTGAAAATCACATCCGTGTTTATTATTGTATATCGGCATTTTTTATTTTACGCATGATAATTATTCAGATTTGTATGCGTAATCCTATCAAATTTTCGAATAAAATCTTCGTACTTGATATAAAACTGTCCGTAAGTCTTGCTAAAGTAGCGAATGAAATCCTCGTACTTCCGGTTTTCTCCCCGTGAGTGAACAGGCTCAAAACGCATTTACATCTGCGACGAGCAACTTGTTGTCTGTCCGAACCTTGGGCAGCACATAAGCACAAAGCCGCTCATAGCGCTCGTGCGTGAGAATAATTCTCACATCGGTTTCAGGCGCATATTTTGCACATGCCGCCTGCATGGATTCGCACAGCAGCGCACTCACATCGTGCTCCGATTCCGCATGGAATAATACCGGATACAAAATCATTTCTTCCGAAGCAATTCCCGTTTTTTCATTTGATTCGCCGATTTTGTGACGGACGCACTGCACGATAAGACCGCCACGAATCTGTTTTTCATCCATCAGCAAAAAGCTAAGATCCGGATCGTAGCAGTCCCCGCCCCCACAACTCATGTCATAGAGCATTGCCGTATCCTTCGAAGCCGCAAGTACTGCGATTGCCTCCTTGATCATTGGCGTTGTCAACTTGCGAAACGGGATTGCATTTCCTGTGTTACCCATCCGACGCGAAAATAAGGGCTGATTTTGTAAAGTGCGCAGATCGGTAATCCATTCGCCGAACAACGCTTGTTCCTGTTCAAATAAGCGCTCCGCAAAATATTGCTCCTGTCCTTTGCAAACGAGACTGCGCCCATATCCCTCCTGCATATATGCACGAACGCTGTCGAGCTTTGCCTGTTTTGCAATCTCAAAGGCTTTCACGAGCAGTTGCTCGCCAACACCCTGCATGCGATAATCCGCTGCCACACACAGCCAGTCAATCATGAGTGAGCGGTCATACAGAGAACATATCATAAGCCCCATCGGCACATCGGCTGCGGATGCCTCCTTTTTCTCTGTTGCAATCAGCGCGAATGTGTTCGGGAAATCCAGCCAGTCCATCATCAGAAAAGGATCCATATCCAAAAAAAATTCCTTTTGCTCTCTTGTCAATCTTGAAATCTTCATCTGTTTCATTCACCTGTTCGATATTCTTTTGTCCTCATGCTCCTAAATCGTAATCTGTCCGCTTATCACCGGAATCCCTGTCTGATCCGGGAAAATCCTGCCTGCCAACGCCCGTGATACATCGTTGCAACGGTGTATGAGGACGCCTGTATCCGCCGGATAATTCGTAACAAGCTGTCTGATTGTATATCGGATCATGCAAATCATATCCTGTTTTCCGGCAGGCTCTGATACGGTTATCAGCTCCGCTTCGAGTATTCCCGAGGGAGTTTTATGTACCAGCAGAAATCCACAGACGCAGCCGTCAATCACCACACATGATGAAAGCTGCGGTTCAAATCTGCTCAGCGGAAGCGAAGCTAAATCAGGCAAAATCCCCAACCGGTTGCGGTATTGACAGTTTGCAATTCCCTTGCGCATCTGGTTGAGTGTCAGCGCACCAATCGATGTAATCTGATCCGGCAGCGACGCGTTTGCCGAGAGCGGAAGCTCCATAAAATCAGCCACGGTAAGCGATAGTGTGCTGCTCTTCGTCTGATTTAGCGTGCAGCCCAGCAGCTCAAGCGCTGCAAGCTCGCTCTCCCTTCCCTCTTCTTCGAATTCGAATTCGATGGCAGATACACCTTCGCTCTTGCAGCTTTGTCTGCATGCATGCAAAAGCATGAGCCCAAGGTCACTGTTTTTTGCATAAAAGTAAGTGAGTACTGCTTTTTTTGAAGCACCGGTATCATCGGAAGATGCTTCGAGTCTCCAGATTAACACAGCACCCAAGACATTGTCTGCCGTTTGAAGTGCCAGAGCCTGAAAGCCGTCTCTGCCGATATTTTCTGCCGCATCCGAGTCCGGATACGGCAGAAATCTGTTTTTGTTTTCTGATGTAATCGTTACAAGCTCCATAAAATGATTTTTCTCCTCATTTTCTCATTATATTACGCTTTTTTCATCTGTCTAAACAGCTTTATTCTCGCTCTCGGGGTTATCTCCGAGAATTGTATGAATCAGCCGATCCATTTGTTGTACACTTTCTACGAGGCGCTTTGCCTTTGCCATATCAAAAACCGGCTCTTCCCTGATCTGTGTGAGCAGCTGCGTCCAGTCGTTTAACATTTCAGCAGGAAATACATGATTATAATTCTTCAGCTGATTGATAAAGTCCTGCCGATACTGATCTTTACAGATGCTCTTTTTTATGGTGGCGGTCAGCCTTGTCTTCATGTCTTCGTTGGTCTCTTTTTCCAACATCGCAAGATTAAAAGCTAACATATCAATATCATCCACGATATAGTTAAAGGCTACTGTGATTTTTTCCTGATTGCTTTTCAACTGCTTTTCCCTGCGCTCCTCCGGAGTTACTGCGCCAATCGTTTCCCGAATCGTTCGCATCGTTCTTTGTATTTCATCCAAAAGAAGCTCCAATGCGTCCACATCCTGACGCTCGGCAATCTGATTCATGCGCGCATTCCAGTCTCTGATTTTGGAGTGCTTGATCATTTTGGATTCCGCCGATATGCCAAGCAATGCTTCCCTCACAGGTATCGGATCAATCATATGCTGTGAGTCAGTTTTTCGCTTTGCAATGCTCTCCAAAAGGGATGCCCGTGCTTCGCGCAATTTGTCGATGACCTGCTCACCGTCATTAATCAGTGTCTGGTCTGTGGTCTGCTTCGGAAGCTTTCGAATGGACGGATCTGAGGTTTTGTTAATGGCACGATATCTCCACATACCGACGATTCCAAGCTTCTTAATCGTTGCACCGGAACGCTCAATCATGACCTTACCCATCGTCTCATAGAATTCATCTACAGATGTTTCCCGCACGGTATCTTCCGCCTGCTCAAATTGTTGTACACGCGTCATCAGTGCTCGCTCATATAGCGCCAAAAAGGTCTTCTCGTGTTGAATCATCTCCCGGAACATTCCGTTTGTCTGTGCTGCGCGGTAATCATCGTAGGCTTTTTTCATTTCTGTGCCGAGATTATTTTCGTCCTCAAACCAACTCTTGTGCGCTGCTTCAAATTTTTCCGGACTGTCATAAATCATTTTACGGCGGATCATTGCAAGCGGTCCCTCGCTTTCGCCACCATACTTATAGAGTTCCTTTGCCTTTTCAAAAAGCCGTCCTTCTGCCTGTGCTACATCATCCGCAGATGCCTTTTTCTCCTGACTTAGCTTCTTCACCTCTTTATATTGTGCCAAACTGCTCTGGTATTCTGTTGCTGCTTTCGGAAGCTGTAAATTCACTAACTCTTCGAAATAATCTGCCAGCTGTTCTGTCCGAATTTCCTTTTCGTTAAAGCAGTCCATGATTTTTTTGTACAATTCCTGATATTGTGCTGCCAGTGCTCCTTCATCTTCCCCGCACAGACGCGTATAGCAGGCTACAATCTCCCTGACATATCCGCGGAACTCTTGTCCGTGTGAATCATCACGGTAGACCTTCATGCGCATAATTTCGACACGCAGATTAGCTTCTTCCTTCAGGCTGCTGAGCGCTCCGATGTTTCCCAGCGCCTTCGCATCTGAGGTTTTTTTGATAAAGGTACTTGGATCAATCTGCGGATGCAGCCTTTTCTCCACAATGCTCTCAAGCTTTTCCGGCTTGTTTACATGGCTCTTATCCTTCAGCCATGCTCTCTTATTCTCGATATATGAGCAAACATTGGACTTGACGGCATCCATAAGATCTTTCTTGTCAAAATTCTCATTGATTGTTTTGTTGATTTCTTCACGCATGCTTCTCTCCAGATTGGAAATCATCTCATTCATCTCGCTGATTGTATTCTGCAGACGAAGCTGACATTGCGAAAAGTTATGTACTGCTGCGGGCAGCTCTAAGCCAAGCTCCTGCGCCTTTAACAGTGCAACTGCAATACGAAGTCCGGCATCCTCGCGTTTTCCGGTTGTAATCACATCCTGAAAGATATTGGACAACAGTTCTCTCTTCTTCTGATATGTCTCCTCAGACTTGTCGGAGAGCAATTCATGGAAGCTGTGGCGGAAGCCTTCCAGATTACCTACCGCCGCCGCACAAAGCATATGGATAATGTGATTCTGCTGCTCCTTCGTCATCTGTGTCGCGTTACCAAAATCGATTACCGTTGCGCCCTCATCACTGACCATAATATTTCCGGCATGCAAATCTCCATGATAGAAGCCCTCGTCATACACACCTGATACCACCCATTTTTTGGCAAGGGTTGACACATATCCCTGTCGTTTCACCAGATCCTTATGCATCTTATGAAACTTTATCATCTTATCGTATCCATTGTCTGTAGAATTATCTTCGGTATCTATGATTTTTTTATACTCTTTCTTAAGCTTCTTCATGTATTTATCGGCAGTTATACCCTGAGCTCGCTCGAGCACAAGCACATTTGTATCCGGATTGGCCAGATTGCTCAGCTTCACCGCCTGCACGGTCTGTTCACCCTTGTTATACACTTCTCCGAGCTTGACATTTCTCGCCTCAATACGCAAATCCAGCTCCTCCTCAATGCGAAGCAGCTGTCCTTCATAGGTGGAAAGCATACCTCCCTGCTCATCCGTCTGTCGCGCATAATTTAGCATCTGCACTTTTTCACGCATCATATGATTGCGCACATCCGGGCGAAGCAGCTTGATAACAGTCTCTTTTCCATCCTTTTGCATACCCGGACCGTACATCCTGCACAAAAATGTCTGTGCAACGGAAGCCGCACCAAGCGAACGGACAACCTCTATCTTTGTAATTGTTCCCTTGGATGCATTGACAATCTTTGTCAGACGACTCTCAACAATCTCTTTCGGAATCGGTGACAGGTTTGACTTCATGTCTTCTACCGCGATCTTTAGCACCTCCGGCATAGAGGTCACCGGCATGCCCTGAAGCATCTTGTGCATCAGTGGTCCTGCGCCCTTTAAGAAACCACCCAGGAAATTACCCATCAGCTTATCCTTCTCCTCCTGTGTCATCTCCTGACCGGGCTTTTGCTGCAAGGGCATCAAATCCCGAAGTGCTGACGCCATCATTGCACGGCGGTCAATGGCACTCGCATCCTTAAAATAGTTGGTGAGAACAATCTTCATGAACTTGCCCTGTCCCTGCTTACCCTTGGACGCTTCCTCCATAATCTGCGCCAGTGTCTTGGGCTTCATAAACTCTTCTGAATTCTTCTCGTCCTGTTTTGCATCAAAAATCGTCTCTACCGCTTTCGTGACCTGATCTTGAATTTCATTAACCTGATCCTGCACCTTTTCTTCGATGCTTTGGTCTAGCTCGGCAAATTGGTCTAACATACCCTGACGCATTGAGATGAGCTCTTCTTCCTTCGCTCCGGTTTGTTTTGCGAGCACTGCTATCACCTCCGGCGTCAGGTTATCGCCGAGTGCCATTCCGAGTGCTGTGCGAAGCTTAACCTGTGCCATAAAGCCGCTGCCGGCAAACTCCTTTAACTGCCGGATTGCATCGGACTCCAGTAAATCATTCAGCTGCTCTTTGATGACATCTGTCAATCCCTCTGCACCCGGCAGCTTTAATTTGTCCATCATATGATTAACGATGGAAGGGTCAAGAATGATCTTGGTAAGCAGTCCCGCGTGCGAATAAAACAGTAATCGAATGCGATCGGACGGTTCTCTTTGTTCAGTGTCTGACTTCCATGTTTCCTTTGAAAAAATCAGGTCTGCCAACAGTTCCTTAAGCTCAGTCTCCTCCGCGGTCCAGGTTATCTCTTCCTTGGCATCCTTTTTATCTTTTTTCTTCTTTTTACTCTGCTGATTTACGATGACAACCTTTCCGTCATGAAGCTTCTCTTTTTTCTCCTGCTCCACAATGCGAAGCATCTCTAAGGTATCTTCCTCGTTAATCAGATCCGGATTCATGTTGTTAATTCTTTCAACTTCTTCCTGCACAGCCTGCGCATTCACCGTTCCGGTTAACGCGCTCTTTGCCAGCCTTGCAAGCATAGCCAGCGGAATATTGTTAAAATATGCTGCCGGAAGATGTACGGTATTCTCCAATACATTTAAAAACAGTGTCCGGTTTGCCTCACCTTTGCGTTCTGTGATATTTTTTTCCGCATCCTCCATCGCATCAGACAACACGCCAAGTGTCACATCGTTTCCAAACTTTTCCACATGTGCAGAAATATCAAGCTCCAGACGCGATGCTAACAGCGCCGCATTGTAGGGCATCACAATTCGCTGCCTACCGACAAGCAGCTCCATCGCACCGTTTTTTCTCTGTGAAAGACGCATGTTGACTCCGGCAACCGTAAGATCCTCAGCATGCGCACCACCGTCCATAAAGCTGCGCAGAACATAGCGCAGATGCAATATATTTTCTGAAATCTCATCGCCGTTTTTCGCGATTAAATCTGAAGGAGTCTTCGTCAGCAACAGTATGGCAGCCACATCGCGGTCCGGCCCGGTGAGATTTCCAAGCAATGCTTCCGCCTCGCTGACTAAAACTGTACGCTCCGACTCCGATGCCTGATCCTTCTGATACTTTTCCTGCTCGCGTGCTAACGGACTCTTCTCCTGCCTTAACTCCTCGCGTCCTACAATGGTCGTCGCATTTGCGATACGCTCAGCTGCTTCAGCAAATGAAAAATTGTTTTTCAGTAGCTGCATAAGATTCTCATAGCCTGCCCCAAAACGCGTATTTTCAAGTTCCTTTGCCACAAGCTGCATCTCTTCCGGTGAAGCACTTTTCTCCTGTCCGGTAAGAAGATCCTGGATATGCCTGCCAAGCTTACATAAATCCGTTGCCTCTGCCTCGCTTAAGCCGTCGGTGAATGCCTTCTGCTGAATCTCGGTCAGTCGCTGAAGGCTTCGGCTTATATCACCCAAGCCGTCCATACCTCTTTTGACCTGTACGGTTTTATCCTGCCATGACTCGCTTTGAGACAGCTTCTGCTCAACAAGCTGCTCTAATCCGTCATCTCCGCCAACGCCAAACAACGCTGTCTTTGATTTGATAAATGACTCTTTCAGTTCTTTCTGTCCGCTGTATTCAAATGCCGCTTCTTCCATGCACTGTCTCAGCTTATGTTCAGCAGCCATTTCTCCTTCCGGAGAAACGGATGTCATATGGGAAATCGTCAGCGCCATCATGCGGTTCAACAGCTTCTTATCACCTGCAAATCTATTAAAATCAACAGCTTTGCCGCCATTTAGGTTGCACATGGTCCGATAGGTATTTTTCATGCATAAAAATACCTGTTCCCTCAACAGATTCACATTGCCTCTGACCAGCTGATCCATCTGATGTCTGGATAATTCCGGCACCTGAATCCCCTGTTTTTGTGCATTCTTTATAATGTCAAGCACCTGATTGCGCATGCGTTGTTCATGCTCGGATTTTGTGAGTGTTTCCGCCTCATTCTCACGGTTTCCCGATAGTAGCTCACTGACCGCCAACGCCATGCGGTGCTCTGCCGGTGCCGCGTCCCTGCCTTCTCGAAGCACCCGTTCAACGGAGGAGGTCATGTCATTGACCATGCTGATTATTTCACCTACAACCACACGCGATACCGGGCGGATTTCAGACTCGCCCGTTAATCCAAGCTGGCGCAAGAGTCGCATACGCATCGCAGGCGTAACCTCTATCTGTCCCTGTTCCAGTTTCCGGCATACAATGTTCATAAAATGCATGGCAAGCTCATAATTCTGATGTGACTGTACTCCCTTAGACATGGCGAACTTACCGTTATTGATGATATGAAGCTTCTGACCGTCAAATGCAATCTGTCCGCGATTGTGCGTGCCCAGCATCTTGGCAAAGTCTTCAAAACGGAGTGCAAGCATAGGATCTTGCGGTTCTCCGGCAGGCTGCTGCTCCTGCTTTTCCGGCTGCATCGCATTCTGTGCTGCCTCAAGCAAATCCTGACCGTTCTTTTGTGCAAGCTCAAATGTCCCTTCTGCCAGCAATTGTTTTACCACTGCAAGCTGCGCCTGTTCCCTGCGAAGCGAAGCTAACTCATCTGCCACTGCTTTCTTGCGTTCAATACCGGTTTCAAATGATGGATTCCTGTGATCACAGTAATACTGACAGTTAGAAATTGCCAGCAAATACGCAGCCTCAAGCTGCTCAATATATTCTTCCGGCTTGACAGTGGCAAGTGTTTTTGTCAGCAATACTTCCAAAGCCTGCACGCTCTCCTTAACCTTTTGCATCATCGAGCTGTCACCGGCGAAGCTGTTCTTTTCCAACAACAGATGCGCAATATTGCGCCCGGTCTGTGCATCCTTCCGAGCACTTTCCTTATCCTCGATATGCAGCATGGCAGCGCCCGGAATCTGCAGATTTCCAATCGATTCCTCCTGCTTTTGCAGCAGCTGTTCGGACAGCGACTGCTGTTTAGGTGTCTGCTCCTGCTGAAATGTGATTTGCTGCTCCTTCTTTTGTTCACTTTGTTTCTCATGCCGGATTGACATCGTATCCCTCCATTTCCGTCTTTTCTACTGTATAGTACCCAATGATTTGACCAATACTGTTTGCGGCGCTTTTGTCTGTTGTATCAGGCTAAGTCACCCAAAAAAACTGTGAAAACCCGGTCGTATCCAGAATATTTTGCACCTGCTCCGTCGTCTTTGATATCGTCATAATACCCTGCAGATTCATCCGCCTGAGTGCCTCTAATAAAACGCGAAGTCCCGCAGATGAGATGTATTCTAACCCGCGAATGTCCAGATTTAGTTCATGCAGCCCATAATAGGATTGTTCCAGCTCGGATGCCAGTAATTGCGACGCAGCCGTATCGAGACGGCCCTCTAAAATGACATCCATCATATCCCCATACCGCTCTTTTCGAATCGTCATGTCCGAAGCTCCTCCTTGCCTGTTATTTCATCACTCATCCGATTGATCATACGGAATCTGTATCAGGACAGTTGTTCCCATTCCCTTCTGCGAATGAATGGTAACTGTTCCCTTACATGTACTCCATAAACGCTTGCGCGCAATTTCAATGCCAATACTCTCATGTTCCCCGGTTTTATTTGTCTTATGCTCATCCGGGTCAAACCCAACTCCATCGTCTTCAATGACAATCTCATGTGCATGCTCACCAGCTCTGGTTCGTATCGAAAGTGTTCCGCCATCCTCCGCTTTTTCCAGTCCGTGCGCAACCGCATTCTCCACGAACGGCTCTATGGTCATCATCGGCAGCATATAGCCGTTGTCATTGATATCATAGACAATATTCAGCTCCTCTCCCATCCGAAGCTTCTCGAGCGAGAGGTACTGGGCAATGAGATTCAACTCCTGATCGAGCGTAACCGGCGCACGACTCGTCAGCGAATTCAGATTGCCACGCAAATACTTCGAAAAATCATGCAGCGCCTTTTTCGCTGCCTGCGCATCCTCATCGCACAGATAGGAAATGGTGTTGAGCACATTGTACATAAAATGTGGCTTAATCTGTGCGAGAACCACCTGAATTTTCATATCGCTCAGCTCGCGTTCCTGCTTTACAAGTTGTTTGGTCTGCAGATACATATCTGTGGTAAACAGACACATGAGCGAAATTGTGCTCAGAATCTGAACCGACAAGGTACCGGTGAATAGCCGTTGCAAAACCAGCACGAGAAACGGAGTAAGCAGATAAATATATAAAGCAATCTGCTTGAGTGGGGCAAAGCATCTGCGATATTTCGTGAGCAGTACAAGCTCCAATGCGATGTCGATAAAACCCACCAGGTATGCCAAAGGATACCAATTTGCCTGCACATAGTGATTGGTCGCATCAAACCGGTACAATATCGGAGCAAACTGTGTGAGCACGACCAGTGCAATACCGGCTACTGAAATCGCACCGCCAATCCAAAGCTCCACCCATGGCTCACCTTCTTTTTTTACACTTGCACACAGACAGCCGATCAGCACCGTAATCAGCAGATAATTCAAGACAAATGCCCCTGCTATACTCATGCGGATCATAAATGAGCCAAGTGACGACTCGTTTCCGTGAAAGATCCATGCCAATGAATCAAATATAAGCGCAAGCGCCTGTGTCAGGAATAATCCCGGCAGCCACATCCGCCTGTGCTGTTTTTTTTCTGATGCAATCCATGCAATCACTGCCGCCATAAGGCAAAAAAAGACACCCCATACCTCAAAAGCGACATGTATCTGCCAGTTGCCAACCATGTCACAGCCTCCTGTATCTGTGGTCAGTTCTTCCAATCAATCCCTCAGACCTGTCTTTTTTATCTCGGCTTCATATTCCAAACTGCCGTGTGTGATCTCTGCCCAACTGTACTGCGTCATATATTCTCCCCGATATGCATTGATCGCATACGGTTTTCCGGCAATCCAATCGTAATAATCGCAATCAATCAGATCCGTGTTGATTCCGCATCCGCCCCATTTGTTGACAAACACATCGACACACCCTGCTTCCTCCAGCACATTCTGCAGATCCTTGCGGAGCTTCTGGATATATGACAAATGCGGTTCGTCGCTGTCCCACAGCACACTCATCAGTTCCTTGTTGCTACAGACAGCACCTTCCCGGTCAATCAGATAAGCAAAAAGCTCCTTGCTCTTGTTGTATCGAAAAGACAAAGGCTCGCCTCCCGCATATACCTCGAAATTGCCAAAGGTCCGTGCCTGAATCTTATTTTTATTCTGCATCTGAACCGGATGTCTGAGATTGTCCAATTCTTCCTTAATCTGCTCTAAAGAAATCGGTTTCATCAGATATCCGCTGGCATGCAGGGAGAATGCCTCTGTGCCGTACTCGCTGTACCCCGTTGTAAAAATAATATTGGTCTGCGGGTAAAGGCGTTTAATTCGTTTTGCCAGCGTGATTCCGTCCATCTCACGCATCTCAATATCCAGAAATGCAATCTCACACGGTTGCTCCCTGATTGCCGCCAGCGCCTCTGACGGCTTTCTGAATGAGAGAATCTCTGCCTCGGGCAAAGCTGCTTTCAGCAGTCCCTCAATAGCGGCCAGTGCAAATTTTTCATCATCTACTGCTAATACTGTCATGAACAATCTCCCAATCCTTAGAAATCACCTAACGATAGCTTTATTTTACTACGGTAACGCAGACAAAAGCCGGACACAATCCTATAATCCAATCTGCGATGCATACGGCTCGAAATCTGCGCGGGTAAATACTTTTCCGGTCTTAACAAACTCGTATTTGATTGCCTGCAGATAATGCTTCATATGTACTTCCTTGCCATCGCCGTCTGCGGCTGCCAGGAAAGCGGCGTTCAGAATACAGTTCTTGATATTACCACCGGCAAACTCGAACTTCTCTGCCAAAAACCGGATGTCGACATCCTCGGCCAGAGGCGTCGTTTTCGGGATGGTGGTACGCCACAGCATCTCTCTCGTATCCGGATTCGGGAACTGGAACTCAACGATATATTTCATACGTCTAAAGAATGCCGGATCGATGTTGTGCTTGTAGTTGGTCGCCAGTACACAGACACCGTCATAGGCTTCCATCTCCTGCAACAGCAATGCGGTCTTGTTGTTGTTGGATGACTGATTCGATCCGCCGTCATCGGATCGTTTTGCAAAAATCGTATCACACTCGTCGAAGAATAATACGACATTACATTTCTTTGCCTCCCTGAAAATCATGGATAGTGACTTTTCTGTCTCACCGACATATTTATCTACTACCTTTGAGATATCCACACGGTACAGCTCGAGATTTAACTCGTGCGCAAGTACCTGCGCCATCATGGATTTACCGGTACCGGGAGCACCGAATAACAATACGGTCAGTCCTCGTCCATATGGATATTTCTTCATATAGTTCCAGTCATCATAGACTTTATTCTTGAAGTTCATCTGCTCAATGGCATGTGTGATCGTCTCTCGCTGGTCCTCATTCATAACGATGTCGTCAAATCCGAATTTTGCCTCCACGCGCGTCGCCTTCTGACTAAGCTCCGAAGACATCTGATTGTTACATCCGGTAAACAGCGCTGAGCGTGGAATGAGTATCTCCTTGTTCATTGTGGCAAGACTTCTTGCATATTTTAGGGCATCCTTAATTTTTCCGGGTGTGAAGAGGAACTTGATGGTCATCTCCTCCAAATCACAGTCTTCCCCAAGTGCATAATCCTTCGCATAATAGTTCCAGCATGCCAATCGTTCCTCAAAGGTAGGTGTCTTCAATTCGAGTGTTGTGATTTCTTCTTTGGTAATCTCCTTGAAGTTCATGGATTCCTTGCTGAGCGCAAACACCAAAATCCCCTTGGAGGTCAGCTTGGAAAACGCCAGATCCATATAGCCTTGGAACTTTTCTTTTTCTTCCTCTCGGCAGGTCAGCTCCTCGAG
>JAQXMB010000006.1 GCA_029012425.1 bacterium | reverse complement strand
CGCATGTCTGATGCACCGGCTCTTCTGATTTGACCGGAAATGTCTCCATTTTCATCAATCGAACAAATCAATGAGCCATTTTTGGCACGCGAATTATCTTTTAAATAGTAATTGATGTACCCGTCCTTCGGTGCATACACCAACTGTTCCTGTCGAAGTGCAAGTCCGGAATACGATGTGCGAACACGAATACTGCCTTCATCAACTTCATAATAAGTAACATGCTTTGCATTTACATAAGTGTATATATTAAACAGAAAATAGATAAAAATAATAGCAAATATCACAACGCCGATATTAATATTAAGGGTCGTCGGATATTTCACAATTTTGTTATTTTTTTTCATGTATCATTCCTTTTCAGCAAGACAAAAATCATATGTATATATTAGAAAAAAAGTGAAATACTATGAGAAAAAAGGAGGTCTGACTATGAATTCAAAAGTCTGGGATTATTCACTTCTAACACTTGTTATTATCGGTGCTGTAAACTGGGGATTAATCGGATTCTTCCAATTTGATTTGGTTGCGTTCCTGTTTGGCAATATGTCATGGCTGTCACGCATTATCTATGCCCTTGTTGGCATTGCAGGCGTTTATCTGCTCAGTGCATACGGTCGAATCAAATCCATTGGATAATACTCCTCCGCGAGGTGCGCATCCTGCCGGAGGCTTTTATCGTGTAGGAGACAAAGTTTCCGACACGATAAGAAAAGGTGCCTTATGCTTAAGGCACCTTTTGGTTTCAATATTAGAGAGATACGATGATCTTAGCCTTAGCACACTCCGGAAGATCTGCCTCATTTTTTGATACACTTAATACAAACTTTACATTATACTTCTCACTAATAATATCAAGTTTTTCGATTGCATGATTTAACAGGTCATCAGAAATAGAGGCAATTGTCAGAAAACTGTCAAGATACATTTCCTGTAAGTCGTGATCCTGAGAAACGATTCCACAGATGAAACCAAGAAATTCATCACAGTTTGTAATCGGAAAATCTGTAACATTAATCAAACGAACTTTATTGTTCAACTCATACATATGCTTCTGACTTTTATCTAAATATACGATATTTCCAGAAGCAGATTTTACTGAATCATTAACCTTATCTAATAAATATTTAGTTTTACCTTTACCTTTTTCGCCAGCAATAATCTCAACCATCGCTATCTCCTCCTACTCATCTGCCCACAATCAAAAACCCCAAAATGGACAGTTATTAATATAGATAAATTATAAAATACTTTGGGTCAAAATACAACCATGAAACGATACTTTTTTACATATACAAGAAACTATCCGTTACTGTAATTATTTAAAAGCTGATTCATCACATAATAGAGATTACTTCTTCCATCCGCCTTAAAAACAATGGAAATAACCGGTTGTTTCTTCTTATTTTGTGAGTAAAGCACCAGGCAGTATCCGGCTGCATTGGTGGTTCCGGTCTTACCGCCCAGAACGGTTACTTCATCCGGAAGTGTTGCATCTCCGTTAATATACTTATTGGTATTCGTCCATGACTGACTCTTCTCAGAACCGTCTGCTGATGAATAATATGCAGTGTAGCTTCGTGTCTGTATAAGCTGAAGAAAATCATCCAGCTCAAGCGCATGCGAAAATATCAGATACATATCATACACACAGGTATAATGAGCTTCATTATGAAGACCGTTAGGATTCACAAAATGAGTATTCGTTGCACCGAAAGAGCGCGCAGTCTCATTCATAAGCGTAGCAAAGCTCTCTTCACTTCCCGAAATATGTTCTGCAATTGCTATTGCAGCGTCATTTCCACTTCGAAGGATCAATCCATACAACAAATCACTCAGTTTTATCTGATCTCCTGCGCGAAGATTGCAAACGGAAGAATCGCTTGCCTGATCTACTGCATGTTCACTCACCGTAACAACATCATCCAACTTTCCATATTGCAATGCCAAATATGCGGTCATTACTTTCGTTGTACTTGCAGGATACATCTTCTCATAAATGTTCTTCTGATAAGTAATTTCTTTCTGATCGGGCAAAAAAACTCCCATCGCTTCAACGACAGATTCTGTCACACAATCAGAAACTGTCTGTTCATTCTTTGCAACACACAAATCATCTGCAAAAAAGCGCAAAGAATCCTTATTATCTTCATCTTCCAATATGTTTGTCGGTGTGGCATTTGTAGCAGAATGCGAGATATCATAAGGTTTTTCAACGGTAACCTGTTTTGCGCATCCACTAAGCAATAATGCGACAGACAAAATACCGGCAACAAAATATTTCTTTCTATTTGTACATCTCACGCCAGTCTAAATCTCCTCTGTCTAATGCTCGAATTAACAGCTCTGCAGTTGCCACATTCGTAGCAAGCGGGATGTTGTGGACATCGCAAAGACGAACCACATTGCTGACATCCGGCTCATGCGATTTCGGTGAAAGCGGCTCGCGTAAAAAGATTACAAGGTCCAACTCATTATTTTCAATCTGAGCACCCATCTGTTGATCTCCGCCAAGCGAACCTGCAAGATATTTATGAATACTTAAATTGGCAGCTTCTTCTATCAGTCTACCTGTTGTACCGGTTGCGTACAGCGTATGCTTGTTGAGTATTCCCCGATAAGCAATACAAAAATTCTGCATTAATTTTTTCTTTGAATCATGGGCAATTAATCCTACATTCATACGGTATCCCTCGTTCCATATTTTTTAGGCTGCAATCCAACATTTAGTACCAATCCCATTCCGGCAAAATTCGTCACCAGCGAGGATAATCCATAACTGACAAAAGGAAGTGTCACTCCTGTATTCGGAAAAAGACCGGTTACTACACAAATATTGACAAAAGACTGAAAGGCAATCAGGGAAGCCATTCCGCAACATATCAGCTTTCCTGATAAATCTTTTGCTCTCCTTGCTACAAGCAGACATTCTAAGGCGATAAGCAACAACAAAATAACAATTGCTGCCGAGCCAACAAAGCCAAGCTCTTCTCCCACTACCGAAAAGATAAAATCAGTATGAGATTCCGATATGAAATTTCCGTTTTTTACAGAAGTAACATCTGTGTTATATAACCCCTTTCCCCAAAGCTGACCGGAACCAATCGCCATCATGGAATTCTGTGTCTGTAGCGCTTTATCCGGATATAATTCCGGGTATCGCCATGCGAGAATACGCTCGCTTTGATATCCAAGCAACGCACTCTTTTCCGGTTGAAGAGATAAATATAACATTACGAAAAATGTCGGGACTGCGACTGCAAATCCACCTAGCACTATTTTATAACTTAATCCTGCGATAAACAAGAGTGTTAAGCAAATTAATGCTGTAACAATTGTTGTTGACAAATCCGGTTCCAATAATACAAGCACCAGCGGAACTGCAACCAATAGTGCCGTGATCACAAGTGTTCGAAAAGTATTTAATTGTTCCTTATTCTTCTGAAAGAAATAAGCAAAAAATATTACAAGAATAATTTTGGATAACTCGGATGGCTGGAATTGAAATCCAAGAGCTTTAATCTCTATCCAACGCGTAGCGCCTTTATGCTTCTCTCCCAATCCGACAATCACCGCAATTAAAAACACTAAATCAATGCAATACCAGACCCATGCAAATCGTAACACAAAATCATAGCTGATAAGCGATACAACCGTCATTACAGCAAGTCCTAACACCAATCCGAGAATCTGTTTGGTCTGATTGTTTCCCTGTCTGGCACTTCCAATTACCATAATTCCAAGTATCGTCAATGTTACAAGAAAGATTACAAGACGAAAGTCATAATTTCGTATCGAGTATCGTTTCAATACTTTTTTCAAAATTCAAACCTCTTCGTAACCGTTCGGAACAGTTACATCTCTTCAATATACTAATTACCGGCTTTGTGTTTGATATCCTTAATCGGAATATTGGCAAATAGCGCCGGTACCGTACCATTTGTTGTCTCAGATTCTGTCTGAGTAATCTGGATATCAAGTCCTTCTGCGTCAATTTCCATATACTTGGAAATAACCTGGATAATATCATTCTTGATTGCTTCCATCACATCCGGAGAACAATTCGCACGATCAGAAACAAGTAACAGCTTCAAGCGATCTTTTGCGACATCACCGGAATTCTTTTTCTTAAAAATATCCATTAATCCCATGTATGTATCCCCCTAGTTTTTCTTGAAAACACCCGCAAGCTTGGAAAAGAATCCGTTCTTTGCCTCTAAATCCATTAACGGAACATCTTCACCGATAATTCTGCGACAAATATTTGCATAAGCTCGTCCGGCCATCGCATTTGTCCCTACAAGCGGTTCTCCCTGGTTTGTCGATACAACAATCTGTTCATCATCCGGGACAGCACCGATTAAATCAATTGCAAGAATCTCTTTCACATCATCAATTGACATCATGTCGCCTCGTTTAATCATATCCATGCGAAGTCGATTGACAATCAGCTCTGTCTTGTTTATTTCATTTGCCTCTAATAAACCGATGATACGATCTGCATCACGAATGGCAGATACCTCAGGTGTCGTAACAACAAGCGCACGATCTGCACCTGCAATCGCATTCTTGAATCCCTGCTCAATTCCTGCCGGACAATCCAACAAAATGTAATCAAACTCTTCTCTGAGATCTTCGATCAATTTCTTCATCTGCTCGGGGTTAACAGAAGTCTTATCTCTTGTCTGTGCCGACGGAAGCAAGAACAGATTCGGATATTTCTTGTCCTTGATCAAGGCTTGTTTGATCCTGCAATTTCCTTCTACAACATCAACAAGATTATAAACGATGCGATTTTCCAGACCCATGACTACATCCAGATTTCTAAGTCCGATATCCGTATCAATCAATACAACCTTTTTATCTAACTGTGCAAGTCCGGTTCCTACATTTGCTGTTGTGGTTGTTTTTCCTACACCACCCTTTCCTGAAGTAATTACAATAACTTCACTCATTTTATCATCCTCCTTATTCTTACATTACATCTCGAAATACGCCTTTTGAAATTGGCTCAATTAAAATCTGACTGTCATAGACCATCGCAATCATCGGATTGGTATAATCATCTTTATTTTTCTTGCGTATCCCCTTAAACGGAGATTTTTTGTCGGCAGAACGCCCAATCACATCTCCAATCTTAATCTGAACAGGATCCATTTCAAGTGCAGCAACAATACATGTATCATCTCCTGCTGCTCCGGCGTACGCAATACCCTTTAACGAACCAAGAACAATAATGTTACCTTTTGCAATTACTTTTGCTCCGGGATTCACATCACCAAGTATGATCATACTTGTCTCCGATTCAATCTGCTGTCCGGAACGAAGTGTTCCTTTGTAGAAATATCCACTGTCTTCCTTCTGTTCCTCGATGTATTGATTCATTCTCCTTTGAATTACTTCATCCATAAGTTCATCGTGGTCAAGAATACATAAGATACTGATCGATGAATTCTTTTGTATTGTTTCTATGATGGAAAACTGCTCTTCCTGTGAAAGTTCTCTTCCTTCAAAAGATAAAGCAATCTTTGCATCCTTAAAAAACCTTTCAGATTCAACAAATTTTTCTTTGATACAAACAAGTAATTCATCAAAGGAGATATTTGAATCCAGCACTAAATTTATTGCGTTTTTTGAACTTTTGATCACTACGGGCTGTGACATTCCGTTTACCTCCTGTTTAGTCGTTAAATCCATTCGAAGCATTTTCAACATTTACAATTGTTCCGGTCAACAAATCCTCTCGATCCTCAAGACGGAAAATATATTTCAAAATGCGCGCTGATACATCAGCAGCATTATGAGAAGTATAACCGTATGCAATACGAGTTGCAATTGAATACTTTGGATTCTGATACGGAGCATATCCCACAAATAATGCATGATTCGGACGGGTTGCAATCTGCTGCGCAGTTCCTGTCTTACCGGCCACCTTTAGCTCTCCAAAATCATCAAAGGCATCCAGATTTTCTACTACCATTCGATTGCCCTCATGAATTGCATTCCATGTTGACCGGGGAATCTCAGTCATTTTATATTTTACGGTCGGAGCGTAGGTCTCCAATACATTTCCGGATGCATCCGTAAGCTTATTCAGCAATGTATAATTATATACGGTTCCACGATTTGCAACAGCTGTAACATATCGTGAAATAGCGATTGTTGTATAGTTATGATTACTCTGACCGATTGCTGCTGTAATCGGGTATTTATCAGCAATCTCAGGTTTACTTTCAACGGTTTCGATTCCGGTCACATCGCCAAGTCCGTAAAGCTTCGCATACTTGGCAAGCTTCTCGATACCGGCCGATTCAACATAACTGTCACCAACCTGAGAAAGCTCCCATCCAACTTCGTAGAAGAAATAGTTGCACGAGTCTCGAAGTGCTTCGGAAACATTGATATCTCCGTGTGTGCTGTTGGGATAAATCCAACATTTCGGACCATTTTCTACTCGTTCAAAGCGCCCCTTATCCTCAATGAGTGTATGAATATCAATCACACCCTCTGATAAACCGGCTGTTGCCGTAACCATTTTGAATGTTGAACCAGGTGCTGTTTTCTGTTGTGTTGCATTATTATAGAACGGCGATGACAAATCGGACATCAGCGATGCAAAATATTCGCTGTCAACCATATTTGCCAGACGATTGTTATCATATCCGGGATAAGTAACACAGGCAAGCAATTCACCCGTTGTCACATCACTGATCACACAGGAACCTGTACAGGGATCCAATGCAAGCTGTGCAGGAGTAATCTCAAGATTTTTTATCTTACTCATCATGAAATCAAAAGGCTGTATGACTCCGGATGTAAGGCGCGCAATCATTTCATCGTCATAATCAAGAATATTCTGATCGTACAAAATCAAACAGATCTGCTTACCGGTAATGAAATCATCACGAAGCATATACTTATAAATCCGCTTTGAGAAGCCGGAATTATCTTTTAACTGATTCATAATATAATCAACAAGCACATCATACAATTCCTGAGAATCAGAGTACTTGGAATTTGCTGGAAACTTTGTGATATCAAACCACTGCTCGTTAATTACATGATACAGATACTCCTGCAAGCTGATCTGGTCATTTTTCCATGCAAGATAAGTCTCATCATTCCAATCAATTTTTGATGTCTCAATGATTTCCTCATCCATGAGCATAGATACGATAAAACTCATATAAACCTGCATATCTTCGCTCAGGTTTTCATATGCTTTCGGTGTAGCCGTTGTAAACTCCTGCTTTATTTCACGAAGCACCTGTTTTTGACGCTCTTTAAATGCACGAAAAACCTCTCTCTCAGTAGAGGAAGCATCTTCTGCCGAAAAATGATCCATTTTAATAATATTGTTGTTGATCAGCGCAAAATAAACATCGTCAATCGGTATTTTTATGTCAGATGAACCGGCGAACTGATATTCTTTCGCATTTATGATCTTTGAATATACGATTCCGGCAATTTCCTGCTCCAGCAAATCATAGACAGCTTCTTGAAGATCCATGCTGATTGACAGATATACATCATTACCTGCAATTGGTTCTGTCCGCTCGATGGTTTCTAATTCTTTTCCCAAATTATCAACATAGATGCTCTCTTCACCCTTCTTCCCCTTCAGCTCAGTATCCATATACTGTTCAATACCGGATTTACCGACTGTATCTGTCAGGGAATACTCGCTGCCTTCTTCACCGCCACCGAAAGAAAAGTATTCTTCTTCATCAATCTGTCCCGTGTATCCAATTAAGTGTGCAAAATACTTACTGTCGTTGTATCTGCGAATCGTATCCTCAGTGACAGCAACACCTTGCAGTTCATCGAGATGTTCGCTTACATACGCAACGGTCTCTTCGCTGACATCTGATGCGATTGTTGCGGAAATATATTTCTGATAACTGTTCTGACGCATCTTATAACGAATAATTGCAATTCGGTAATAATCGCGTTTACTGTATTCTTCACTAATATCGAAACAGCTCGCCCGATCGCTTCCCAGATATTCCATAATCTGTTCTGCGGAAGCATTCGCCGTGTCATAATGCAGCTTCTCGTTATAACCTAAGTCTTCGATGCTGGCAAGTCCATAAATATCAGCCCGAAAACGCATCAAACGCGTTCCTGATATTGTAAACTCATACTGATTATCTGCTGTAAGAGCAATTGAAAAATCATTGTCAATGACATCTCCGTTACGATCCATTTCATGAAGAATCATTGCAATATCTTCGTTGATGGATTCATTCTTTACCTGTGTACTGCTCTTCCCATTACCACCGATATATGTTCCGTTATCTTCAATTGTAATTCCGTATGCAAGCTCGTTGTATGCCAACAATTTACCATCACGATCGTAGATATTACCACGCGTGCTTTTCAGTGTTCGCTTCTTTACTACTTTTGTGATGTATTTCGACTGTGCATTTGCTCCGTTTACAATCTGTAATTGAAATAATCGAAACAGCAGAATGGACGACATCGCAACAAACAGAACAACCAGATATACAATTCTTGATTTAAAAATCTGTTGCAAAAATCCTTTGATACTGCTAAACAAACTTTGCTTCGCTCCTTTTCTCTATTTCTTCCAGATGACGGTTAACCTTAAGAATGATGAAGTAAAGAATAATCATCATAAGCAAGGTATAAACAAGCTCCGGAAGAATCACATGCGATAAATAATATCCAAAATTCAACCGATTTCGAAACAGAAACAGGAAGAAATAGATTACACAATTATATAAAAAATCACTTCCTGCAATTAATGCCATTGGAAGCTTAAAGTCCTCCGGGAAAAATTGCTTACGAAAAAAGCCGTTTAAATATCCGATATACATATAAAGCAATGCATAACCGCCAAGAATCTGCCCATAAAAGATATCTACAAGGGCACCACATAATAAGCCGATATACATTCCCTCTTTTTTTCCTCTCATAAATCCAAATGATGCCGTCACAATGATCAACAAATTAGGTGCAACGGTAAGCACCGATATGGACTGAAAAAGCGTTGTCTGCAAGACAAAGCATATGAGAATCATAAGAAATACAACTATTTTTCTACGCATAGCGTTTACTACTCCTCAGTCAAATCGCCTGTTACAGATTTAATATCTGTAATGACAAGAACATGCTTGATATGCTCGAAATCAACAACCGGTGTAATATATCCCGATTTTGTAAGATTATTTGCGTTTATCTGCAATTCACTGATATATCCAATCAAAAGCCCTTGCACATACTCGGAACTAATATAAGATGTCACAACCTGATCACCTACAGCTACACTGTCAGTAGAATCTTTTAAATTAGAGAATCGAATCATCTGGCGGTCATCCATGGTCTGCAGATCACCTTTAACAATACAGTTATCGGAAGTTGAAAGTACCATACCGCTCACACTGCTCATATCATCGATAATTGCTCGTACTTTTGAATAGTTGGGACCAACCTCCGTAATAATACCCACAAGACCATTTCCGGAAATCACATTCATTCCGACGGAAATTCCCTGCTTGCTGCCAACATCAATAAGAAATGTATCAAACCAGTTACCGGCATCTTTGCCAATTACATTCGCCGAAATTTTATTATAGTTCGCATAAGTGGAATCCAAATCCAGAAGTTTACGCAAATCTTCCGTGTCATAACGCTCAAGTTTTAAACGATTTAGTTCTTCCGTTAATTCATTTACCTGATTTTTTAATTCTTCATTGTCCTGCATCACATCTTTCAGCGTGGCAAGTTCTACCGTTTTATCATAAATCCAGTTCCCGGCCTCTGTCATTCCCCGCTGCATCGGAATTACAATATAGCTGGCAGCTGTGCTGACAGGCCCTAAGGTCCAATTAAAGGCAAAGCTTCCAATCATAAGCACAAAACAAATTCCTGTCAGAAATAACAGAATATATTTTGCCGGTATATCAATTTTATTTTTGCGTTTTACTCGTCTCATGCTTCCATTCCTTTATTAATCTTCCCCCATGAGATGATTATTTATATATCTTTGCTTTCATTGTGTAAGCAAGATGACGGAATTTACTGTCACCAATCAATTTCATAAGTCCTCTGGTTACAGATTCCTCCGGATCCTCACAGGTATTAACTGTTATTCCGGTAATCTTTGTAAACAGCTCATCCAATCCGCGAATTTTTGAAGAACCACCTGTAATATAGATTCCTGAATGAATAATATCGCGCGCAAGCTCCGGCGGAGTATGCTCCAAGGTCATTTTTATGGAATTGCAAATATCATTCAGATCCGTCTGCATCGCTTCATAAACCATTGTAGATGTACAGGTTGCCTCAATCGGAAGACCGCTGACAACATCCCTTCCTACAATTGTCATTGACTCCTCTTCGCCTAAAAGTGCACATCCAATTGCTTCCTTTGCCGCACATGCAGTTTTCTTTCCGATTAACAGATTACTGTTTTTACGGAAGTATGCCGCAATGGATTCATCTAACTGGTTTCCGCCAAAATGAAGCAGACTGCTAAGGACAAGACCGCCAAGCGAAATAACAGAGATTTCGGTTGTGTCTGCTCCGATATCAACAACCATTACTCCGGTAGGCTCTGTAACATCAATTCCAAGACCAATGGCATCTGCAATTGGTTTTTCGCATACCTGAACAAGCTTGGGCTTCATCTTGCTCTTATAGAACATATCAAAGAATGCTTTTTTTTCGACTTCAGTGACATCCGTAGGAACAGCAACAATAAAATCTGCTCCGCGAACCTTTCC
Organism: bacterium; assembly: GCA_029012425.1. GTDB lineage: Bacteria > Bacillota > Clostridia > Lachnospirales > Lachnospiraceae > W0P33-017. The sequence continues at coordinate 46,440 of JAQXMB010000006.1, read as the reverse complement.
GTGAGCATGCTTTTCAAGGAATTCAAAAACCATAGCCTGCAAAAAGGCATATTCGGCAATGACACCATGTTCCATGGGAAATGTCACATTGATTGTCTCCGGCGCCTTTTCATACATCGCAAAGGCACTGTCACCATATGCATACAGCTGGTTTTTATTTACAATTGCAACCGTGTTTTTTTCATTAAAAATTCTGCTGTTCGCTTTGCTGTATACCTTGAGATTACAGGTTCCAAGATCAATTCCGTATACATTACTGCTCATAATTATTCTCCTATGTGCTTACAGCATCCCATTTTCACGGAAGCTGTAATAATTATTATCTCCAATTATTATGTGGTCAGACAATTCAATGTCCAAAAGTTCTCCGCATTCCTTCATCCGCTTTGTAAGAAGAATATCCTCTTTGCTCGGTGAAGCGACTCCGCTTGGATGATTATGCAAAAGAATGATATAGACTGCTTTGAGCGAAAGTGCTTTTAAAAACACCTCGCGCGGTGATGCCATCACTGAAGTCACCGTTCCTGTTGATATGAGTGCATCAGCAAGCAAATGACATTTTGCGTCAAAACAGCTGACAATCATCTGTTCATTCGGTTCATGTCTCATACGCTCCATATAATAATCTGCGATTGTACTTGGGCATGCCATTGTCAGCCGGTTGCGTCTTGTCGCAGATGAAATCCGCTTTGCCGCTTCTGCAATACATTTTAATTGAACAGCTTTCACCGGGCCGATTCCCGGAAAATTCATTAACTCATCCAAAGAATAATCATACAGATTCAGAAGATTCTGTGAGCCGTCTTTCAAAAGAAGCTGTGCAAGCTGAATGACATTCATGTCTTTGTTGCCGGTCTTAAGTACCACCGCAAGAAGCTCCGCATCAGATAATGCACCCGGACCCGCAAGAAGGCATTTCTCATAAGGTCGTTCTACAACGGGAAGTTCTTTTGCCAATATATGTGTCATGCAATCCTTTCTACTCTCTCCAACGAACTTGCGTGACACTATATTTTATCATAATAATGTCTTATTAACAAGGTTGCGCTCATAAAGTTTTTGAAGTGACATCATAATACCGAGTTTTGCATGATACCAGGTAAGTCCACCCTGAAAATAGACATTATAGGGCGGTTTTAACGGGCCGTCAGCACTCAGTTCGATGGATGAACCCTGCACAAAAGCACCTGCCGCCATAATAACCTTACTGTCATATCCGGGCATATCCCAAGGTTCCGGTGTCACATAGCTGTCAACCGGAGCTCCCGCCTGAATGCCCTCACAAAATGCACAAAGTCTTTCCGGTGATTCAAGCGCGATTGCCTGAATGATATCATGTCTGGACTCCGTTCCGTCCGGAAGCACTTGAAAGCCGAGTTTCTCATAAAGACGCGCTGCAAAAATTGCTCCCTTCAGCGCACCACTCACGACAACCGGTGCCTGAAACAGTCCCTGATAAAATGACTGAATCACGCCTAATGATGCGCCAACCTCCTTACCGAGTCCCGGAGATGTCAAGCGATAGGCCGCATTCTCAACACACGCTCTTTTTCCCACAATATATCCACCTACCGGTGCAAGTCCGCCACCCGGATTTTTGATCAGGGAGCCTACGATCATATCCGCGCCTACATCTGAAGGCTCAATGGTTTCAACAAACTCCCCATAACAGTTATCAACCATGCAGATGATATTCGGATTTATCTGTTTTACAAACGATATCAACGCTCCGATTTCTTTCACCGAGAGCGTTTTGCGCATCAAATAGCCTTTGGAACGCTGAATGGTAACAAGCTTTGTTTTCTCATTGATTGCAGCACGAATTCCATCATAATCAAAGGAACCGTCCTCCAGTAAATCTACCTGACGATAAGAAATACCATATTCAGCAAGCGAACCCTTCGAGGGTCTGATCCCGATTACCTCCTCGAGCGTATCATACGGTTTCCCAACCGGCGAAAGAAGCTCGTCTCCGGGTCGTAAATTCGACATTAATGCAAGTGCCAATGCATGAGTTCCACAGGTGATCTGCGGACGGACAAGCGCTGCCTGCGCATGAAAACAGTCTGCATATACAAGCTCTAAGGTATCACGGCCAAGGTCATTATAACCGTATCCGCTGGAAGAATGAAAGCATTCCGCGCTCACCCTATTTTTCTGCATGGCTTTTATAACCTTCATCTGGTTATATTCTGCTACAGCATCAATTTCAGCAAATCGCTCTATTAACTGTGCTTCAATTTCACTCGCATAATTGTAAATGACAGGATCAATTCCCATCTGTACATATTGTTCCTTCAATTGCTCTATCATAATAGCTTTTTCTCCTCTATTATCTGTAACATGTATGTTAGTATTTTGTCTTCATCGTAATCAAATTCTGATTTATCAATCCAGATCACATCCCGTTCGCGTCGAAACCATGTGAGCTGACGCTTTGCAAAATGGCGCGTATCCCGTTTGATGATATAGATTGCTTCTTCCAGTGTACACGCTCCGTCAAGATATGCAAGAATCTCTTTATAACCAAGCCCCTGCATGGAAACATTTTCCCGGGTATAACCCATATCTTTTAATCTCTTTACTTCGTCCACAAGTCCCTGTTCCATCATAAGATCTACGCGCTTGTCAATTTTCTCATACAAATGCGCCCGGTCATCTGTCAGAACAAAATATGCAAAACCGTATGGAGATTCTTTTTCTCGCTCTGTCTCGTTGTGCCGTGAAATTTGAGTACCATTCTTTTGAAAATACTCCAGTGCACGAATGACTCGTTTTGTATTGTTTTCATGAATCGTATCTGCTGATTTCGGATCAACTGCCCGGAGCAGTCCATGCAGATAAGCTGCTCCCTTATCCGCAAGCATTTTTTCATATGTTCTTCGAATAGAATCATCTCCATCCTCAGATGCAAAATTGATATCATATAACAATGCCTGAATATAAAACCCGGTTCCTCCAACAACAAGCGGCAACTGATTTTTCGACCACAGCTCCTCCATCGCAAGTTTGGCATCCGATTGAAATCTTGTCACATTGAATTCTTCATCCGGTTCGTATACATCAACAAGATAATGCTTCACACCCTGCATCTCCTCCGGAGTAATTTTTGCAGAACCGATATCCATATGACGATACACCTGCATGGAATCCGCTGAAATAATTCCTGTATTCAGTTTTTTTGCCAATGCAATGGAAAGGGCTGTCTTTCCAACTGCAGTCGGTCCTGTCAAAATTATCACATGTTTCTGACTCATTCGTTAGATGATCCTTTTAAATTTTTTCTCAATCTCATATTTATCCATAGAAATCATCGTAGGCCTTCCATGCGGACAATGATACGGATTCTGAAGAGATAATAATTCGAGAATCAGTTCCTCCATCTGCGCCACGCTGATTCTCTCATTCCCTTTGATCGCCGCTTTACAGGATGCACTTGCAACCTTATTCCACAGCAGATGACTCGTTGTCTTACCGCTACCCGGACGCTCTACACAATCATCCAGCAGTTCCGTAAAAAGAAGCTTCGCATCAAGATTCATCAAATTATCAGGAACCGCGCAGATAGCGAATTCATTGCCACCAAACTCTGAAATTTCAAATCCCAATTCCCCAAGTTCTTTCCTATGTGTGAGCAAAGCCTGCTGTTCATTGGTTGTAAGGCTTAATATTATGGGGGGACTGAGCTGCTGAGAAGTATAGGTTCGGTTCTCAAAGGCTTTCATGTTTCTTTCAAACAATACTTTTTCATGTGCAGCATGCTGATCAATAATAAAGAGCTTCTCTTCTGCTTCAACCAGCCAGTAGGTTTCAAATAATTGTCCGATGATTCGAACATTACTCCTTCGAACCTGCTCCAAAAAGTCTGTCTGTTTTTGCATGAAGCCGTTGTCTTCCCGCACGAGATCCGTAAGCTTCATCTGTTGCGGCCTGACATCTTCCTGTTTTGTCTCCGGCACTTCCTTCACCGGTGCATTCGTACGATACTCCGGTTCATTTGTCGTTCCCGGAATCTTGTTTTCATATTTCGGCTCATAGACACTATTTTGTGCAATTGTATGTTTTATTTCGGATATACGGGACTTTTCAAACGGCTGCGGTGCGAGCGGTTCGCTGCTTATTATTTTTTCTTTCGTTTTCTCTTTTCCAACCGATACTTCCGGAATCAGATCCTTTTGTTCCAATGCATTGCGAAGAAGCTGAATCAAAACCTGATATAATTGTTCGCCATTGGCAAAACGAACATCCATTTTGGTAGGATGTACATTTACATCATAGAGATCTTCACTCATCTCGATATTCAGCACGACAAACGGATACTGATGATTCATTAAATACGGCTGATAAGCCTGTTCAATTGCTTTTGAAATGACATTGCTCTTCATGTATCTGCCATTCATGTAATAGGTTTCAAAATTGCGGTTTGAACGGGAAATATGTGGCTTTCCGATGAAACCGGAAACCTTAATTTCCTCATTTTCTGCATCTACAGCTATGAGATTCATAGCAATATCTTTTCCGTAGATATGAAAGATAATGTCTTTTCTATTACAGTTTCCCGAGGTGTGCAGCTTCTGCTGACCATTTATGATCAGCTGAAATGATATTTCCGGATGTGACATGGCAAGACGCTCGATCATCGTTGCCACATAGCCGGCTTCGGTTTGTGCAGACTTTAAGAATTTGCGGCGCACCGGTGTGTTGTAGAACAGATTTCTTACAATAAAGGTTGTTCCTTCCGGTGCACCGATTTCTTCGAAGCTTTTTTCCTTTGATCCTTCTATCACGAAGCGGACACCGGTCAGACTTGATCTCGTCCTTGTGATCAGTTCAACCTGTGCAACAGCGCTTACGCTTGCGAGCGCCTCCCCGCGAAAACCTAACGATTTCACAGACATCAGATCACTTACATTACGAATTTTACTTGTTGCATGTCGTAGAAAGGCAATCCGAACCTGATTTTTTTCAATTCCGCATCCGTTGTCTGTGATTCGCAGAAATGAAATACCGCCGTCCTTTAATTCTACCGTAATATGTGTCGCACCGGCGTCAATGGAATTCTCAACCAGTTCTTTTGCAATGGAAGACGGTCTCTCAACCACCTCGCCTGCAGCAATTTTTTCTATTGTAGCTTCATCTAAAAGTTGAATTTCCGGCATACCTGCTCCTTACCAACGATTTTTCAGTTTCCCCTGCAGCTCATACAATTTGTTTAACGCCTCAATCGGAGATAAATTTCCAAGATCCAATTCTTTTATTTCCACGAGAATCTCATCTTCATTTACTGTATCAAATAAAGAAATCTGATTGCGATCTACATCATCCAGTTTCTTGACACGCGAACCATGTTTGCTGTTTGCTAACAGATTTTTCACTCCACCGGTTATCTGGTGGTCTATGAGTTCCTGACAGATTTCTTTTGCACGCTCAATCACCGGCTCCGGAACACCTGCAAGCTTTGCCACCTGGATACCGTAGCTTCGGTCTGCACCTCCGGCAACAATTTTTCGCAGAAAAACAATATCATCCCCCTGCTCCTTGACCGCAATACAATAGTTGTTTACATTGTCAAGCTTTCCTTCCAATTCAGTCAATTCATGATAATGTGTTGCAAAAAGTGTTTTTGCCCCAAGCAGCTTTGGATTGCTGATATGTTCAACAACTGCCCATGCAATTGACAATCCGTCAAAAGTAGATGTACCTCTTCCAATCTCATCAAGAATCAGCAGACTGTCGGCAGTCGCATTTCTGAGAATGTTCGCAACTTCATTCATTTCAACCATGAATGTACTTGCTCCGCTGGCAAGATCATCGGATGCACCAACTCGGGTAAAAATACGGTCAACAAGCCCGATCGAAGCTTCCGACGCAGGTACAAAACTGCCGATTTGTGCCATCAGAACAATGAGCGCTGTCTGTCTCATATATGTTGATTTACCTGCCATATTGGGGCCTGTAATAATTGAGATACGATTGGAGCCATGATCCAGATAGGTATCATTGGGAATAAACATATCGTGACGAATCATTTTCTCAACAACCGGATGTCTGCCCTGTTTAATATCAATGATACCCTTTTCATTGATTTTCGGTCTGCAATACTGATTGATGTCAGCAACGGTTGCAAGTGAAAGTAATACATCGAGTCTTGCAATTGCTTTTGCCGTTTTCTGAATCCGACGAACCTCTGCCGTAATCTGTTCACGCAGCTGACAAAACAGTTCATATTCTAATGCGACAAGCTTGTCCTCTGCTCCGAGAATTAAATCCTCGAGTTCCTTTAACTCAGGAGTAATATAGCGCTCGGCATTTGTAAGCGTCTGTTTTCTTGTATAATATTCCGGTACCAGTTCTTTATATGAATTGGTTACTTCTAAATAATATCCAAAAACCTTATTGTATTTAATCCGAAGGTTTTTGATCCCGGTCTTTTCCCGCTCTTTTGTCTCAATCTCAGAAAGCCACTGTTTTCCTTCTGTCTTTGCCTTTCGAAGGCGATCAACTTCCTCAGAGTATCCGTCCTTGATGATTCCACCATCGTGCACAGTAAGCGGCGGTTCTTCAGCAATTGCCCCATCAATCCAACCGCAGATATCACTCAGCGAATCCATCTTCTCTCTGATATCACTTAGTTCCGAACAATGAAACTCTCCAAGGATCATAAGAATGGGTGGAATCATGCGAAGCGAATTACGAAAGGCAATTAAATCTCTGGGATTTGCCGTCTGATAGCTGATTCGTGCAATCAATCGTTCCAGATCATAAACCGGCTGTAAATACTCACTCATCTCTTCTCGATTGATTACATCATGATTCAGCTCATCAATTGCATCATAACGGGCTTCGATTGCTTCTTTTGATATTAACGGCTGTTTAACATACGATCTGAGTAATCGTGCGCCCATCGCAGTCTTTGTCTTGTCCAGCACCCAAAGAAGAGACCCTTTCTTGTTTTTTTCACGCATCGTCTCAACAAGTTCCAGATTTCTTCTTGTAGAACTATCGAGAACCATATACATGCCGGTCGCATATGGACGAATGGAAGTCATATGCTCAAGACCATTCATCTGTGTCTCATATAAATACTTTAAAAGTGCACCGGCTGCGAGCATACCGGATAAATAATCAGCAAGACCAAGGCCTTCGAGCTGTTTCACATGAAAATGCTCTAAAAGCGTTGTTTTGGCCGTTTCATCGGTAAAATACCACATATCCAGCGCGGTTACTGTAATATTTAGTCGATTACGCAAATCTTCAATATCAAGTGCACTCATAAACAGTGCTTCATTGCATATGATTTCTGATGGTGCAAAACGATTGATTTCATCTATCAGTTTTTCGATTGACTCAATCTCTGTGACAAAATAATCGCCGGTTGAAACATCGGCAGCAGACATGCCAAAAGTATCCTCTGCATAATAAATACACATCAGATAATTATTCTTGCCCTCATCCAACGACTGAACATCGGTGTTTGTTCCGGGAGTTACAATACGAATCACCTTTCGCTCCACAATTCCTTTGGACAATTTCGGGTCACCAATCTGCTCACAGATTGCAACCTTATAGCCTTTCGAGACCAATCGGTTGATATATGTATCTGCAGCATGAAACGGAACACCACACATAGGAGCCCGCTCCTTTGTCCCACACTGCTTGCCTGTCAGAGTCAGTTCCAATTCCTTTGAAACAGTAATTGCATCATCAAAAAACATTTCATAAAAATCACCTAAGCGATAAAACAAAATACAATCACTGTGTTCTTCTTTTGTTTTTAAATAATGTTGCATCATGGGAGAATATTCTTCCACTTGTCTTTCCTCCTCATCCCACTTTATCCGATCGGACAAAATCTATGTGCAATTGCCTCTGCCACCTTCATGCCGTCAATGGCAGCAGAAGTAATTCCACCCGCATACCCCGCGCCTTCCCCGCAGGGATATATTCCCCGAATATTACTTTCATATTGTTCGTTTCGACAGATTCGAACCGGTGATGATGTTCTGCTTTCCATACCGGATAGAATTGCATCGTACCGATTAAATCCATGAATCCGTTTTGCAAACTGATTCATTCCATCAACAAAACACCGGTTCATCTCCGGTGTCATAAGCTCATTCAAATCGGCAAATGCCACTTCTCCCTTATGACAGCTCTCGAAATCGCCATATGCAGTTGTCAGCTTCCGCTCACAAAAATCTCCAAACAACTGTTGCGGAATATTTCCTCCTGCAAGATGAAATGCTTTTTCTTCCAGCTGTCTTTGAAAATCGATTCCGGCCAATGGGCCTTCTCCCGGATAATCTTCCGGTGTGACAGAAACGATAATTGCTGAATTGGCATTCGAACTATCTCGTTTCTGATAACTCATACCATTGATTGCCAAACGCTTCTCCTCTGAAGAGGCATTCACAACAAATCCGCCCGGACACATACAAAATGAATAGACGCCTCTGTGGTTCTCAAAATTCGCAGTCACTTTATACGGTGCCACCGGAAGCAGTGATAGATTTGCATCTGCGCCATACTGGCTTTCATTAATCATCTGCTGCGGATGCTCCACGCGAAAGCCGACTGCAAACGATTTTGCCTCCATCATCAGTTTATTATCTGCAAGGGTTTGAAATGTATCTCTTGCACTATGTCCGATTGCAAATACAGCAATTGGCGTATCAATTGTTTCCGTATCATTAATAAGCAGTGATTTCAGACTACCGTTTTCTATCACAACATCGGTTACCTGCGATTCGAATCGTATTGTTCCGCCAAGCCGTATGATTTCATTGCGCATATTACGGATAACCGTAACCAGCACATCGGTTCCAATATGCGGTTTCTGATCGTAAAGAATTTCCTCCGCAGCACCAAACTCATGAAATAGCTCGAGTGCATGACGATTTCTTCCACACGGATCTTTTACTCCGGTATTCAATTTACCATCTGAGAATGTACCCGCACCGCCTTCACCGAACTGTACATTCGATTTTGTATTAAGCGTTCCATTATCCCAAAATGCAGTCACATCCTTCGTTCGTTCTTCCACACATTTGCCACGCTCCAAGAGAATCGGCGCAAAACCTGCTTTTGCAAGCTCATAACAACAAAATAGTCCTGCCGGACCCGCGCCAATAATTACAGGACGATCTGTCATTCTTTGTGTTCCATCGCAAACAAACTGATACTTTTCTTCCCTGTAAAGCTGAATCGCTGGCTGCTTCAATCGTTTTACCAATCTCGCTTCGCCGTCAACTGTCACATCAACCGTATATACATAAAAAATATCCGGTTTCTTTCTCGCATCGATGGATCGTTTTACAATTGTATATCGTATTGTCACTTCAGCTGAAAGGTGAAGCAGCTTTCTAATTTTGTTTTCAATCGTAGCTTTATCATGTGATAAAGGAACCTTTACCTGCTGAATTCGTATCATGCTTTTATACTCCCTGCGGCAGATTTTCCGGCAACTGCCCCGCTCGACCATGCCCATTGTAAATTGTAGCCGCCACAGATTGCATCAATATCAATCATCTCACCTGCAAAATACAATCCCGGTATCAGCTTTGACTCCAAAGTTTCATTTGCAATCTCATTCGTATCAACCCCGCCGGCTGTTATCTGCGCCTGGTCAAAACCACGCGTTCCGGTAATCGGCACAACAAAATTTTTCCATTCCCGTACAAGACCTTCTGCTGTCGATTCCGTGAGCATTGCTGCCGGCATGGTTGCTTTGACGCAAACAGACTGCTCAAGTAACGCCGTTCCAAGCTTATCCGGAAAAAATGCCGTGACAATATCCTGAATTGTTTTTTTCATTGAGTACTCAGATTTTGCAATCGTACATAACCGGTGTACCATTTCCTCTTCTGACGCTCCCGGACAGAAATCAATATGTACCGTCACCTGTTCACCGCTTAACAATGCTCTTGACGCCACATAGCTCAATTGGAAAATACATATGCCCGACAGACCATAATCAGTCAGTTGAAGTTCTCCTCTCGAGTGGTCAATCATGCGTTGATTTACTGCGATTTTTGCCGAAATTTCTGCACGAATTCCTGCAACCTTTTTAAAAAATGCAAGGTCAGATTGCAACGGGACAAGTGCCGGAACTAAATGTTGTATATGGTGTCCAAGCCGTTCAACATATAGAAAACCGCTTCCGTCACTTCCTGTCTTTTTATAGGATTTTCCGCCTGTTGCAAGAATGCATTTTTTTGCACGAAATTCTCCTGATTTTGTATCAAAAACAAATTCATTCTTCGACTTATAAATGTCTCGAATTCCTATATTGTATCGAATCTCAACGCCTAATCTGTCACATTCCATCAACAGAACATTCAGAATCGTTACTGCCTGTCCGCTTGAAGGATAAAGTCCCCCATACCGCTCGGACGGCAGAATCGATAATTCTTCAAAAAACTGAACCGTCTGTTTCGCAGAAAACTTTGTAAAAACAGGCAACACAAATGCAGGACAAGCCCCGTGAAAAAAGGAATCGCCCTGCAAATCCACTGTGTGAAGCAGTGTACTATTTGTAAAATTACATTTTCCATTACCTGTCATACGCAGTTTTTTCCCCGGCATATCCATGTGTTCCAACACCACGACGGATGCCCCCTCTCTTGAGGCATGAATCGCAGCCATAAGACCTGCCGCACCTGCACCGACAATCATAATATCTATCGTTTTCATTCTGTCCTGTTTCACCTGTTTTCCTAACTGGAATAGCTTTCCAAAAATGCAAGTATCTCCTCAATCGAAGAGAAATATCGCCCTGTATCTATGCTTTTTCTGACATCTTCCGGTAAATGCTCATACATGATTTCAGTATCCATATACACTTGATTGGTGCTTCGATCAATAACCTTCAGCTTTCCGTTCCATACTTCGAGTACATATCCGCTGTTTTGCTGCTTGCGCTCTACAGGTGCAACAACGGGAATTTGCACCGAATTTTCGCTCGATATCATCTTGTCATCTCTCGTTTCCTGCTTCGCCGAGGTCATTTCTTCCGGTTGTCTGCTACTGCTATTCTCTAAATCGCAGCTTGGTCGGTTCAATAAAATAGAAGCAACAATCATTCCTGTACATATTATAACAAAAACAAAACAGGCCGCTATCGGATATATTTTCTTTCTGTCCAATTTTTTACTATCCTTTCCAAATAATTCTATGGATAGTATGGACCAAAAATCCAATATTATACCGGCTGGCAATCAATTGAGTAAATGCATTTTTTCTCCAAGAATAATCAGCTTTCTGCCTCCCGGAAATGCGAGCAAATCTTCTCTGGCAAGTCCTTTTAGTAAAAGCATAATAACAAAATAAGAAAAGCCACCTGCTGCAATGGATATGATCGTACTTATTGTATTAATCTTGATTACAAGCTGAACAACAAAATATACACCATATACAATGACACCCATTATGGCAGCGGAAGCTGCCGGAATCACATAGGATTTTATGATTTTCTGCCGAAATCCCATATATTTGTATATTCCGATTCCATTGAGCAGACACATCACAAATGCAAAAAATGTATTTGCCCATATAACTGCATAAATGTTTAAATTACATACATACATCAAAAAAACAAGGAGTCCACTCTGAAGCAATAATGCAATTGCTGCGTTAACAACGGGGACGCGCATCCGGTTGATTCCTTGTAATATTCCATTTGACAAGGTAGATAACGAATAAAAGATAACACTTACAACACCAAACTGAAGCATATGTGCTGATAAAGCTGTGCTATCGTGAAAAAGCATCTGTAAAACAGGGGATGCCAAAACACCGAGTCCAACCGCGCACGGGAAAGCAACGACCATGCTATAATGAATCGCATTGGATGTTTTTAATAATACACCTTCTCTATCCCTGTTGGCAAAGGAAGCCGTAATTGCCGGTACACTTGCCGAAACAACGGCAGATGCAATTGAAATCGGTACATTCACAAGTACACGATATTTTCCGCCAAACACACCCCAGAAAGTATGAATCTGTTCTGTTGTATATCCTTGTAAATTTGCAATGTTCTTAAAAATACCCTGATCGACAATTGCACTCAGATTGTAAAGTGTTGTACTGAGCAACACAGGTACAACCGTAAAAATAAGTGCTTTCAAAATCTGACCATAGGTCTCCTGAACAGCTGATCTGTCACGGCGAAGCTTTTTATTCAGTACTCGTTTATACACAACAAATACAAATAAAACAAACAACAAGCCTGCCAAGGCACCGGCACCGGTTCCGAGTGTTCCGCCGGCAGCACCGTATGCCGCAGCATAATCACCCTCATCTCCGAGTACGGCACCAATCTTTGCGCCATAGGCAAACAAGTAATAAGCAGCCACTACACTCACAACTGCATTGATAATTTGTTCCACAATCTGCGAAACCGCACTCGGCATCATCGTTCCAAGTCCCTGGAAAAATCCTCTGATCACTCCGAGTATTGCAACAATGAACAGTGTCGGTGCAAGCACTCGTAATGCAAACACTGCAAATGGCGTTTTTAATATATCTGCAAAAATATCTGCAAAAAAGAATACTAACAGGCATGCAATCAGACCGGTACACATACCGAATACCATGGCAGCTTTAAATACACGATATGCATCCTTCATTTTTCCTTGTGACACACGAGCAGATACCATTTTGGAAACTGCCAGCGGTAAACTGCAGGATGAGATCAATAGTAGCAATGAATAAATCTCAAATGCCGTACTGTAATAATCATTTCCAAGATCGCCAATAATATCCGTTAATGGTCCTCGATACAACAAGCCAATGATTCGGCTGACAATTGAAGCGATTGCAAGTATGGAACCTTGAACAAGGAAATTTGTATGATTTTTTTTCTGTGAAGTAGGTTTCATATTAAGTAATTATCCTCATTACTGTGCTGCTGTAAAATCAGCTTCTGTCGCGTAGATAAGAACATTATCTGCATCCTTATTCCCAATAATACATACACATGTCTTTCCCGGATTCATAGTGAGCTGATTACCATTGCCATCATAATAGATTGCAGGCGAATTCAGATCTGTTTTCTCCCAGGTAATATCAACAACTTTGCCACCTGTAAAATATTTTCCGACCCCTTTTCCTACAGTATCGTATTCCAAACGACCTTTTTCGTCAAGTACGCGGTAATCCATGTATTGGAACACAAGATTGGTAAACGCAAGCTGTTCATTGGTATCCCCGTCAATATGTTCCTTCTTATACTGAAAACGCTTATAAGTATCCGCTGTTTCATCATAAACAAACCAGGGTTTGTTTATCGGATAACCCGGTCTGACAACAGCTGCGGCCTCACCATCAAGCGTGATTTTCTCCTCCTCAGGTGCAAACAGATAATGTGGTATATAGTCATCCTGATGCGTCGTCCGATACTGTTTCTTTTCTATTCCGGCAGTCACACCATCCGGAGTGGAAAAAGCATTGTGCGGTGCAACGCGCTCTGAATCGCGGTAATACATGACACTCTCAATGGGTCCCTCCAGTCCGCTCAGGTTATCGATCTGATCACTGTTCAAGAAGCTAAGCGCATTTTTGGCTTGTCCGTAATGTGCATAGATTGCATCAAACTCCTTTGCAAAATACGCATAATACAAACGGCAACTGCGAATGGAACCAAATCGCCTGGCATTTGAATAATCACCGAATATTCCCATCAGTCTTGTGAGTCCACCCTCAACCAGACATTCATAAACAATATCTGCTTCTCCAATTCCGCACTGCGGAGTGGCATCCACCGTATTGCCAAACATCATTGCAACCGGACGGCGATTTACTTCTTCCTTTGGTATCCATTCACCTGTCAGGTAGCTTTGTGCTTCATTCTCGTGAAGATTAACCGGCTCCTCCTCCGGCTCTTCTTCCTCTTCAATAATATCAGGCGGCGGCAATGTTAAATCAACAATTTCCGGTTCTTCCGATTCTTTTTTCCCACAACCGGAGAAAACGGTTGCGGTAGTCATCAGCATTATCAATAAAATGGCAATTTTTCGTTTCATAGTTTCTTCCTTTCTCGTATTCCATATTGAATATTTACCGAACGATTCCAAGTGCATTAAGAATATCTGCCTGTCTTTGTTCCATGACAATTCTTTCATCCTCTTCCATATGATCATAGCCAAAGAGATGCAGCATGCTATGTACGATCAGGAAAGCAAATTCGCGTTCGATACTATGCCCATAGCTTCTCGCCTGCTCATATACTTTATCTACGCTGACAATAATATCGCCAAGCATAATCTCTCCGGTATCGGGATTAAAGTTATCTTCAATGGAATCCTCCAAATGAGCGAAATCTCCTGCGGTTTCATAGGAAAGCATCGGAAACGATAACACATCTGTCGGGCGATCCATCCGGCGATAGTCCCTATTGATCTGACGGATTTCATCATTGTCCACAAGTATCAGATTCACTTCTGCTTCATATGGGAATTCCTCATATTCACAAGCCTTTTCAATTACTTGTTTTGCAAGTGTTTCATAGTCGAAATCAAATTTGACATCCGTTGATTCCTCCAAAAAAATTGTCATAAAAGTGTATCCTCCTTTACAAGGAATTCTCTAATTGTCAAAAACTGATTCATGGAAAGTCCTGAACAGTCGTATAATCCTTCTGAAGATTTCTCATTCATCGTCTGATAAATCACGATGTCCCGGTTCCAGGTAGATGAAAACATATCCTTGTCCAACAACTCAAACTTCGTAACAATTGTATCCGCAATATGGACGATTGCGCTTTCAATCGTACCCGGAAGTCGTTTTACTCCACCGTATTCCTCAAGAATTGCTATGACTGCCTCAGGGAAACAATTATGTCTGGCAATTGAGACACCATTTTCAATAAATGGCTCCCCCTCCAGTTTCCCAATACGATAATAAAATCCGCCTGCAAATGCAATTTTCTCATCTGCATTCACTTTTCCTGCAAGCTGTTTCGAAAGCTGCGCAGTTCGTACCGCGTGATTATAATCCGCAGTCGAATAGGCTTCAATTTCCTTTTTGAGATGATATGCATCATCCATAATTGTGTCAAGACTCAGCTCTACCGCTTTCTCCTCCCGGACTCGAAGGCGCGGTGAGAGAAACTTCATTATAAGAATGGTTAGTCCTGATCCGACTAACGAAACAACTACTACTCTGCCCGAAAGCTCATGTTTCGCCAAATAGTTGCAGCAAACCGGAATAACGACCGAAAAACTAATCACTAAAAATGTAACCCATGTTTGTAATGTTTTCTGCTCAAATAAATCGAAAAGCATTACATTTATGATTACCAGCAAGGCATATGCAAGCAGTTCATATTCATTTCCTTCCGAAAACAAAGCACTTAAAAGTGCAAAGTAAACCGCCAGAATCGTACCCATATTGTTCCGGAACGCACCATAGCAAATGGCTGAGATGATCATTACAGGTGCTGTATATGCCGGTAAGAAACTGAATATCACTGCAACAGCAAGCCCAATCGAATACACCAGACAAATTCCGGAAAAATCATTGCTTTGTCCCATCGGCAATTTCTTGTTTAACCGCTCATGTTCAACATACAAAAAGTAAGTCAGATATAACAGAAGGCTGATGAAAAACCACACGATCCAGACATCAGCACTCTTTTTATGGATCATTCCGCAGATAAGCGGAAACAGCACAGAGCATAAGAATAATATGAAAATATGCATCGCACGCCGAATTGAGAAAACTTCTATCTTCATGCGCCCTTGCCCCTTGTCTTTTTCGAAGCGGCGGTTTTTTTCTTATCGCGTTCAGCCTGTCTGGTCTCGTATTCATCATAAGCTTTTACGATCTTCTGAACGAGTGGATGTCTGACAACATCCTTACTTGTCAATTCACAGACCCCAATCTCATCCACATCCTTTAATACGCGAAGCGCCACATCCAGTCCGCTCTTTACACCGGGGGCTAAATCTTTTTGTGAAGCATCTCCCGTAATTACAACCTTTGACCCAAAACCAATACGAGTCAGAAACATCTTCATCTGTGCGGGTGTTGTATTCTGTGCCTCATCCAATATGATAAATGCGTTATCCAGCGTCCTTCCTCTCATATATGCAAGAGGCGCAACCTCAATTAATCCCTTTTCCATATTTCTTGAAAAGCTCTCAGCACCCATAATCTGGTAAAGTGCATCATAAAGCGGTCGAAGGTAAGGATCGATCTTGCTTTGAAGATCTCCTGGTAAAAATCCAAGCTTTTCTCCTGCCTCGATCGCAGGTCTTGTTAAAATAATTCTTCCGACATTTTCATTTTTGAATGCAGTGATTGCCATTGCCATCGCAAGATAAGTCTTACCGGTTCCTGCCGGTCCTGTTCCAAAGACAATCATTTTTTTACGAATCGCATCTACATACGCCTTCTGACCGAGAGTCTTAGGTTTAATCGGTTTCCCGTTGATGGTATGACAAATTAAGTCTTCATCAATTGCAACAATGGAAGTTTCTAGTGACTCCTTCGACAACTCCAAAATATAGTTTACATTCTGTTCTGTGATCGTATTGCCACGCTTTGAAAGTGTAAGCAGCTGTTCAAATACGCAAGAAGCGCTCTTAATTGCAGCCGGTTCACCAAGAAGCTTCATCTGTTCTCCGCGAACCACCACTGACACATTAAGAGCACGCTCAATTTTTTTCATATATACATCAAATTGGCCAAACACATTTGCCATATGTTCTGCCGGTAAATCAAAAGAAAGTTCTGTTAAAGCCATCTGTATTTCGTTCCTCTTTCCTGTCTATGTATCATCAACCGCTTCCTGTCTTGTAAAAGGCGTTCGCTTCGTTGGCGAGTAGTTAACAAGCGAAAGCTCTACATCCACGGTTCCAACTACAACACAGTCGTTTGAATTTGTTTCTATTTTAACATTTTTTGCTAGAATTGGTATACCCTTTTCCGTGAAATTTTTTAAAAACAAATCCCACTCTTCCTTCGCTATTTTCGTAATCTCCTGTTTCGTATATTTTTGTTCTTCATAATAGTATTCCTGTTGTTCTGATCGAATAAAATGTACCGGAAGGTACCATTCTCCGAGCAATCGCAGCTGATAATCTTCACAAATTGTATCACTTGTCTGGAAATGATTTTTTTTCCATTGAAACGGGAAATTCCATTTTCCGATTTTCATGACATAGTTTGTTGTCTGCTGTCCGGTTCGTACTTTTTTCTGATAAGTCCGCGGAATCGTTTTTTTAAACTGCCTGCGTACCAAACCATAAACATCTGCATCAGACACAACATATTGGTAATTACTTACTTCACCACTATCATTGAGGATTTCCAGTTCTCCGGAAACAAGTATTGCTCCGGGTGAAACTCCATCCCCTTTTTCAACCAATGGTTTCCCGCTCCTCGTACATATTTTTGTTATCACTGCCGGTTCCTTTGATACGATATCCCATGCACCCTCACTTGGAAGTACTGCCTGTTTGTCAACCGGAAGGCTTTCCGTAATATCTACCGTAAGTTTTGTTCCCTCAATCTTTACGGATGTCCACGCAATATTATGAAATGTATTTCGAAGTTTTGCTTCGAGTGCTGAACAATTGATATCCTTTTTTCTGGTTCCATAACTTTGATGCTCACCTTCAAGCCAGCAAAGAATTGTATCTGAAGAAAGACTGTTTACTCCGTTGATTTCTACCTTCCACACAAAAGCAGAAGAATAAAAAATAAGAATTGCTGCCGATATCAGACCAACCGCAAACAGTTTTCTATACCGATGATGGTATAAAAGAAAAGGCAGCCCGCATTTATTCTGAATGCGCACTTTCGTATGTGTTCGTTTTTGTATATCCTTCGTTTTCATATAACCCGGAAGACTCATACAAAATCGAAACCCTTTTTCTTCCTTACAAGGTGTCAGATTCCAGATCAGAATGTTATTTTTACAGCATAAATTCAGGAATCGCTCAGCAGATGCGCCGGTAACAGTCAAAATCAAATAGCCCCTCATAAATTTAAGAAGCGACAATAACATGATTATACCTCATAACAAATTTGATGAATTCTTCCGACTATTTTCATCTCTTCGTTCGTATAATAATCAACCTTCAGATGATTCCCCAATATTGTAAGCTTACAATCCTTTGTCTGAATCTGAATCCGCTCATCCTCGTATACGATAATTCCTTTGAAGTTCTCAATCATTATTTCTCTGCGTCCTGTAACAGTCACAATTACAACTCCACACATGACATCCTGGGGAAACTGCAGATGATTTGAAAATCCATCGATTCTTCTTTCATCATTTGAGGTTCTTGTACGATGTGTTTTATTCTTTTTCATAATGTATCTTATGACAAAAAAATAAAAATCATGCACCCTGCCACTGTCCTTATTTATGGTAGGGTTCATGATTTTGAATTCGAAAGCTACGATATAGTTGTTCTAATAATATGACTCTCATCAGCTGATGCGGAAATGTCATTGCAGAAAAGCTAAGCAGCTCATCGGCTCGTTTGAGTACACTCTGATGCAATCCCAACGATCCGCCAATCACAAATACGATGGTACTGTTTCCCTGAATTGCCAGTCGCTCGATATGCTCTGCCAAGGTAACAGAATCAGGATTTTTGCCCTCAATTGCAAGTGCCACAACATAATCGGTGTCTTTTATTACACCAAGGATCCGTTTTGCTTCTTTTTCCTTTACCAGTTGTTCTTCCGTCTCAGATGCATGTTCCTTCGTCTTTTCGTCTGCGACCTCCGTCACAGTTAATTTACAATATGCACCAAGTCGTTTTACATATTCAGCAACTGCGTCGCGAAAAAATGCTTCTTTTATTTTTCCGACACATGCGATTCGTATTGATAGTCCACCCATTATATTTTTAAATCAACTTTCATTTCTTCTTCTGCTTCCTGTCTGAATTCCTCGACCTGCTCGGGATTAAGTACAGGCAGTTCATCAATTGACTGGACACCAAAGCTGCGCAAAAACTCCTCCGTCGTGCCAAACAGCAACGGTTTTCCCGGAGCATCTAAGCGACCCAGCTCCTTAATCAGGTTATACTCTAACAGCTTGTTCACCGCATGATCACAAGAAACACCGCGAATTTTCTCAATTTCCACACGGGTAATCGGCTGCTTGTATGCAATGATAGAAAGCGTCTCGAGTACAACATCTGTCAAAACACGATGCTTCGGTTGTTTCGCAATTCTTATCAGGTACTCATACATATCCGGCTTCGTACACATCTGATAGGCTCCATCGAGCTCTATGATTGAAATACCACGATTCGAATTCTGATAATCGTCCATCAGCTCATTTACCAGACGCTTTGCTTCTTTTTTTTCAATTTCCAATGCATTGGCGATTCGTTCTAATGATACAGATTCGCCCATCGTAAATAAAATCGCCTCAATGACTGATTTGTAATCCTGTTGCTCCATAGCTCTCCTATGCCGCAATCTGTGAGGTAATATAAATATCCTCAAAAATTGCTTCCTGTTTGATATAAATATATCCCATCTTCATCAGCTCTAAAATAGCAAGAAAAGTTACAATCACTTCCATTCGTGATTTTGCTTTCTCAAGAAGTCCGCGAAAGCTGAAGTTCTTGTGGTTTTTTGCATAATTTTCGAGTGAAGACATACATTCTTCCAGTGATATCTCTTCCTTTTGGATTTTTCCAAACTTTGAGCGGATCGGGTCAATTTTGTCGACCTGTTTTTTTACAATCGACTGAAAGATTTCATTTAATTTCTGTAGTGTCAAATCACTGACAAGTTCATCAAGATTAATCGGTTCTTCATAAGCTGCGACTTCTGCCGGAATCGTTGGCATCTTATACAACACACGGCTTGCATCCATCTGACGATCCTTGAGTTCGCCGGAAATATATTTATACATTTTATACTCGAGCAACTGCTGAACAAGTTCTGCTCTCGGATCCTCATCCTCATTCTCATCATCACTCTCAGTTGCGGGCAACAGCATTTTAGCCTTGATGTCAAGCAAGGTCGCAGCCATAACCATGAATTCACTCATGATATTTAAATCCTGCTCCTGCATCTTCCGTATATAGTCCATATACTGATTGGTAATTTCTACAATCGGAATATCGTAAATATCAATTTTATTCTTATCGAGTAGATGAAGGAGTAAATCAAGCGGTCCTTCAAATACCTGAAGCTTCACATTTAAATCCATAACCAAACCTCAAACGCTATTCATCTTTTCGCCGAAGCATTTCCGGCACAACTATGCACTCCTATCATATACGCTGAGGCAGAAAATATCAAGTGATTTTTCAATATTTTGTGGCAAAAAGTAATAATAATACAAGAATTAGTGTTTTGTTTTAATAATAACAAGCTCACTACGATTAAAAATGCGAATATGAAAGGTATGTGTACCCAATCCGCGGCTGACAATCGCAGTTTGTTCATCTGCATGAAATCTTCCAAAACTGTATTTCGGGAACCATTCAAACTGTGGGGAAATCACAGATCCGATTTTTGGAATGCACACCAGCCCTCCATGATAGTGTCCACACAAGGTCAAGCTGGCCCCCCACTCAAAATACTGCGGAATATATCTCGGATTATGTGCAAGAAGAATGTTAAATTTATCTTCGTCGACAACTCCCAGCTCATCAACAAGAAATCCCTCCGGTATCGGTTGATAACAGCCTTTTTTATAGTTTTCAAGCGGTATCTCCAGTCCCCAAATTGCGATTTCGTCCGCAGATATGAATACATTCTCCGAATTATTATTCAAAAAGTGAACTCCGCTTTCAATCATATGTTGTTTTAGTTTCAGATAATTCATCTGATACGGCGAATCCGCCGCCTGTTCACAACGGCTTTCGTGATTTCCGTTCGAAACATAAACCGGAGCAATTTTAACCAATTCATCAAAAAGATGTTGTGCAACATGAAATTTTTTGTGTTTTTTCGTAACAACAAAATCACCCGGAACTAAAATCAAATCCGGAGCCGCATCTCGAATTGCAGAAATCAATCGTGTATTCTTTCTTCCGTACTGCCATAAATGGAGATCGGACAGAACAATCCATGTATGAGTCCGACAGAGCTTATCACTTTGAATTTCATATACCGTCTGATTGAACTGTAGCAGTTCCCAGACCTGCCAAATTACATAAACCAATAACAGACTTATAACTACAATACAAATTCGAAAAAAAAGCATAAAAACCTCATTATTTATTTCTTTCAAGCGTAAACTGTTAGTAAATTATTCAGGATTAACATCATAACAATGAAAAAAAGAATGAAATCCTATCTTTGTTATCTTCTCATTATGATTCTATCTTTCACACCTACGGTTCTGTTATATGCAGATGAAACAGAAGCTTCTTCAGAACAGTTGCAGGTATCGGCCAAATCTGCACTGTTAATGGAATCCAAAACAGGAACCGTTATCTACGAATGCAATGCTGATGAAAGACTTCGTCCGGCAAGTGTAACGAAAATCATGACTCTGCTCCTTATTTTCGAAGGAATTGAAAAGAAACAATTCTCTCTCTCAGATACAGTTACTGTATCCGAACATGCCGCCAGTATGGGTGGATCACAAGTATATCTTGAACCCGGCGAAACACAAACGGTTCAGGACATGATCAAATGTATCAGTATTGCTTCCGCAAATGATGCAAGTGTTGCAATGGCCGAATTTGTTGCCGGTTCAGAGCCTGCATTTGTCGAAAAAATGAATGAAAAAGCAAAAGCTCTCGGCATGAACAATACAACTTTTGTCAATTGCTGCGGACTCGAAGCAGAAGGTCATCTGACAACTGCCCGCGACATCGCTCTTATGTCTCGTGAACTGATTACCGCTCATCCTGAAATCAAAGACTATTGCAATATCTGGCAGGATTCTATCACACATGTTACCAGACGGGGATCCAGTGAATTCGGCCTTACAAACACGAATAAATTTCTGAAACAATATGCATATGCCACCGGATTAAAAACAGGCTACACTTCTCTTTCCAAGTATTGCATCTCTGCCACTGCAGCCAAGGATGACATTGAACTGATTACCGTTCTCATGGCAGAGCCTGACATCAAATCGCGTGTAAAAGATCTTTGCACTTTGATGGATTACGGTTTTTCCAAATGCCTGCTATACGAGGATTCAAACACCGAACCCCTGTCTCCGTTGCCGGTTCTGCATGGACAAAAAACGGAACTTAACATTGCTTATGCCGGACCAATGAAATATCTTGATGTCAAAGGCCAGGACCTGAATGCTGTTGATAAGAGCTTACAGCTTCCACAGTCCATAGAATCACCAATCACCAAAGGGGACATTGTCGGTCATGCAGTCTATTCCATCGGAAGCTCCTCCATCGGTTCTGTTCCGATCATTGCCTGTGAGGATATTCCCGTTGCAGACTTTACATTTTATTTTCTGAAAGCAGTAAAACGCCTATTCTGTTAGTTCTTACGTGGATCTACAATAACGGCGCTAACAGTCGAAGCATTGCCTGCAAAATTTCACCTAACAATGGATATCGATAGGAACAATCCAAAACCGTGCGTTCTCTTGATAGTTGAAATACTTCCAGCATATCTTCCTTTAACTGCATGACTGCTTCGGAGCCATACATCCATGCACCACATTCAAAATGAAGATAAAGGCTTCGATAATCCATATTAATACTTCCGACAGTGGCAAGCGAATCATCGCTGAGAAAGCATTTCGAATGTAAAAATCCAGGGGAATACTCATAGATTCGCACGCCATTGTCAAGTAATTTTCTGTAATGTGCTCTTGTAAGCTTATAAACCATTTTCTTATCCGGTATTCCCGGTGTCACAAGACGCACATCGACACCGCTCTTTGCAGCATTACATAGTGCAACCATCAGTTCCTGATCCAAAATCAGATATGGTGTATACATATATACATAATGCTCCGCACGATTTATCATATTCAGATAAACATTTTCTCCGGTGTTTTCATGATCGAGCGGAGTATCTCCATACGGTTGTACAAAACCATCCGAATCGATCGCATTCAGCACTTCTTCCGACGGAAGAAACACTCGATAATCCTCATCGATATCGACAATATATCTCCACATTTCAAAAAACATCAATAAAAATCTTCCGGCAGCAGCACCTTCCAGACGAATGGCTGCATCCTTCCAATATCCATGCGGTGAAATAACATTGATATATTCATCTGCGATATTCGCTCCACCGGTATATGCAATCAATCCGTCGATAACCATCAGTTTTCGATGATCCCGGTGATTCATGAAAATTGACAGAATCGGTCGTGCCGGATTAAACGCGGCACATTTGATGTGCTTCTTTTGTAAGTCACGATAAAAATGTGCAGGCATTCTGGTGATACTTCCGATATCATCATAAATCATTCGTACATCAACACCTTGCGCCGCCTTCTTTGCAAGCTCATCAAATAATTGATCATACATAACACCCTGATCAAAAATGAAAAACTCTAAGAAGATTGAATGCTTCGCCTTTCGAATATCTTCGAGCATACTTTCAAACATTTTTTCTCCGCTTGGAAAATATCTGGTATGTGTGTGCTGATACAGCGGCGCATTTGCTGCATTTTTCAAATAATCTGACTGTATGGCAGCTTTATGATCGATTTCACGAAGCTGCGCTCGCGTTTTTGTATCATCCGGTAAATACGGCAAAATCTTACCGGTAACCTCATCCATGCGAAGCCGGGTGGATTTCGTGAGATTTGAACGGCCAAATAGCAAATAAACCGGAACTCCAACAATCGGAACAACAAGAATCAATACTATCCATGATAGCTTAATGGATGGATTTGACCATTTTGTGACGATGCTTACAATGATAAACAGCGATAACGCTTTGATAAGAAATGACACAAAACGAAAACGCAGGCTGGCATTGAATAACAGCACAATAATCCAACCCACCTGCAGCAATATCATAACTCCAACAATAAACAATCGATTTGTCAAATATTTCAGTATTTTTTTCATGTAGCCTCTTTTCTCTCCTCGTGACTATTCTATCACAATAAATCTGCAAAATCAAAGCTTCCCCAACCAATCTTATCTTTTCTGCGTTTCAATTTGCTATACATAAACAGTTTATAATCCGACGGTCGCATTCCGGGATATATATCGCCTAAAAGTACTAATCCGCCTGTAACAACCGCAGTTGCCATTGATGTACCACTCTTTGCCACATAACCACCTCTGTGACAACAGCTGATAATTCTCGTCCCGGGGGCTAGTATTTCCGGTTTTGAAACACATACATCCGTCGGTCCGCGACCGGAATAGCCGATATTCATCGTTCCATTAATCAGACTTCGATCATCGTCATCCAGACTACCTACAGTAATCACTTCCGGAATTGTTCCCGGTACAGTTACTGATGCCCGGGACGGGCCATTATTCCCGGATGCCGCAACAACACAGATATCTGCCTCCCAGAGCATACGAATGGCATCACCGAGCAATTTCTGTTCATTATATCTTGCACGAGGCATCATTCCTATTGAAATATTAAGGAATCGGATATTATATTTTTTCTTGTTTTCCAAAACCCAATTGATTGCTGTTAATGCATCTTTCGTATCTCCGTTTCCTATTGAATCCAATACTTTACAAATAACAAAATTACATTTTGGTGCAATCCCCATATATTTTCCACGACTAACCACACCGCTTCCGCCAATAATTCCGGCAAGATGTGTCCCATGTCCATTGTCATCATAGGCGTTGGCCTGGTTACCCACAAAATCAATAAATTTTAATATTCGACCCCGGAAATCCGTATGTTGCGCAATTCCTGTATCAAGTATTGCCACCGTTGTTCCGGAACCCAAAAAGCCCTCTTTGTGAGGAATTTCCGTATGAATGATTGTTCGAACCCGTTCCATATGTTTTCCTTATACATCATTTATTTATATTATGAAAGGAAAGAAAAAAGGAACCGGTCATTACCGATTCCTTTTTATCATATGTGTTAACAAATTCATATTTGATTCAAAATTATTTTTCAGACTCGTCAACATCCTTCATAGAGAAGCTGATTCTTCCCATCTTATCCTTGCCCATGCACTTAACAGTGACATGATCACCTAATGTAAGAATATCCTCTACACGGTTAATTCGCTCCTTTGCGATCTTTGAAATATGAACCATACCCTCTTTACCGGGAGCAAACTCAACGAATGCACCAAACTCTTTGATGCTTACAACCGTTCCCTTGAAGATTTGTCCTTCCTCAAAATCAGTTGTAATAATCTGAATCATTTCAATTGCTTTATTCATCATATCAGCATCTGTTCCACATACAGATACTGCACCGTCGTCTGTGATATCAATCTTCACACCGGTACGCTCAATAATCTCATTGATTGTCTTACCGCGCTGTCCGACAACATCACCAATCTTCTGAGGGTCAATCTGAATCTGAATAATCTTCGGCGCATACTGACCAACTTCTTTTCTGGGCTCAGCAATTGCCTTGGACATACAATTGTCCATAATGAAGAATCTTGCCTCGCGACATCTTGCGATCGCACCCTCAACAATCGGTCTGGTCAATCCATGAATCTTAATATCCATCTGAATTGCAGTGATTCCGTCTTTTGTTCCGGTTACCTTAAAGTCCATATCACCGAAGAAGTCCTCAAGCCCCTGAATATCAGTAAGCAGAACAAAATCATCATCTGTATCTCCGGTTACAAGACCACAGGAGATACCTGCAACCATTTTCTTAATCGGTACACCGGCAGCCATCAGTGACATACAAGATGCACAGGTAGAAGCCATCGATGTAGAACCATTTGACTCAAAAGTCTCAGATACCGCACGAATTGCATACGGGAACTCTTCCTCAGAAGGAAGCACCGGCAGAAGTGCACGCTCTGCAAGCGCACCATGTCCGATTTCACGACGCCCCGGACCTCTGGAAACCTTCGTCTCTCCAACAGAATATGCAGGGAAATTATACTGATGTAAATATCTCTTTGTTGTAATATTTAAATCCAATCCATCAATCTTCTGTACTTCTGAAAGCGGAGCAAGTGTTACGATATCACAAATCTGTGTCTGTCCTCGTGTAAACATTGCAGAACCGTGAACACGAGGGATCAAATCAACCTCAGCTGCCAAAGGACGAATCTGATCAAGTGCACGACCATCCGGGCGCTTATGATCCTTGAGAATCATCTTGCGGACAGTCTTCTTCTGATACTGATATACAGCCTCATCCAACAAGCTTAACCACTCTTCATTCTCTGCAAATGCTTCTGTAAGCTTCTCCTTAATCTGGCGGATATTCTCCTCACGAACCTGCTTTACATCAGTAAATACAGCCGTCTCCATCTCCTCCGGAGGAACAAGCTTCTTAATTTCATCAAAAAGCTCTGCGGGAATTGCGCAACTTGTATACGCATGCTTTTCTTTTCCAACCTCTGCAACAATCTGGTTGATAAAAGCAATGATTGTCTGGTTAATCTCATGTGCTTTATAGATTGCCTCTATCATCCGGTCCTCAGGAATCTCATTTGCTCCCGCCTCAATCATGATAACCTTCTCAGCAGTCGAAGCAACGGTAAGCTTCAAATCTCCCTTATCCCACTGAAGCTGTGAGGGGTTTACAATAAACTCACCATCAACAAGACCCATCTGTGTCATTGCACAGGGACCATCAAACGGAATATCAGAAATACAGGTTGCAATTGCTGCACCAAGCATAGCAACAATCTCAGGTCTGCATTCCGGATCAACGCTCATAACCATGTTATTTAAGGTTACATCGTTGCGATAATCCTTCGGGAACAACGGTCTCATCGGACGATCAATCACTCGTGATGTCAAAATAGCATTCTCAGATGCTTTTCCTTCACGCTTGTTAAATCCACCGGGAATCTTACCAACTGCATATAACTTCTCCTCATACTCAACACTAAGCGGGAAGAAATCAATACCGTCACGCGGTTTCTCAGATGCAGTTGCGGTAGAAAGAACAGTAGTCTCGCCGTACTTAAGCAGTGCGGCACCATTCGCCTGTGCAGCAACGCGACCGATATCAACAGTCAATGTCTTGCCACCAAGCTCAATAGAATAACTCTTATACATCTCTTTTCTCCTTATAATTAACTCTTCAGAATACATGATTCTTACAGAAACATAACAACTGAAAATAGAGCGGAAATGATCCGCTCTATTATTGGATACTATTTTCTTAAGCCTAAACGCTCGATTAATGAACGATAACGCTCGATATCCTTCTCTTTCAAGTAAGCCAGTAAGCGTCGTCTCTGACCAACCATCTTTAAAAGACCTCTTCTTGAATGATGATCCTTCTGATGAACCTTTAAGTGCTCATTCAACTCATTGATACGGGTTGTCAATAAAGCAATCTGTACCTCAGGTGATCCGGTATCGTTTGCGTCCTTTCCATACTCAGCGATAATAGCTATCTTCTGATCCTTTGCTAACATAATAATGTCCTCCTTAATTATTTAACTGCCGTATATCCAGTAAGCGGTCGGAGTGTCCGGCAAACCGAATATGTGGCTATGACTCATACTTGAACAATATAACATATCAGGTATTTAATTGCAAATACTTTTTACAAATAACTTACAACCTTTAATGGTGTTCGATAATATGCATTTGAAATCTTAATACCGTCTCTTCGATTGCTTGCATGAACAACACGACCACCGCCCATATAGATTGCTACATGGTTGATTCTTCCTCCGCTTCCATAGAAGAATAAATCTCCGGGCTGCGCCTCAGAGGCACTGATTGTTCTTCCTGAATTTGGCTGTGCCCGTGATGAATGCGGCAAATACACACCAAACTTTGCGTAAACCTGCATGGTAAATCCGGAACAGTCAACACCGTTGGTAAGGCTGGTTCCGCCCCATACATAAGGTCTTCCGACAAACTGCAACGCATACTGAACAAGTGATACGCGAACATCCGATACGCCCTGTCCGTATTTTACCTCAGACATTGTCATTGCCTTGGGCAGTTTCATGGAAATATCTACATAATCTCCACTTACATATCCGGACTCATCGTCAAGCTCAATTTCATACCATGCGCCACCGTCTACTTCTTCAAGCACAGTGAGCTCTTCCTCAATTGGAACCATCGTAAGAATCTTACAATCCGTATTGGGCTCCATGCGGACAAACAAGGTCGTAGTATTTACCGTTGCAACTGTTTTTGCAAACTTTTCTGATTTTTCAATTGCGGCTTCACCGGTCAAAAGGTATTCACTGGTCACATATCCGTCTACTTTTCCGGATTTAATATGATACCATCCATCCTTCTCCTCGTAGACTTCACATCCCGCGCCTTTCGGCATCTTTCCGACAAGCTCGGAGTCTTCATCTGCATCCTCACGAACATTCAGATAAGTATCTACATTCGCAAGACCGAGATTTTTGTATCCGTAAAGACTTTCTTGCGTCTGATCCTCTTCTTTTTCTTCCTCTTGTGTCTCCTCTGCGGCCATACGGCTGATCAACACATCACTTGTCGCAACAATCAATCCTTCCGACTGCTGCAGACAACTGGAAATCATAGCACTCACTCCTGCATTCATCGATGCGAATGTCAGCTCAGGAGATATGGCTACCATAAATAAACCGGCACAGATAGAAACTACATATTTTGATATTTTATGATTCATACATGCCTCCGTAAAAAAGACAGTAGATGATTTTCACGCTACTGTCTTTTGTATTAATACCGATATTATAACAACAATTATGAAATTAGTCAACAAAATGTAATATTTGTGTAATAATTGTTTCAAACAGCTCCGTCATCTGTATTTTGAATATATGCACGCACTTCTGCTACCACGCGCTCATATGCCGCCATAAATTCTTCATGGTGCTCCCGCACATAAGAAACATGATTGTCATTTTTCAATGCAAGCTCTATTTGTTTTGCCATTTCCGATACACGCATGGCTCCGATATTCGCAAGATTTGACTTTATCGCATGAACCTTGATACGATAATTTTCAAAGTCAGACTCCTCATAATACTGTCTCAACTGCAGATCTGAATGAGAATCTAAAAATGTCTGGAGCAATTCCCTGTAAAAATCCTCATTCTCTATACAAAGCGCTCTTCCCTGTTTCCAATCCACAAGGCTGTTTTCTATCTGCGCTTCTTGGGCAGGTTCACCGGATTCGACAGTTATTTCTCTCTTCTGTCCGGAATCCGTCGTTATGATCAACTCTTTCGGGAGATATTTTCGAATCGTTTTTTCAAGCTTTGTTGCAATAACAGGCTTTGAAAGAAAATCAGAAAATCCTTCTTTCAAAAACATTTCCCTTGCTCCGGAAACTGCATTAGCAGTCAAAGCGATGATAACAGCATCCTGACTTTGATTCGTTTTCAGTTCTCTGATTCGCTTTAATGTCTCCACGCCATCCATTTCCGGCATCAGGTAATCCATGAAAATGATATGAAATGCATGTTTCTCAATTCGTTCAAGGCATTCTTTTCCACTCAGTGCCGTTTCAATCTGCATGCCATGATTCTTAAGTAATCCCAAAAAGACTTTAATATTCATCTCATTGTCATCAACAACAAGAATTTTTGCATCCGGAGCATAAAACTGCTCAGAAAAAACGCTGATCTTTCTTTTTTCATTTTCATAATAATTCTGAATGTCAGCTCCGATGACCTCATCATCAACCTGCTTCTGCTCCAGATAGAAAAAGAAATCCGAGCCTGTCCCATAGGTACTTTCTACTTCCAGACGACTGCCCATCAAGTTCAGCAGACACATGGTAATAGAAAGTCCAAGGCCTGTCCCTTCAATATTCCGGTTTCTGCTTTCATCAACACGCTGAAAGGAATCAAACATCCGTCCGATATCTTCCTTCTTAATTCCGATACCGGTATCCTTTACTGAAACATACAATTGTACGGTTCCTTCCGACACTTTCTTTCCTGATACCGTAAGTGTCACTTTTCCTTCCGCCGTATATTTGACAGCATTGGTAAGAATATTGCTCATAACCTGTCTGATCCGTACTTCATCTCCGTGCAAATGCACCGGGGTATCCGGTTCAATTCTTACTTCCAGCTGCAGTTTTTTCTCTACTGCTCTCGGGCGTATCATGTCGATGGTATCATTCAGCATAGTTCCCAGATCATAGTCAATCGGAATGATATCCATCTTGCCACTCTCAATTTTAGAAAAATCAAGTATGTCATTAATCAGAGAAAGCAGCATACCACCTGCCTGCTTGATATCTGAAGCGTACTCCAATATTTTCGGATTGTCACTTTCTCGTAAAATCATTTCGTCCATACCCATCACCGCATTGATCGGTGTCCGGATTTCATGACTCATGTTAGCCAGAAAATCAGATTTTGCACGATTCGCCTGCTGCGCAATTTCCTTGGCCTTTTCCGCTTCCACTTTAGCCTCTTCAGCTACCTTCTTCGTTTCACTTAATTCTTCAATTGTAATGACAAGCTTCTGATAATCAGGCGTTTCCATCGTGAAAAGCATCATCATAAGTCCCAGTGCACTCATAAACAGTGCTAAGAGTGTATCCGGGAAGAAAAACATCTGAAGCACCAGACCGGAAACCTGAAAGAGCACAAAAAGAAGGATGGAAAATCTCTGCCATCTGCGAAATTTTCGAAAGTTGTAAATCAGGATTATGGCAGAGCATGTGACAAAATAGCATGGTGAGAGATAGACCGCAAGATGTGCCGGTCCCTTCACATAATCCCCATTCCGGGTAAAAGAGAAAAAGCACCCGCTAACCCAATTATAAATCAGCAAAACAACATAAAAACAAATAAAAATCTGATTAAATCGGATCAACGGACTGGTCTTGCTGTTTCTGTACACATAAAATAAGTTATAATATGTAAGCTGATATCCCAATGCCGCAACTGATATTAAATACAGCGTATTCAATATCGAATTCGCTTCTACCGGAACAACACCTGCATAACTGATTGTAACAGCCGTTGTCACATCCAGCATCGTTGCAATTAATCCGAACCATGTCAGTTTCCGAAATTCTTTATTCAGTTTTGAGCTGGTATCGTATTGAAAATTTATAAAACAAAGCAGAATCATCAAAAAGATTGTTGATGCTACTTCATAACTGACATTATATTGTAATGACATAAGCAAGTCTCCATTGAACGAATTTCTTTCTCATGTTCATACAGTTTCACAACATTATCAGTTCATCTTAATGCATTTCTTCTGAACCATGCAACGCAAACGCAATATTCGTTGCGTGGTCAGCAACACGCTCCAGTCCGGTAACAAGATCTGTAAAGATTAAACCGGACTCAGGTGAACACTTTCCTTTACCCATTCTGCGGATATGAGAATTCTGTAACTCAATTTCCATCTCATCAACAGTTTCCTCAATCTGAAGAATTTCGGGCATGTGCTCATTGCTCTCCGTCTCAAACATCTCAAAAGCAAGTGTAAGAATACGCATGTCCTTCTCGAACATTTCTGAAATTTCTTTTATTGCCTTCTTGGTGAAGGCGATATTCTCTTCTTTCATACGAATCGCTGCGTCTGCAATATTCTCCGCATGATCACCGATTCGCTCGATATCACTTACAACATGGAACAAACTACCAATTTTTAAACTGTCCGCTACGGGTAACTGTCTTTGGTTTACATCCACAAGGTAATCCGTAATCTCATGGCTCAAATAATCGATGTATTTTTCTGTCTGGTATACCCGGTCAATTTTGTCCTGATCACCATCCCAGAATGCTTCCATGGCAAGCTTCATATTGTCTTCCGCCATCTGCCCCATTCTCGTAATCTCATGCATCGCAGCTACAATGGTCGCCGTCGGTGAAAATACCGTGTTTCGGCTGATGTAATGAAGTGAAAATCCGGTATCCTCTTTATCATCGCCCGGAACAAGCTTATTCACCAGCTTGATAAACTGTGTTGAAATCGGAAGGAAAATAATTGTCTGGAATACCTTGTAAATCGTATCTGTATTTGCTACACAACGCTTGATACTGTCCCCGGAAATCGACTGAATAAATGTCGTAAACGGATTCATTGCAAGCATCAGGATGATTGAAATAATAATCATACCAAATACATTAAACAAGACATGAATCAGCGCGGCTCTCTTCGCCTCTTTCTTCGCATTCATACTTGCCATAACAGCAGGTGTACAAGAACCAATGTTACAGCCAAGAATAAAATAGAAACAAATCGGAAGACTTACCAGACCCTGTCCTGCCATCAAAAGTAAAATACTGACCGTTACAGATGAACTCTGTACGATCACTGTAATAATAAGTCCGACCAGAATTGCAAGGAACGGGTTCTTTAATGAAGAAAGAACCTCAATTACCTTTGGATAGTCGTTGAGCTTACTCATTGCCTCAGTCATCAGGCTGATACCCATGAACAGCGCACCAAAACCGATAACTACTTCACCTATCTTCTTAAAAATCGGCTGTTTCATAAACAGGAACATAATGACACCGACAAACAAAATGAACGGTGCAATTGCTGTCAGGTTAAATGAAACGAGCTGGGCAGTAATTGTCGTACCGATATTGGCACCAAAAATAATACCAACAGCCTGAGTCAGCTCCATCAGTCCGGCATTTACAAATGTTACAACCATAACGGTTGTCGCTCCGGATGACTGAATAATTGCCGTAAATAAAGCTCCGAATAGAACTGCAATATACTTGTTCTTTGAAATCGCTGTCAGAACAGAGCGCAGCTTCGCTCCTGCAGCTTTTTGCAGTCCCTGACTCATAAAGTTCATACCAAACAGAAACAGTCCGAGACCGCCCATCAATGTTAATAACAAGCTCATAAATTCTCCTTCTTGTAAAACATATCGTTTTCCAACTCTTTTGCAAAATACTGTTTACTAAACAATATATCTCTTTTTATCTGCGCTTTCAAGTCTGACAATGATGCAAATTTCCGCTCCGGTCTTACAAATGTATAAAAGGTGACTCGAATGCACTCTCCATAAATATCATCCGAAAAATTGAAAATATGCGCTTCAACACCAATCGGATTCTCGGATTTTCCGCTATCGATCGTTGGCTTTCTTCCGACATTTGCAATCCCATACCGTGTCGTTCCTTTTATATCAATAGAAACCGCATAGACACCAAAGGGAGGGAGAAGTTTTTCCGTCGGCGGAATCAGGTTTGCTGTCGGAACATTAATTGTTCTTCCTATCTGATTTCCGCAAACAACCGTTCCTTCCACATAATAACAATGTCCAAGCAGTCTGTTCGCAAGTTCCATATTGCCCTTTGCAATCTCTTCTCTTACATATGTACTGCTAATATCACGCTGTTCATATTTTAATTTTCTGATTACACGGATCTCATATCCATATTGGTTTGCAAGTGACTCCAGCAGTTTATGATCTCCTTTTCTCTGATATCCGAATCGAAAATCTTCTCCTACAACAATATATTTCACTTTCAGACTTGTGACAATCCAGCGGACAAAATCCTCCGCTTCCATGCACATGATTTCCTGTGTGAACGGACACTGAAAAAGAAAATCAATTCCAATTTTCTCAAACAGCCCTTGTTTTTCTTCGTTTGTAAGAAGAACCTGGTAATCATTCCCTTCTGTCATTTTTTTCGGAGGAATGTCAAATGTAAAAACAGCTGCGAGCAGTCCGTTTTTTTTCTTTTCTCTCAGATAATCAATCAATTCCGTATGACCAAGATGAATCCCATCAAATTTGCCGAGAGACAATGCACAGGGTCTATCCAATTGAAATTTTTTATAATCATTCAAACAAATCATTTGTTCATGCTATTTCCTATTTCTTAATTTTGCTATCAATCATGAGGTCTTAAACATTTTCTCACAGAGAAAAGCCGCTTCCTCACGATTATATTCATAAATCGCTGCAAAAGCATCCGTTTCATCGTATACACGAACCCGAATATGCTTTGCACCATCATGAAGGTCTATCGGAATACCTTTGAAATCCTGAACAAACAGGCGATTTCCGTTTTGAAGTCTCCGGGCAGCCTCACTTGTGATAGAAAGTGCCGGCAACGCATCAAAAACCTGAGCAACAGAAATCAGAATCTCATCAAGTGTTCCGGCATTTTTTCGCTGTTCTATCTGAGCAATTGTGTATGCATCATCAATCAAAAAATTGCTCACCTTCGTACGGACAAGCTCATCCATGCATGCGCCGACTCCAAGTTTCTCACCGATATCTGCACACAGTGAACGAATATAGGTTCCCTTCGAACAATGAATCTTCATGCGAACCAGGGGTAACTCCATCGCCTCAATTGAGATTGCATAAATGGTAACGGGGCGTGGCTTTCGCTCCACCTCCACCCCTGCTCTTGCTAAATCACACAGTTTTTTCCCGTTTACTTTTAACGCAGAGTACATCGGGGGCATCTGATCATAAGTTCCGATAAACGATTCAATCGCGGCCCGAACCTCTGACTCCTCTAATGAATGTGCCTGTTCTTCATGGTTTTGAAGTACTCTCCCCGTTGCGTCAAGCGTATCTGTCACAATTCCAAGATGCATCAGCGCAACATATTCTTTGTCCTGATCTGTTAACAGCGCACAGACCTTCGTCGCATTTCCAATACAAACCGGCAACACTCCGGTTGCATCGGGATCAAGCGTACCTGTATGACCGATTTTTTTCTCTTTTAAAATACCTCGCAGCTTTGCAACAACATCAAAAGAGGTAAAACCTTTTTCCTTATAAACATTCAAAATACCGTTCATTGTTTCCCCACTTTTCTGCTAGACAAGCTGCGCATGAATTTCCTCTAAAAGAACCGCGAGAATCTCTTTTGCATCACCGGTCATCGTGATTCCGGCAGCACGCACATGCCCGCCACCACCATGAATCGCAGCAATCTGAGCAACATCCACTGCACCGTTTGTTCTCATAGAAACCTTGAAAGTATTCTCTCCGTTCTCATAGAGTAAAACTGCCACATCAACTCCTTTGGTACTGCGAAGCTGTGCAACAATTCCTTCGAGATGCTTCGGCAACGCATTGCAGTTTTTCATATCCTCTGCTGTGATAATACATGCAATGCATCGGTTCTCAAAGTATCGTTCGGCCTTAAGCAGTGCAGTTCCAAGAATCAGATTCTGTTCGTATGTCTTTTCAAAAAAGGTTTTATCAACAATCGTCGGATAATCAATGCCGAGATCCATTAGTTTTCCGGCAATATTCATTGTCTTCGATGAGGTGCAGGAATACTGGAATACTCCGGTATCATGAATCAGACCGACATATAAACACTCTGCAATATCCTTTGTCAGTTTTTTCTCGTCTAATAACTCATACACCAGTTCACAGGTTGAGCTTGCATTCGGAACAATGAGACTATGTTTTGCATAACCGTCATTACTGATATGATGATCCACACACAAGGTATCCCCGGCATTCTCAAAATATTTTGCCGCTTCACCAAGTCTTCCGGCATCACCGCAGTCTAAACAGATAAACAGATCATAGACTTTCTCTTTTGAGAAATCGCTGACAATCTCATCTGCGCGTTTCAAAAACTTAAAAATATTTGGAATCGGTTCGAGATAAAGTGTTACCTGCACATCCGGATACTGATCCCTTATGTAGTTATATACAGCCAGTGACGAACCAACACAGTCGCCATCCGGCTTGATGTGTCCGGCAATTCCAACCGCGGACACACCATCCAGATAATCATCTAATTTTTTTAACATGCGCTATGCATCCTCCAAAGAAGTATCCGAATCAGCGGATCTCGTCTGATTCACTTCATCAATAAGCTTTGACATCTTCACACCGTACTCGATGGACTGATCCATAATAAATGTAATCTGCGGTGTATTTCGAAGATTCACATTTTTGGCAAGTGTTCGTCTGATATAGCCTTCTGCACTGCGAAGTCCGGCAAGTGTCTCTTTTTGTGCCTGCTCATCGCCAAGCACACTGATATATGCTTTTGCCGTCTTTAAATCAGGTGCTACTTCAACAGAAACTACACTTGTCATCGGATGAATCCGAGGGTCTTTGATTTCCCCGCGAATAATACCGGATAATTCGCGTAAAACCTCCTCGTTAATCCGCGTATTTTTAATACTGTTTTTTCTCATATCAGCGTGGTACCTCCACCATCTTATATGCCTCAATCTGGTCAAATTCCTGAACATCATTATATCCTTCAAGGACAAGACCACACTCATAACCCGAACGAACTTCTTTCACATCATCCTTGAATCGTTTCAGCGATGCAAGCGGTCCGTCAAAGAGCACTTCTCCCTCGCGGGTCAGGCGGACTTTACATCCGCGTTCAAAAATACCGTCAAGAATATAGGAACCGGCGATATTACCTACTCCTGATGCCTTAAATACCTGACGAACCTCCGCGTGACCAATCACCTTCTCCTCGAAGATGGGATCTAACATACCCTTCATTGCAGCCTCTACATCCTCAATCGCATTGTAGATTACTTTGTATAAGCGAACATCTACACCCTCGCGGTCTGCAGTCGCCTTTGCCATCGGGTCGGGACGAACATTAAATCCAATAATAATTGCATTCGAAGCAGAAGCGAGAATAACATCGGATTCATTAACTGCACCGACTCCGCCGTGAATAACCTTGACAACTACTTCATCATTAGAAAGCTTCACCAGTGACTGCTTCACAGCCTCAACAGATCCCTGAACATCTGCCTTGACAATAATGTTCAATTCTTTCACATTACCTGACTGAATCTGTGAGAAGAGATCGTCTAATGACATCTTTGCTTTCGTCTCCTCGATCAACTTATTCTTTCCTTCTGAAATATAAGTCTCTGCAAATGCCTTTGCCTCTTTTTCTGACTCCATTGCAACAAATGTCTCACCGGCATCCGGAACATTATTCAAACCAAGAATCTCAACCGGTGTAGAGGGTCCTGCTTCTTTGACGCGTCTTCCGTTGTCATCAATCATTGCACGAACCTTACCATAGCTGCTTCCACAGGCAATCGGCTGTCCAACCTTCAGGGTTCCCTTCTGAACAAGAACGGTTGCGACAGCTCCACGACCTTTATCAAGCTGTGCCTCGATAACAAGTCCGCGAGCATTTCTCTTCGGATTTGCCTTCAGCTCCAACACTTCTGCGGTCAAAAGGATCATGTCAAGAAGATTGTCGATACCGTCCTTGGTATGGGCAGATACCGGACAGAAAATCGTACTTCCGCCCCAATCTTCAGGAATCAGCTCATATTCGGACAATTCCTGTTTTACTTTATCAATGTTAGCACTCGGCTTATCAATCTTATTGACAGCAACAATAATTTCTACTCCTGCAGCCTTTGCATGGTTAATCGCCTCAACCGTCTGGGGCATCACACCATCATCTGCCGCAACAACAAGAATTGCGATATCTGTTGAGTTCGCACCTCTCATACGCATGGCAGTAAACGCCTCATGACCGGGTGTGTCTAAGAAGGTAATCTTCTGACCGTTTGCTGTGACGATATACGCACCAATCGCCTGTGTAATACCACCGGCCTCTTTATCCGTTACCTTTGTATGACGGATTGCATCAAGAAGAGAGGTCTTACCATGGTCAACATGACCCATAACACACACAACCGGAGGACGGGAAACCATTTTCTCCTCTGCTTCGTCCTCCTCCTTGAGAAGCTCAGCAATTACATCAATCTTCTCTTCGGGCTCAGCAATAAAATTAAATTCTAAAGCAAGCTCAGCAGCTTCATCATAAGAAATATCATTATTTACAGTAACCATCTGGCCCTTCATAAACAATTTCTTAATAATAACGGAAGCTTGAACTTTCATACGGTCTGCAAGCTCCTTAATTGTCATATGCTCCGGTAATGTAATCTCCTTGATTACCTCCTCACCTTTTGCAACAGGAGCCTGCGGAACGGCATTACGCTTCTTATGACCGGTCTGTTTTTCAAGATTTATCAGACGCTCCTGTTTCTTGCTTCCGAGCTTATCGTAATTCTTGTTATTATTGTTGTTATTTTTCTTGCGGTTGTCGCGGCTTTCCTTTGAGCGAAGCTCTTCCGGAACGGCTTTTGCAGACTCCTTGTTAAACTTATTTAAATCTCTGTCAAATCTTGCTGTGCCAGATTCCTTTTGGCGATTCGAACCGAAGCGATTGTTACTTCTATCACCTTGATTATAACCGGAACCACTGCGATTATTCGCACTATTCTGATAAGCATTGCGATCTTTTCTCTCATAGCCCTCACCTCGATTTGAGCGGTCCAAAGAAGCTCTTCCCTGACGATCTCCGTTTGACCGGTCCTGACGGTTTCCATTGTTTCTTGCGGAATTTTCTGCTGTTGCAAACGGATCTACTCGCTCACCGGTAAATCGAATCTTAATCTCCGGTTTTTCATTGCGCTGCTCTTCAACAGGCTTTACCGTCTTCTGCTCTTCAACAGGTTTTACCGGGCGCTCTCCTGCGGGTCTTACCGGGCGCTCTCCTGCGGGTCTTGCCGGGCGCTCCCCTGCGGGTCTTACCGGGCGTTCCCCTGCGGGTCTTACCGGGCGCTCTCCTGCGGGTCTTACCGGGCGCTCCCCTGCGGGTCTTGCCGGCCGTTCCCCTGCGGGTCTTACCAGGCGGTTCTCGCCAGGTTTCCTCTGAGAAGGCTTGCGATCTCTCATGTTTTTGCTGTTCTGCGGATTAAATACAGCTGTAATGCTCGCCTTCTTTTTGGGGCGCGCAGGTGCGCTCTCTTCACCAGGTGTTGCAGGCGCCGGAGCCGCCTCCTTAGCAACAGGCTTTGTTTCCGGCTTTTTAAACTCATTTTTCACCTTTTCAACAACAGAATCTTCAAGGGTACTCATATGACTTTTTACCGGAATATCATTGTCTGTCAGATATTTCATCAATGAAGCGTTTTCCACGCCCATATCTTTTGCAAGCTCATAAACTCTTTTTGCCATCTATTAACTACCTCCATGTTGCGTTATTCGTTTCGATCATCCATCTTCTTGCACACAGCTTCTGCAAGCTTTTCATCCGTAACAGCCACCGATGACCGGTAATCTTTACCAATACATCTGCCCAATGTGTCCTTATCTGCATAAGCAGCAATCGGAACCTCATAAAAGGAACACATGTCACGAAACTTTTTCTGCGTATTTGCGGATGCGTCGGTGGCAATAATAACCAAAAATGCAGTTCCTGATTTCACGGCATTCTCTGTAGCAAATTCTCCACTGACAACCTTTCCTGCTTTTGCTGAAATGCTAAGCATAGATAAAACCTTATCTGGTTTTTGACTCATTCATTCATCCTCATTCATGTTCCAAAATCGCTTCTTCCAAAGACTGATAAACTTCTTTGGGAATTACCGTTTTGAAAGAACGCTCTAAACCTCTTGTTTTGATTGCTTTCTTAAGACAATCCGGATTGGGACATAAATAGGCGCCACGCCCATTCATTCGACCGGTTTTATCCAACATAAAATTGGCATCCTGATCTCTGAGCACACGATACATCGACCGCTTCTCGTGCATCTGTCCACATCCCACACATTGTCTTTCGGGAATCTTTTTATTCCTGGTCGGTGTTGTTTTTGTCGACATACTCGCCTTCCTCATATTCGCCTTCGGCATATTCGCCCTCTGCGTATTCACCTTCCGCATACTCCTCGTCGTAGTACTCGCCGTCCTCGTAGTATCCGTCCTCGTCGTAGTACTCGTCGTCCTCGTAATCGTTCTCATAATCCATGAAATCACCGGCCTCACGCGCCTGTGTCTCACTCTTGATATCGATCTTAAATCCGGTTAATCTTGCAGCCAGTCTGGCATTTTGTCCTTCCTTACCAATTGCAAGTGACAACTGATAATCCGGAACAACAACCTTTGCACTCTTTTCTTCCGCATCTGCAATAACAGAGATTACCTTTGCAGGACTTAACGCATTCTCAATCAACATTGCAGGATTTTCATTCCAGTTAATGATGTCAATTTTCTCACCGCGAAGCTCATTAACAATTGCATTGACGCGCGCGCCGTTCATTCCGACACATGCACCGACTGCATCCACATCGTTGTCATTCGAGAACAAAGCAAATTTGGTTCTGCTAACTGCTTCTCTGGCAATACTCTAGATTTCTACAATTCCTTCACGAACCTCCGAAACCTCTGATTCAAATAACCGCTTTACAAGTTCCGGATGCGTTCTTGAAACAAGAATCTTCGGTCCCTTCGGTGTTGATTTCACTTCATGAATATACACTTTAATTCTCTCGGTCGGCTGGAATACCTCTTTTTTCACCTGCTCATTCTCAGTCAGAATTGCATCTACTTTTCCGAGATTGATACTGATGTTTCTTCCGATATTTCGCTGTACGATACCGGTTACGATATCCTTTTCCTTGCTGTAATATTCACTGAAAAGAACTTTGCGCTCCTCCTCTCGGATCTTCTGCAAAATCACATTCTTTGCATTCTGTGTAGCGATTCGTCCGAATTCCTGAGATTTAATCTCGACATTGACAATATCGCCGACCTCATAATGCGCATCCATCATCTTCGCTTTCGCAAGACTGATCTCCATTACCGGATCCTCTACGGTTTCCACAACGGTCTTTTCCTGGAACACATGATATTCACAGGTCTCAGGATTCATCTGAACCTTTACATTATCAGACTTTCCGAAATGATTCTTGCATGCTGTTACAAGAGAATTCTCAATGGCTTCAATCAATGTTTCTTTACTGATTTTCTTCTCCTGTTCTAAGATGGTAAGTGCCTCTAATAATTCATTCTTCATTTTTCTCTTTTCCTCCTAAAAATCGATTGCCAGTCGAATCAAGGCAATATCGGCTCTGGCAAAAGTAAGTTCTTCATTCTCATCAGACTCAATTACAATTGTTTGATCGTCAAAAGATTTTAAGTACCCAAAAAACTGTTTCTCATGATTGATTGGACGGAAGGTATGAATCTCAACTTCCTCACCAATACTTTTTTCAAGATGCTTATCCTTCTTTAGTGCCCGCCCCAGTCCGGGAGAACTCACTTCAAAAATATAAGAATCTGAAATAAAATCCTTCTCATCAAGTAACGGATTCATCTCACGCGCGACTGCTTCGCAATCATTTACCGCGATTCCACCCGGCTTATCAATATATGCTCTCAGATAGTAGCTTCCGCCTTCCTTGACATATTCAATGTCGTAAAGTTCAAATCCAAGTCTTTCGAGGATTGGTTCAATCAGTTCCTGTGTGCGAGCTTCATAATCCTCTCGCTTTGACATAAATTCACCTTCTTTCTCGTTATCAAAACAAAGAGTGGATTGCTTTGCAACCCACTCTTCTATCTAGTACAATATTCAACTATACACATAGTAACACTTTGTATTCTGTAATGCAAGAAAAAATTAAAGGATTTCCGAGTAGTGGAAATCCTTTTTTAACAGTCCGTACGGGAATCGAACCCGTGTTTCCGCCGTGAGAGGGCGGCGTCTTAACCCCTTGACCAACGAACCGTTTATAATACTATCAAAGGGTCAGCGGAATGTCAAGCATTTTTGCATATTTTTCAGTATACAATTTTTACTATTTTGTTTTCAAATCTTCCTCATATCCATTGGGATTATTCTTCTGCCATCTCCACGAATCAGCGCACATTTCCCGGATGCCGTACTGTGCTTTCCATCCAAGCTCCCGCTCTGCCTTTGAAGGATCACAATAGCAGGTTGCAATATCTCCGGGGCGGCGCTCCTTAATCACATACGGGATTTCAATATCATTTGCCGCCTCAAAGTTTTTCACAATGTCAAGTACGCTATATCCGTGTCCTGTTCCAAGGTTGTAGATGCAAAGACCCGCTTTCTCCTCAATCTTCTTTAATGCCTTCACATGTCCAACCGCAAGGCCAACCACATGAATGTAATCTCTGACTCCGGTTCCGTCCGGTGTATCATAATCGTCTCCGAATACGCCAAGTTCTTTCAGTTTGCCAACCGCTACCTGAGTGATATAAGGCATCAGGTTGTTCGGAATTCCGTTGGGATTCTCTCCCATCGTTCCGCTCTGATGCGCACCGATCGGGTTGAAGTAGCGAAGCAAAATTACATTCCACTCCGGATCCGCTTTTTGCATGTCAGATAAAATCTGCTCGAGCATCGATTTGGTCCATCCGTACGGATTGGTACACTGTCCCTTCGGACATTCCTCGGTAATCGGTATCTGAGCCGGGTCTCCATACACAGTCGCTGAAGAAG
This sequence comes from bacterium, assembly GCA_029012425.1. GTDB lineage: Bacteria > Bacillota > Clostridia > Lachnospirales > Lachnospiraceae > W0P33-017. The sequence goes on along the minus strand of JAQXMB010000006.1, from coordinate 4,193 downwards.
AAAAGATAATGTTCTTGCAGTCATTCTGTCTCATCACATCCACAAGTGTGAGTGTTCCGGCAATGTTGTTCTCATAGTACTCCCAAGGCTTGGCAACAGACTCTCCAACCGCCTTCAGTCCTGCAAAATGAATACAGCATTCAATCTGCTCTTTTTCAAAAATCTTATTTAAAATATCGCGGTCTAAAATATCTCCCTTATAAAAGGTAACCTTTTTTCCGGTGATCTTCTCCACACGCTCAAGTGATTTTTCACTGGAATTGCTGAGGTTATCCAAAACGACCACTTCTTTTCCTGCTTCCAAAAGTTCTACACATGTATGGCTTCCGATGTATCCGGCGCCGCCTGTTACTAAAATTGCCATGTCTGTTACCGCCTTTCCCTCATTCTGTCACAAACAGTTTTAACATATTTCATCTAACCTTAGTCTACCATTTTTTTTCTGTTTTTATAGAAAAGAATGTAGAAGGAACATGGAATTTTGTTGCATCCACTTCTGTTTTGTGTAAAATGTAATCATGAGGTGATTTACGATGCATGAAAAATACAAAAACTCCTACAAGGTTTCTAAAAAAGAGCTGCTTTCCCTGTCCGTATACAATGTCGGCTATCAGAAATGTGATTCTCTGCACCAATGGGGGCCCGGTATCCGCGACCACTTTTTGATTCACTATATTATTTCCGGACGAGGATTTTATGAGACAAACGGCAAGAAGTATTCGTTGGAATCAGGAGATACCTTCCTGGTCTATCCGAATCAGATTGTAACCTATTATGCCGACCAAAACGATCCATGGGAATATGCCTGGGTCGGTTTCAACGGAAGCGATGCCCTTGCGATTATCAACGCAACCGATTTTTCAAAAGAGACACCAATCATAAAACAGACTGCTTATGGCGAAGAAATCCGTCATCAGTTCTTACATATTTACGAGTCAAGAGGAAATGAATTTGATCATGCGGTTGAGATGACCGGCCGCCTCTACACGGCACTTGCCCTGTTCATGAAAGGTGCAACCATTCCTGTACGCCAGACCTCTTATTCGAGCTATGTCCAAAAAGGGATCGAATATATCAGTGCCAATTACTCTTATCCCATCACGGTTGAGGATATCGCATCCTATGTCGGTCTCAGTCGAAGTCATCTGTTTCGTTCTTTTGAAAAAGTAATCGCCAAGTCACCCAAGGAATATCTGACAGAATTCCGCATTAAGCAGGCATGCAATCTGCTCGAGCATTCTGATTTGTCGATTACCGCGATTGCAAATTCCGTTGGATTTGAAAATAATCTCTATTTTTCCAAGGCCTTTCACAAGGCAATGGGCATTTCTCCGAAAGTATATAAGGAATCCAAAACCAAAGAATCGCCATTTTAAATGGATTTGTTCAAAACACAGGTTACCGCAGGTTACAATGCGACAACCTGTTTGATGGAATGATATTTTGCAGCATTTTTTAACTGTACAACAAACGACTCAATATCGGCAGAAAAATATTCCTTCATTCCGGCATCTGCGTCAAACTGTTCATCTATCAGTTTATCCAATAGCATCTCGATCGTTGTTTTCATCCATTCGTCCGGCTTATTCGCGACAAGATCTTCGAGTTTTTCATAATTTTCTTCATAGATTTCCTCGAAGAAGCCTTTCCCAATCAAGAGATGTCCAAGGACATTACGAAGTACGATACGGCATATGTTATCAAAACAGCTTCTTGTATCATCCGGGAAGCGCTCCAACACTTCATATACATACTGTTTCGGCAATGCATTTAAAAATCTCTGTTCGTACGAAATATAATCAATGTATTGTGCAATTGCGTCAATTCCGCATTGATCCAACGCAGATATCATCGTCGGATAATCCATCGTGATAATCGTATTCTGCGGATGAAATCGTGCATCATAATGCAGAAAAAAACCGGGAATTGCCTGTTCTACCGTGGCAGCATAATTACGATTTCCATAGGCACAAAAATTGGTAATCAGATCGTTATATTTTTCCTGTGTGCGCTTGATTTTATCTACCAGACAATCATATCCATACGCATAGGCCTGTGCAGCAGCCAGCTTCCTGCCCCCGGCAAGTGTCTGTCCGGATATTCCTTTCTTAATGCAATAGATGATTGCTTCCATCAGCTGTCTGGCAGTCTCGTAAGTGACCGAAGTACTTTCTTTTGAGGTATACTTCTCTGTCAGCTGTGCAACAAGCGGCACCAGTTCTTCCATCTCATATAGAAAACTCAAAATCATATCCCCCTTCAAGTAAAAACCGTGGTCTTTCGCTCTATCTCTTCAAAATAATATTCCACATACTTTAAGACACGACTTCATTCAGAATTGATTCATCAGTGCCTCGGTATACAGATTCTGATCCCAGCGCTGCACCGCATCATGCTGACACTCACCTTTTCCCTGGCTCCGCTTAAAGCCCAGATACCCGGCACGAACCGTCTGCACGAATGTGTCGAGACAGGTGCTTTCCAGATAATCAAAATCTCCAAAGCAGATTTCTTCAAACTGCTCCCGCATAAATGTCAGCAATTCATCGTCAGAAAGCAGATCCATACTCTCGTTTTTAAACAGGAAGAAGATTTCCTGCAAGCGCATGATGCTGTCCAGGAAATTATCCTGCGAAATATACGAAGAATCGCAGAATGCAAAAATAATCTTTGATACTATGCCCTCCCCAAACTCGATGCGCTGTTGTTTCTTTAATTCCTCTCTTCCGGCTTCCACCAACTGATGAGCCTCTTCCTCCGTAAGCGTCAGTCCAAACTCCTCTGTCACCTTGTTGGTTGCCATCACATTCGCCAACTGGTTCTTCTGTGTAAACAGTTCCAAAAAATTCTTCTCCATATCATCCTTCTCCTTCCACATACAGGGCGTCATTTCTGTTCCATCCGGTAAAGCGCTTCGCCCAATCTCTTTTTGCTTGCCTTCTTCCCAACATGCGTTCTCATCAAGCATCCTTTTTTGGGGTGGAAAATGATTATAGACCATCTGTATTTTTAATGGAAGTCTTGAAAAAATTGCGATTTTGTGGTAATATAGACACAGAAAGAGGACAGAAAAATTAAATTTTCTGTCCTCTTTGTTCTAGTTTCGGTCAAAGATTCTATTCTCCCTGATATGAATTTGTTTTCCTGCCACTGTTACAAAGTGTGAATCTTATCTCACCGAAAATTCATTATACTTCGTTCCAACGATTCCGCAGTGAAAAGAGAATATCGTTGATCATATTGATTGCATCGGATACCTGACTCCTTGCATCTTCAATCTTTGACTGAACCAAGTAATCCGCAACCAAACCATCAAAGAAGAAATCCGCAAAGGATAAAAATCCTCCGACATCCATACGAAGGTCTACAGACATTTGCACATCTGACAGTTCCTTCTGAAATCTCCTAATTTGATTTTTCGCCTCTTCCATACAGCGGGATGCATCATTCATCTTATTGTGCTTCATCATATCGGTGAGAAATCCGCCGCCAAACAAATCGACAAAACCCCAGCCTCTTGCGCTGTTTAATTTCTCCTGCGCTGCGTACAGACTATTCAATGCCTGCTCACCGGCAACAATTGCTTCGTTAATCTCTTTTCTTTCATTAATTACATCTGCCATTCTCATATCCTCCATTTTTCAAGTTTTCCTTCCAACTTCTTACGAATCTCTACATACAAAGATTGATGCAATACCAACGATCAAAAGAACCGGCAATGCAATCCACATAAGTCCCATAACTGCAAGAACGATTAATCCGATCGGAAGCAACACGATCGAGAAAATGATTTTTGTTATTCCCCATGTGGCTTTCAGTGCAAAACCAAGCAGCTTTCCAAATACAATAAGCATCATGATTGTAAATAATATTGATAACATATCCTATACCTCTCTTTCTTCTATGCGCTTTTACGAAAGAATGCATCCGCATTCCTCTTGCCTTGCTTGATATGTACATTATACAAGAATCATACCGCCGATTAAACGGCACATTCTCCGAAATAGTATCTACTATTTTGCTTTTTCTACCCCAAATTGATTCAAATATGGTAACTATTCAGAGCCAAGGCAATTTTCATTAAATATCGGGGTTATGCTTGCATAAACAACGATATTTATGGAAATTTCTTTGGCAAGAAGCCACATCGAGATGAAGCTTTAGCGAAATCGAGATGCGGTCTGAATAGTTAC
>JAQXMB010000005.1 GCA_029012425.1 bacterium | reverse complement strand
CCTGGTATGTTCCGGTAAGCGCGCTTTGCATCATTCTCGGACTGACCTTGCTTGCAGCGGTGATTGCAGTTTATCAACCGGCAAAGCGTGTGCGTGAAATGACGATTACCGATACGATTCACGCATTATAAAAATAAATACGGAATCGAAGCCTCGAAAGTGATATGGTGGCGGAATGGTTTATTGCACAAATTCAAATGTAACCGTTCCGCCCATATTTTTCCCGGAACAGGTGATTGTATAGCGTCCATCGTGAGGGATGGTGAGTGAAAAGCTCTCAAACATGCCATAGGTATTTCCGTAGAAAATTGGCTCCGTATCATCTTCGGCAACGCTGATATATAATTCACCGTGTTCACTTTCATGATTGACCTTAATGACAGCGCCTTCCTTCAAGTCAAAATCCTTTTTGACGGTGCAGTTTAATCGCTCGGCGTCTACAATATATTCGTTGTCAGTGGTAAATGCCTGATAATCCGATTGATTGTTATAGATGTAAACACCAAAAAGAAACACTGCCATTGCGACTATTAGCCCAAATATTCCCACATACTTTTTGAGGACTCCTTTTTCATCAGGATGAATCATTTTTTCATACTGATAAAACTGAATCGAAAACGAAGCAAAAAGCAATAAATACACAGCTGCCAAGCCTAACATGGTTGAGGCGAGGACCTGTTGTGCGATACTTCCGCCGCCATATCCGATGCTGTTCATTAGAAACTGAGGAACAAATGTGCATCCAAAGATGATGATTAATGGTAAGACTCTTCCCTTGAAGACGCGTTTCATCATTTCCAGCCGGGATTCGTCGTCACAGAAGATTTCTTCATTGTCTGCGTAGGAATCTCCCTCCTTGAAAAAATAGCTGTATCCGACAAAATCAAACAGGTATTTCCAGCCGCAGTCATCAAATAACTGTACATATTCCTCGTGATTTTTTGTGCTGTCCGGATTGTAGTCCAGACGATAAGTTCCGTGGGCCGGCGTACATTCCTCGAAATGATAAAAACCGGGAAAAGTAATACCGGTTAATCTCCAGCCTTTTTCATGCATTTCGCTTAAGTATTCTTCCTCTTTACGATACTGGGGAACCGTAAAAAATTTAAAGACCGTCTTTTTATCTGCCATTATTCCATCTCCTTCATATTATGATAAAGCCGCTCGATTCGTTTCTTTTCCAATGCTAAGACCTCTCTGCCAAGGTCGGTGATCAAATAGCGTTTTCGCTTGTTTTCTTCTCCGACAAAGCAGATGAGTCCATCCTTTTCCATTTTCGACAGGCTGCCGTACATGGTGCCCGGGGCTAACACAATGTCCCCGCCGGTCAGCTCCCTGACGGTTTGGACAATTCCATATCCATGGTTCGGTTCCTGAAGACAGAGCAGAATGTAGAAGCCGGTCTCTGTCATGGGAACATATACTTTTTTAATATGTGCGTTCATGTAAGTGCTCTCCTATATATTACTGCGATATATCGTACTGCGATAGACACATCATATCGCACTGCGATATATATGTCAATAGGTAACTGCTTAGAATCGTTACAAATGATGGAAAGCTCTTGAAAATCATAATTTCAGAAGGTAAACTGATAAAAAGTATGATGCAAAAACGATCAATCGGAGGATGATGCAGACAAAAGTCTTCGATGGAAGAAAGGGAAAAAAATGGCTACCTACTCGACCGGTCAAATTGCAAAAATTGTCGGAATGCATCCGAATACTGTTCGCATGTATGAGGAATGGGGATTCATTCAAAAGCCCGAACGGAAAGAAAATGGCTATCGGGTATATACCGATCTTCATATCAAACAGTTTGAACTGACAAAAAAGGCGTTTCAGACCGAGATCCTGCAGGCCGGACTTCGCAAGCGGATCATTGAGGTTGTAAAGCTGTCTGCCAATTATCGTTTTGATGACGCAATCGCCCTGGCAAAAGAGTACATCGAGATTGCAGAGGAAGAAATAGAGCGTTCGAAGGAAGCGGCAAAGCTTTGTGAAGTCATTTACCGGCAGCCACCCGAGGCGGGTGTTTTTTTCAAGCGGGCAGAAGCGGCAAAGAAATTAGGACTTACGATTGATACCATCCGCAATTGGGAGATGAACGGACTGCTTACCGTGAAGCGGAAGGAAAACGGCTACCGTATCTATGATTCCAATGATATGAATCGATTAAAGATTATTCGAACCCTTCGTTGCGCGAATTATTCTTTGATAGCGATTCTTCGAATGCTGACAAAGCTCGAGCGTGAAATCGATGGGAAGAAAGATTCCATGCTTGAGCTATTAAACACGCCGGAAGAGGAAGAGGATATTGCCTGGGCATGTGACAAGCTGATTGATTCTCTGAATCATGCGATTGAAAATGCGCGCGCGGTAATTCAGATTTTAGAGGAAATAAAACAATGTTACAATTCACAAGCACGGCAAATCTAAAAAAGAAAAATGCTTGTTTTTTTAGCATATGTTAGAAAATCTCTTTCGTTTGGAACCGTAAAAAAATAATAAAAAAAATAACCCTCCACTATAACACCAGACTTTTGTTTGGTGTTATTTTAGGTTCAGAACAAATGAAGGAGGAAAAGAAATGAATGCAATTGAAGTAAGAAATCTTACAAAGAAGTATGGAAATCACACCGCGGTAGATCATTTAAGCTTCGAAGTTGAAAAAGGACAAGTATTTGGACTTCTCGGAGCAAACGGTGCAGGAAAAAGCAGTTCGATTGAATGTATGTTAGGAACAAAAAAGATGGATTCGGGCGAGGTAAAACTGCTCGGAATGGATCCGGTGAAGGAACGGTCAAAAGTGTTTGAACGAGTGGGCGTTCAGTTCCAGGAATCAAAGTATCAGGATCTGATAAAGGTTGGGGAACTGTGTGAGATGACTGCTTCGGTTTACAAAAGCACGCAAAACTACGAGGAGCTATTAACGGCATTTGGAATTGCAGATAAAAAGAAAACCTATGTAAAGGAATTGTCGGGAGGCGAACGGCAGCGATTATTTATCGTGCTTGCACTGATTCCTGACCCGGAACTGGTATTTTTGGATGAGTTGACAACCGGACTTGACGCCCGCGCGCGAAGAGATGTGTGGAATATTTTGAGTCAGCTGAAAGCAAAGGGGTTATCGATTTTACTGACCTCGCATTTTATGGATGAGGTGGAAGCTCTTTGTGATAAGATCATGATTCTGAAAAAAGGAAAAACCGTTTTTCACGGAACCGTAGAAGAGGCAAAAACAGTTAGCGGAAAAGAGAACTTTGAAGATGCATATCTTTGGTTCACAGATGAGGAGGTAGAATATGAAGGCGTATAGAACATTATTAAAAAATGAGTTGAAAATGAGTTTGCGCGGAATGGATATGGTACTTTTCGCAGTGATTATGCCGATTGTGATTCTCGTAATTCTGGGAATCGTATTCGGACAGAAGCCGGCGTTTGAAGGAGCTGAGTATACCTTTTTGGATCAGTCGTTTGGAGCACTTTGCAGCATCGCAATCTGTGCAGGCGGTGTGATGGGACTTCCGCTCGTAATTTCTGACTATCGGGCAAAACATATTTTGAAACGATATCAGGTAACACCGATCAAACCGAGTCTCGTGTTAATCGTTGAAGTATCGATGTATGTGGTTTACTCGCTCGCCTCACTCGTGAGCCTGTTTATCATTGCGATGTGTTTCTTCGGATTTCGAATGAGAGGAAGTATCGGGCTGTTTCTGGTGGGATATCTTCTCGTGATCGTTTCGATGTTCAGTATCGGAATGATGGTTGGCGGAATCGCCAAGAATTCAAAAATTGCCGGGGTAATCGCAAGTGCGCTGTATTTTCCGATGCTCGTATTCTCGGGAGCGACACTTCCTTACGAGGTAATGCCCGAAATGATGCAAAAGGTCGTAGGAATACTGCCGCTCACACAGGGGATCAAGATTTTGAAAAATGCTGCGCTCGGTTTACCGATGGACAATGTGACTGGTCCGGTCATCTTTATGTTGGTTATCGCAGTCATCTGCAGCGTGATTGGAATTAAGGGCTTCCGCTGGGAATAAGACCTACGACATTTTTCGATATTCGCTCGGTGTAAGATTATATTTTTCACGGAATTTTTCCGTGAAATAACTCGCACCGTTGTAGCCACAGGCATATGCAATTTCGGTGATATTCATATCCGTATTGCATAGGTATTCTGTGGCTTTTTTTAACCGGTATTCATTCAAAAACGCATTTGGTGAGCGGTACAGGTATTTTTTAAAGTAGTTGGTACAACAAGTCTTTCCGATATGGCCGGCATTGCATATATCGTCAAGCGTGATCGGCTCGTTAAAATGTTTTTCAATATACAATACCATTTCCCGAATGGTTGACAGATGGGAAAGCTTCTTTTGCGTCTCGGGGGTGGGGGCGTTGTTTTGGTACAAGATCTGCCACAACAGATGGATATGGCCAAGCACGGCAAGATCACTGTCGTCGGTTGCTTCCAGTTCACAGATATAACCAATCTCGTCGATAAGCTTTTTATGCCAGGGTGTCTTTTCTGACAATAAAATGTATTCTAATGCCGGATTCATAAGGATGGGTTCGATATAATTTTCCGCAACAAAACGGGACGCCGTAAGGAGCGTCGGATGAAAAATGAGACAATACAGGCGGCAGGCTTCGGAGAGCTCTTTTGTAATGCAATGCAGCTGTCCGGCATTTACAAAGATTCCTTCTCCGGCGTGAAGCTTTATTTTTTTGCCGTTTACGATATAGCCGGCACTTCCGGAAATGATATAGATGAACTCCACATCCTCATGGAAATGGATAAGCTCGAAGCTTAAGTCAAACTCTGCCGAAATATCGTTGATGCGGCGCATGATACACAGCCCGTCTTTGTCATAGATTAATCGTTCATAGCGGTCTTTTCGAAACCGTCCGAACTGATTTCGGTAATACAGGTCGAAATAATCCATTTTATTATCCTTTGAAATATTGTTATGATATTTAGTTAATATGTTATATCAAAAGTATTCAAAATGAAAGATAGTGTTAGTTGAAATTATTATAGGATATTGTATTTCATTTGTAAACACAATTCAAAGCAATACAAAAAGGGAGGTTGTTGAAATGGAAAATTACATGTTATGTGTGTTCCCGCTTGCACTGCTTATCATTTTATGCTTTCGTGCAAAAATTGCGGGACATGGGAAGCTTCAGGACAATTTTTGGTCCGTAACCGATTCGAAAAACCTGCAGGTTGTTGCTGCATACGGAATCATCCTGCATCACCTGACACAGCTTGTCACAAGATACGGCGAGGTGTATCTGGGACCGATTACCATTCTCGCCGATATGGGTATTTTATTTACATCCATCTTCTTTTTCTATTCCGGTTATGGACTGATGAGAAGTCTCAAGGAGAAAGACAATTATCTGGATGGCTTTCTGTATCGAAGAATGTCCGGCATTCTTGTGCCGTTTTTACTTACTAATATTTTGTATCTGCTACCCGGTATTGCGGATCACCGAATTACCAATTTGCTTGGATTTTTATCAAGTATTTTCGGTTTCACACTGATGAATACAAATGCCTGGTTTATTATCGAGCTTTTATTGTTCTATCTTGTTTTTTATCTGGCATTTCGCTATATCAAAAATGAGAAGACGGCATTGCGTGTACTGATTGGATTCGTGCTTGCAGTTATCGCGTTAGGTTTTCTGCTTCGCCATGATACAACTGCACTGAACGGACATTGGTTCCGCGGAGAGTGGTGGTACAATTCCACGATTCTGTTTGCAGTAGGTCTGCTGTTCGGTAAGCATAAGGATGCAATTGCCGGTTTCTTTCAGAAAATCTATGTTGTAGCCCTGCCGTTAAGCATTGTTTTCTTCGCAGGTGCATGTGTGCTCGAGCGGTATGTGCGAACGACCTACGGATACTATTTTGAAAGCTATACCTACATGGGATATTCGGAAAAATTTGTAACGCTCCTTGCACAGATGCTTTTATGTATACTCTTTGTCGTGATGATTCTGCTTATCACAATGAAGGTTCGTTTTGATAACTTCATACTTAGAAATGCGGCGGCATTTTCGTTGGAATTGTATCTGATTCATGATCTTTGCATGACAACCTATTCCTTTGAAGACCAATCGCCGAGAATTCTGATGTTTGTTGCAACACTTGTAATTGCAACGGGGGCCGCCATCGGACTGCGTTGGCTGGATGAAAAGCTGTTGGAGCTGTTAGACGGTTATGTGTCCGGAAAACTGGATGAAAAAACAACCGTGGAAGGCACGGAAAGAAAACAGAAGATTAAAAAATACATGAATTATGTATTTGGCGCGTACGGACTTCTTTTTGCGGCACTCGTTGTATGCTTCTGTATCAATCTGTTTCGTACAACACTTGTCTCTTCGGAGGATTTCAGCAATCAGCTGAAAACAATCAGCATGGCGCAGGTTGGAGACTGCGTGCAGTTTGGACATTTTGATTCTGATCCGGTTGAGCAGGGGGATGAACCGATAGACTGGCTGGTTGTAAAGGACGAGGATGATAAGGTATTGCTTTTGAGTAAATATGTGCTTGCAGGCAGCAGCTATCATCAGAAACATGAAGCGGTAGCTTATGAGCAATCAGATATCCGAAAAATGCTTACGGAAGAAGCGTATTATAACCTGTTTTCCGATTCAGAACAAAAGTATATGGCAGCTGATGCGGATACCGGAGATTATGTATTCCTGCTTTCCGCAGAACAGGCGAATGAGCTGCAACTGAACGGAGATGTTTTGCGGGCAGAACAGACGGAGTGTGCGAGACGATGGGGCGTGAATGTTGATGGACAGGATAAGCATTCCTGGTGGTGGCTCCGAGAGGACGGGGCAGCCATAAATGCGCCGGTTGTGACCAGCGAAGGACAGATAAGCAGTGGGGCACAGGAAGTAAACCGTTCGAGCGGAGGAATCAGACCGGCAATCTGGGTAAGACGAATCCAGTAATAGAAGCGGGTTCTTGCCGAACGAATAAGAATATGCTAATGTCTTATATGGTTCATGATAGGTATTTGACGGGGGAATTGTAAGAAAAACAGTGACTTGCAATTCCTTCAAGTCAAAGAAAAGAGGGCAAGAAGGATGAAAAAAATAAAAAGTTGGATTTTGCTGGTCGTAGGAATTCTTATGTTGATTCCTGTTGTGATAACTTATGTTCCGTATCTGATGGAGCACGGTATGTACGAGTATGAATTGACATTTCTTTCGAACCTGATCACAGGTGTTGTGTTTATTGTCGGTGGCTTGAATGGGCTGCTCAAAGAAAAACAGCTTCCGCAGCCGGTTTATTTTAACAGTGTGGTGCTGGTACAGCTGGTGTTTATCATTTGTATGGCTTTTATTGCTGAGTTTAATTTCAAGGGTTCGTATCTGTTCTTACATATTACAAATCCAATCCTTGCAACGATTGTTTTTTTCTTGTGCACAATACCGGAGGAACGAACAAAAGGGAAAACCGTACTTAGCGCACTGATTTTCCCGCTTGTTTATCTGGTTTATGTAATTATATACGGTTACGCATCGGGCTATTGGATTTATGGAATCATGAATATTCCCGACCGCGGGCTCTTGTTTGTGCTGAGTGTAATAGCGGCAAGTGCGCTCGGTATTGTAGCGCTCGCATGTGTACAGTACGGACTCAGCCGCCTTTTGTATCGGAAAATGCATGAATAAATTCAATTGATAGCTGCCGTCAATAAGCAGTAATTATTCCTGTGTTAAGTACGCAACAATCGGAAGTATGTATTTGGGGTCTGAGATGTCGAAGGTTGTAGTCAGTTTTTCGGCCATATCGCGTTCACTTGGAGTTACATCCGCTTTTTTCTTTAACATGGAGGATAAGCCTTTCAGTACAAGTCTTGAAGGGAGCGGCAGCTTCGAATAGTTTAATCCGCCGGGGCA
>JAQXMB010000004.1 GCA_029012425.1 bacterium | reverse complement strand
AGAAGCAGCCGAGCGGAGAGCGGAAATACTTGATGTCGCTGAGCGACTATTCTGTTCAAGAGGATATGATAATACGAGTACGAATGATATTTTAGCGGAGATTGGAATCGCAAGGGGAACACTCTATTATTATTTCAAGTCAAAAGAGGATATTCTTGATGCAATGATTGCGCGAACCTTAGATGAGATTACTGCAAATGCGAGCCGTATCGCATGCGATGAGTCTATTCCGGTATTGACGCGGCTGACACAGACGGTACTTGCCACGCATGTGGATACGCCCGGCAGTGATATGCTTTTAGAGCAGGTTCACAAACCGCAGAATGCACTGATGCACGACAAAATCCAGAAGAATCTGATCGAAAGAATGATGCCTTTATTTGTGAAGATCATTCAGGATGGAACGGCACAGGGAATCATGCAGACGGATTATCCGGAAGATGTCATGCAGATGATTTTGATTTACGCGAATGTTGCATTTGATGATGCCGTTGCTTATTCCGAAGAAGAGAAGAAGAATAAGGTGCTGGCGCTTGTCTGTAATACGGAAATTCTGCTTCATATGAAAGAAGGAAGTCTTTTAAAAACAATGTTGCCAATGTTTTATGAGCAGTAGTATGTAGTAACTATTCGACAAAGGATGGTTACTTCATTTTTAATCACAGACCGACAGATTGTCGGTTAAAAGGAAGGAGAAAAATGAATCAATCAAGCTTTAAAAAATATTTGTTGCTCTGGTTGGGAGAATTGATATCTGCAATCGGAGGAGGATTGACCAGCTTTGGTCTTGGCGTGTATGTGTTTGAGAAAACAGGAAGCGCAGCCGGTATGGCAGTCGTAACACTGCTCGGATTTCTGCCGACTTTGGTCTTGAGTGTCCCGGCAGGTATTCTTGCAGACCGTTACGACAGAAGAATGCTTATGATGATTGGAGATGGGTGCTCTGCAATCGGAATCATCTACATATTAATCTGTATGATGCGTGGAGAGACAACGCTTGCGCAGATATGTATCGGCGTATTTATATCGTCTGTCTTTTCTTCGCTGTTAGAGCCTTCGTATAAGGCAACGGTTTCTGACCTGCTGACTGAGGACGAATATGCCAATGCGAGCGGACTGGTATCACTTGCGGGAAGCGCCAGATATCTGATATCACCGGTTATCGCAGGAATTCTGCTTTCTGTGTCGGATGTAAAGCTGCTTCTGGTAATTGATATCTGTACCTTCATGCTCACTGTAACCACGACATTTGTAGTAAAAAAAGGAATCGCAGAAACAAAGAAGTGCGAAGAGATCACCCTCAAAGAGAGCCTGGCAGAGGGCTGGCAGGCAATCTGTGAAAGACGCGGTGTGCTGTTGCTGGTTTTGCTTTCGTCGCTGTTAACACTGTTTATCGGCGTGTTCCAGATCTTGGCAGAACCGCTCATTTTATCCATCGCGGATGCCAAAACGCTTGGAATCGCAGAAACCATCTGTGCCAGTGGTATGCTTGTATCAAGTATTTATCTTGGAATTTTCGGAATCAAATCCGGCTATGTGAAAATCTTAAGCGGTTCGCTTGTACTGGCCGGCGGATGTATTATTGCCTTTGGATTACTTGGAAGTATTCCCCTCATCACCTTGACCGGTTTTGGATTTTTCGCAATGCTTCCGTTTGCCAATACCTGTCTGGATTATCTGGTTCGAACGAATACTGCGAAGGAATTGCAGGGACGCATCTGGGGACTCATTGGTTTCCTATCGCAGATTGGTTATGTGGTTGCCTATGCGTGCAGCGGTGTTCTGGCAGACCGGATTGCAGGCGCAAGAGATATCAGTGTTGGAAGAGGCGCCGGAGTTGTGATGAGTATATCAGGTGCTGCGCTGATGATTATGGCGCTTATATTATTGCTTGTGAAAGAAATCAGATTACTGGAAGAAAAAGGAGATACGAATGAATATGAGCTGTGTTGAGACAAAAGACTGGAAAAAGAAGCTGGTCATCTATTTGCTTGGTGCGTATGGTTTGTTTTGGGGTGTTTTTCTGATGCTGATTGCGTTAATCGCAGGGAATGTGATTAAGGTTAATTTTGATGAGCAGAGTTACTTTTTGGACGGGGTAAAGATTTTTATTTCGTGGACACCCACCATTGCTGTGTTACTGTTACGAAAAAAACTGTTTCCGAAGAAGAGCCTGAAGGAAGTGGCAAAAAGTATGTTTCAGCAGAAGCTGAATATGAAGCTGTTCTTTTTTGTTTTCTTTCTGGAGGCAGCGGTTTATTTTATTGCAAGCACGGTGACGGCATTATGGGATCATGTTTCGATTGCTTCTCAGTGGGAATTTTCGCTTCCGTTTTTTAGTTATTCATTTATCATTTGCCTGTTTACCGGTGCAACAGGTGAGGAGAGCGGCTGGCATGGATTTTTGTTTCCGCATCTCATGGAACGATACGGTGTCATTCGAAGCAGCGTGTATGTCGGAATTATCTGGGGACTTTGGCACATTCCGCTTTGGCTGATTTCGGGTTATACAGGACTCGGTCTGCTTTTGTATATCGTGCAGTTTATGATCTGTACGATTGCATGGTCAATTGTCATGGATATTCTTTATTACTGGAATCGAAATCTTTTGATAGTTACGACCTTTCACTTTCTGGTGAACTTCTTCCTATCCTTTTTCCATGGAAATGATTTGATTTTTCAGATTACAATATGCATTCTTTGTGTCGTAGTTGCAGCAGGTTTTGCTGCGGTATATGAATATAAAAGAAAATCGGTTAATAAATGTTAATGATTGTGTATTGCTGTTTGTGAACAGATAATGTATAATTCATATATTATTATCACACAAAAGAGGAGTACGCCGATGGGTTTAGTTTTTACAAATGATAATTGTATCGGATGCAATAAATAGCCGATATGGTTCATACAGAAAAGCAGGAAATTCAGAGTCAGCAGGAGCGGATTGACAGCACAATTGAGCATGAAAACCAACTCTTTGAGGATATGTTCGAGTCTGTCGGTCATATGATTAGCAATATCGAATACATAGAGGGAAAAAGCATTCATGGATAAAAAAAAGAGCATCGGAAAAATCGTCTGTCAAATAGTATTGTTTTCGATTTTAGCGATCTATATTTTGATATTATTTGCGCTTATTTTCCGAAAGAGA
>JAQXMB010000003.1 GCA_029012425.1 bacterium | reverse complement strand
TGTTTTCTACAAGTTTCACGTGAAACATTTAATAAAAAACATTTATACTTTCAAGATTTTGTGTTTAAAAAATAATCATATACATAATCAAGTATTGTTTCACGTGAAACATTTTTAAATGAAAAAATAGATAAAAGTAATAAAATAGAAAAAATACTTTTTAGCAAACCTTTCTATAGAAAAGTTACATACTCCATGCTATAATGAACAAAGCACAAAAAGGAGAAAGTAAATGGGAAGAATTATCGCAATCGCCAATCAAAAAGGTGGCGTTGGAAAGACTACAACATCTATTAATTTATCAGCATGTCTTGCGGAAGCCGGAAAAAAGGTGTTAGCAATAGATCTCGATCCACAGGGAAATACAACAAGTGGATTAGGTGTTGATAAGTCTGAGTTAGAAAATACAATCTATGAGCTAATGCTGGATGAATGTTCAGTTAAGGAAGCAATGGTTCAAACGCAAATTGAGAACCTGTATTTACTTCCCTCAAATGTCAATCTTGCCGGAGCTGAGATTGAGTTATTAGATTTCAAAGAAAAAGAATACATACTGCGAGATGCAGTTGATTATATTCAGGATGATTTTGATTATATTATTATTGATTGTCCTCCTTCTTTAAATATGCTAACAGTAAATGCAATGACTACAGCAACAAGTGTATTAGTTCCCATTCAGTGTGAATATTACGCGATTGAAGGATTAAGTCAGTTAATGTATACGATAAATCTTGTACAGAGCAGATTAAATCCGAAGTTAACCATTGAAGGAATTGTATTTACTATGTATGATTCTCGTACAAATCTTTCAATGCAGGTTGTCGAAAATGTAAAAGAAAATATTGATGCAGTAGTTTATAATACAATTATTCCTAGAAATATCAGATTAGCTGAGGCACCGAGTCATGGTTTGCCGATTAACTTATACGATACAAAGTCTGCCGGTGCAGAAAGCTATCGTCAATTAGCACGCGAAGTAATTGAAAGGAAGGTAGAAGAATAGTGGCACCGAAGAAAAACGGTTTAGGTAAGGGACTTGATTCCTTAATTGCAGATAAAGTCGGAAAAGAATCAAAAGAAACAGCAGTAATTCAGCCTGATACAATGATGGATATTGATAAGGTTGAACCGAATCGGGAACAGCCTAGAAAGAATTTTGATGAAGATGCACTATTAGAGTTATCAGAATCAATCAAGCAGTTCGGTATTATTCAGCCGCTAATCGTACAGGATCGAAAGACATATTATGAGATTATTGCCGGTGAGCGCAGATGGCGTGCAGCAAAGATGGCCGGATTAAAGAAGGTTCCTGTTATTATTAAGAATTATACGGAACAGGAAATAATGGAAATCTCATTGATTGAGAATATACAGCGTGAGAATCTGAATCCGATTGAGGAAGCGCTTGCATATAAAAAGCTAATTACAGAGTTTAATCTGAAACAGGATGAAGTGGCTGAGCGAGTAAGTAAAAGTCGTACAGCTGTTACCAATTCTATGCGTCTTTTGAAGTTAAATGAGAAAGTACAGCGGATGTTGATTGATGATATGCTTACAACCGGTCATGCCCGTGCGCTTCTCGCAATTGAAAATGCGGATGAACAGTATACGCTTGCTCAGAGAATTTTTGATGAGAAGATGAGTGTTCGTGATGTAGAAAAATTAGTAAAAAAACTTCAAAAGGAGAAGACAGAAAAAGAGTCAAAAGTAGATTTATCAAACCAGCAGATGGAAGTGATTTACCATGACTTGGAAGAAAAATTAAAGGGCGTATTTGGTACAAAGGTATCAATTACATCGAAGGATATGAAAAAAGGAAAAATAGAGATTGAATACTATTCACCTGAAGAATTAGATCATATTATCGAAATGCTTTACAGTGTACAAGGACAAGAATAAGAAACAATAAAGGATAAAGAGATGGATTTTTCATATATCATTCGTATGATGCAGAATAACCTTGATATTGTGTTAATCTGCGGAGCAGTCATGGTACTGCTTTTGGTTGTATTATTAATTATCACAATAATAAATGCTGTGCAGCTTTCCAAGCTCAAAAAGAAATATCAGTTATTTATGAGCGGAAAGAATGCTAAATCATTAGAAGAAAATGTGGCGCAACATTTGAACCAGATTGATGGTCTGGAAAGCTTAAGCAAACAGAATCAGTCAGATATTGCAAAGCTGACAAATCAGATTCAGTTTGCATTCCAAAAAGTTGGACTTGTAAAATATGACGCATTTCAGGAAATGGGAGGAAAGCTTAGTTTTTCATTATGTCTGTTAAATGAAAAAGAAGACGGATTTATTATTAATGCGATGCATAGCCGTGAAGGTTGTTATACTTATATAAAAGAAGTAATAGCCGGAAAGTGTGTAATCATTCTTTCTGAAGAAGAAAAAAAAGCGCTAGACATGGCAATGAGTTATAAGTTATAATGAGCGACGGATGATAATGATATCATTCGTATGTTATTGGTTTTGCATTGGAAAGGGTTAAAACATGCACTCATTTTTACGCGCAGTTGGTTTTAGTGAGATCACTAAAGATGTGGACCTTTTACCATATATTAAGATGACTATTCGTACGCCGGATCTTCGAAGTGTTTACGAAGATAAGGAAGGTAACCATTTTGTAGAATTGAAAAAAGAATTTGGTTATCGAATTGGTCTTGCTGTATGCGGCAGCTATCAGAAAAATGATGTATTTCATATGGAATACTTCTATCCGTATTTTATCGGAAATCAGATTAGTACACAGGAAAGTATTGAGATTGAACGGCATGCCGATAAAAACTCATATGCCGGAATCTGTGATGATAGCAGACTGGGAATTACACTGATTTATTATTTACAAAATATAGGCGATTTCATGCGTGGAAGTGCATATAGTACAAACAAGTCTTGTTGTGCAACTACAATGCTTTCTGCACTTTCGACCAATGGAAAGATTATTCTTCCGATTGTACAGACGAAGGAAGTAAAGCAGAGTCATGAGAACAGGTTAAAAAATCGAACAAATCTGATTTCAGCAGCAAGAGAAGGTGACGAAGAGGCAATTGAAAGTTTGACAATGGAAGATATTGATGTGTATTCCATGCTGTCGAGACGAGTAGGGCAGGAAGACTTGCTGAGTATCGTCGATACAAGTATGATGCCTTATGGAATTGAGAGCGATCAATATGCTGTCATTGGTGAAATCCAGAATGTAGAGCGCTCGAAAAACATGATAACCGGCGAAGATGTTTATGTACTTGCCGTAAATTCAAAAGATATATTGTATGATATCTGTATCAATGAAAAAGACCTGATGGGAGAACCAAAGGTAGGTCGTAGATTCAAAGGTACAATTTGGATGCAGGGTCGCGTGGTATTTTAGTATCACAGCGATTCATCAGTTCTCATAGTTAAATGGATATAACAAGCGCCTCCTAAGCGCTAGTTGTGGGTTCGATTCCCGCTGGGAACATACGCGAAAGCTACAAGACATGAAAAATGGAAGAAAGATAAACTAATGTGAGTTTATTCACAGATTAGTTTATCTTTCTTTTATATTATGCGTAATTACAAAAATGATATTTACTTATCTTATGTAAATCAAGTATAATATTACTATTATTTATACAGAAAAAGGAGAATTGTCATGGATAACCGGGAACGTATTCTTGTTGTAGATGATGATTTCATGAATCTGA
>JAQXMB010000002.1 GCA_029012425.1 bacterium | reverse complement strand
AATAATTTAAGTTTGTTCTGGTCATTCAAAAGCTTGGCTTTTGTTTAACCGTTCTTTACTGTTATAAAAAGATCGTTCTTTAAGAACTCTGTTTTAGAATCTTTTCAAGGTTATTTCACTGTTCAGTTATCAAGGTTCTTTGTTGTTTCCGCTTTTTCGCGGTCAGCTTGATTACTATATCATGGCTTTTCCCATTTGTCAACAACTTTTCTCAAATTTCTTTGATTTTTTTAAAGGTGTTATCCAAGTAATCAACGAGCGGAGAAGGGGGGATTTGAACCCCCGCGCCGCTATTAACGACCTGCACCCTTTCCAGGGGTGTCCCTTCGGCCAGCTTGGGTACTTCTCCAAGTATTGCCCGAGTCAATCGGCACGCTATCTGATCTAATTAGGCGAAAAAATAATCAGTCTGCTTTGCAAACTGATTGGAAACGGAGAGGGTGGGATTCGAACCCACGCGCCCTTGCGGACAAACGGTTTTCAAGACCGCCTCGTTATGACCACTTCGATACCTCTCCATGTGCTTTTGTGAATCAGCGAATATTATAATATCATCACCTATTTAATATGTCAACACTATTTTTCATTTTTTTCAAAAAGTTTATTGACGCTTTTTTCTACTCATTTACATAGCAGTTTGCAACCAGCAAATCCTCAGGTGTTGTCACTTTTATATTTCGATAGGAACCTTCTATCATTTTACTCTTCTGCCCGGTTGCAAGTTCCAATACCTGCGCATCATCTGTAGGAATACATCCGCCGGCAGCAATCACCTGCTCATATGCTGCAGCTATCACAGAATAAGAAAATGCCTGCGGAGTCTGCACCTGCCAAAGCGTGCTGCGGTCAGGAGTGTGAATCCCATAATTATTCGAATCTACGACTCGTATTGTATCTTTTGCCGGCACCCCGACCGTGCAAGCCCCCTCAAGCGCAACCATATCCATTATGCGTGCGATCAAGTCATTGTCAATAAAGGGTCTTGCTCCATCATGTATCAAAACATAGTCTGCATTCGTTGCTGCTTTTATTCCACTCCACACAGACAGATAGCGCTCGTCGCCACCTGCCACAATTGCTTTTACCTTATTCAATCCATATCGCTCAATAATTTCTTTTTTACAATATTCCTCATGTGAAGGTGCTGTCACAAGAACAATATCATCCACTTCACTTTCCTCAAATGCTTTCAAGGCGTAATATATCAACGGTTTCCCTGCAAGCGGAAGATATTGCTTCGGCACCTCGCTTTTCATTCGGTTCCCCGAGCCGGCAGCAAGTACAATTGCTGTGTAAATCTTTTTCGTTTTCATTAGCGTTCTCCCAGCTTGAGATTCGGAACCGCATTCAGATCTAATCCGTCTCTCTTTCCCGCCAAATACTCATGATATGCTGCCGCGCCAATCATGGCCGCATTATCTGTACACAGAATAGGGGACGGATGGTAAAATGCGACCCCCTTTTTCTTACAAGCTTCCTCCAATGCCACGCGAAGTGTCTGATTAGAAGCCACCCCACCCGCAATCGCAAATTGATCCATGCCAAACTCATCGATTGCGCGCATCGCATTATGCACCAACACTTCGATAACTGAATGCTGAAAAGAGGCAGCCACATCTGCCTGCACAATTTCCTCGCCCTTCATCTGACATCCGTTGAGGTAATTCAACACTGCTGACTTCAGTCCGCTAAACGAAAAATCATATGGTCCGTCTGCAATTTTCGGTTTTGGAAAAGAAATTGCAAGCGGATCACCCTCATGCGATACTTTCTCTATCTTAGGACCGCCCGGATAGCCCAATCCGATTGCGCGTGCCACCTTGTCAAACGCTTCACCGGCTGCATCATCGCGTGTCTTTCCAAGAATCTCGTACACACCATAATCTGCCACCCGCACAAGGTGCGTATGCCCGCCCGATACAACAAGGCATAAAAACGGCGGCTTCAAATCCGGATTTTCAATATAGTTCGCACTGATATGCCCCTCGATATGATGCACACCAATCAGCGGAAGATTTTTCGCATAAGCAATTGCTTTCGCCTCTGCCACGCCAACCAGAAGTGCACCGACAAGGCCCGGTCCATATGTAACAGCGATGGCATCAAGATCATCGAATGTCATCTCTGCTTCATCGAGTGCCTGTGTAATTACCTGATTTATTTTTTCAATATGTTTACGCGATGCAAGCTCAGGCACTACTCCACCGTATTCTGTATGGAGTGCAATCTGAGATGATATTACATTTGAACGAACCGATGTGCCATTCACAACAACCGCGGCGGCCGTTTCATCACAGGAGCTTTCAATCGCAAGTATTTTTACTTCTTTTCTATTCTCTTCCATGGGTTATGCGTTTCCTCCCTGTCGTTTGTGGAAACCAAGAATTTTCCAATTACCGGATGCATCCTTGCGAAGAACAAACTCCTGATAGGTGCGCATAAAGTCCTGCGTTCCTTCTTTAATAAAGTAGGTTGCTTCCACACGAGCGCAGTCTTCTCCCTGTATCTTTTCCATTTTGATGTCATTTGTATCGCACACATTTGCCTGAAGCATCACGCGTTTTTTCTGCCGGTACGCAAACAATTCCTGCTGCAGACTAAGAAAGTGTGCATCCGCCGGATTATTCTCAAGAAGTTCTTCGTCATAGAGTTTTCGCATCTGATCGCATAAAACACGAAGCTGTTCCTCATCAATACTTCCATTGTTCTCGCCATATATATAAAGAATGTAGCGGTTATACAATTTTTGAACCTCACGAGGGGTGCTTGGATAAGACGATTCAATATTTTTATTCAGTAATTCCGACAGTTCCGTGATTTCCGGCGTATCCTCCACCGATTTCGGCTTACGATTCGCCACATAAGCAAACGCAACCACAATCAGAATTGCCGCTATTACACCTATTATGATTCCGACATGTTTTTTCTTCATAGCTCGTCCTCCTCATACTTGAGTTCAACCGTTCTTCCATCTTTTCCAAGCGAAGCCTGCGGAAAAATCGCGCACACATCCTTCATATAATTCTCTGCATGAACAAGTGACGGACTAAAATGCGTCAGCCACAGTTCTTTTACCTGCGCTGATTTTGCAATTTTTGCCGCTTCATAAAATGTCATATGCTTGTACTGTTTTGCTTTCACAAGCTTGTCCGGTTCGGCATACATTCCCTCACAAATGAGAAGGTCTGCCCCTTCTGCCGCCTCAACAAGCGAATTCGTGGGCCGGGTATCCGTACAGTATGTCAGCTTAATTCCTTTTCGCCGGGCTCCCATTACCATATCCGGTGTATAGACTACGCCTTCATACTCCACACACTCTCCATGCTGCAATTTCCCCCAGAAGTTGCGCGGAATCGGAAGTTCCATTGCCTTTTCAAGCTGGAATTTACCCGCCCGCTTAATTTCAATGGTATATCCGTAGCAGAGCACATTATGGTTCACACGAAACGCATGAATCTCGTAGCCATTTATATGAAATGTCTGCTCGTTTCCTTCTATTTCAATATAGTTGATTTCAAACGGTAATTCCGGAGCAATTGTCCGAAGTGCATTTACAACCCGCTCCAACCCTTTGGGACCAATCATTGTGAGCGGTTCTGTCCGCTCTGCATTGCCCATTGTGAGAAGCATTCCGGGCAAACCACTGATATGGTCAGCATGATAATGTGTAAAGCACATGATGTCGATGGGTTTCGAACTAAGTCCGGCTTTTTTCATAGCCACCTGTGTTCCTTCACCGCAGTCAATCAGCAGACTGCTTCCATTAAACCTTGTCATAAGTGCGGTCAGCCATCGATAGGGAAGCGGCATCATGCCGCCTGTTCCAAGCAAACATACATCTAACATTTATTATCCTTTCATGTTCCCTAAGCATTCCTACGATCAGCTCATAATTCATCAGGAACAATCGCTTATTTTCTATAACAATTCTGTCTGTTTCGTCCGCTGCGGTTCATACATAAAAGATTTTTCCCATTCTACGAGACATTCAAAGCAGATATCCATTGTCTCTACAATCCCGTCACAAGATGAGAAATAGCCCCATTGTTTTGAAATATGCAAATAATCCTCCACAGCCGAGCCATGCGCCTTAAGTTTTTTCCCGCAGCGATTACAGATAATCATATCGTTTCTTGTCATATTATTACCTCCCCTACTCTTTTACAATTTGATTGTAGGGATAAACAGAATTATTCGCTATAGGTGTTTATTGGTTCTCTTACCATTACATAGGCATTCTCTCTGGGACGCTCATAAAAATTCTTGCGAGTTCCAACGATATCAAAGCCCTTCTTTTCATATAGCAGTCGCGCCGCATCATTCGATTCGCGGACTTCCAGCACAATCCGAAAAATACCTTTCTGCTCCAATTCTTCCGTCAGCGCATCCAAAAGAGCAGCTCCAATCCCCCGTCGTCTTACACCCGGCGAGACCGCAACATTGGTAATCTCGGCCTCATCCTGCGTAAGATACGCTCCGCAATAGCCGAGAACGCCATCATCATATGCCACCACAAACAAAGCATCATCCCGCTCTAACGCAGTCAAAAATCCATCGTGACTCCATGGCATGCTAAACACTGCTGCCTCGAGTGCAACTACTTCATCCAAATCCTCCGTGGTCATTTTTCGCACAATCATACGCCGGCATCTCCCGGAAGTCGTTTGTCTTTTTCCATTTTTTCGCGTTCTGCCTGAGACAGTCGCAAATAGTCCGGCTGATGCTCCATTGCAGTTACAGTCTTTCCTTTACGCACATATTCTATTGCAAGCGCGCCAACAGCAGCTGCACACTGCTTATTCTTGTGCGCCGGTGCAAATCGGTACGGAACAGTCACATGCTCCTTCATGTATTCCTCAAATACCGGAACGCCATCACCAAGAAACACAACCGCTCTGCCAATTTCATTAATCTTTGCAACAATATGGGCAATATCAACCGCGCACTGCGGTTCAACGGTTATTAGCTTTCCATCTGAAAACTCATATAATCCTGTATATGTCTGACCTCGTCTGGCATCCATAAGCGGGCATACCAAATCCGCACATCCCCAAAGATTGTAGGCCAATCCATCTACCGTCGGAATTTCAACAAGCGGTTTATCAAGTGCCAGCCCAAGCCCCTTTGCTGTTGCCGAGCCAATACGAAGACCGGTAAAAGATCCCGGCCCCTTCGCCACCGCAATTGCATCGATGGTTTTCAAATCCAGCTCTATCATCTTTGCCACCTCATCCAGCATCGGAAGGAGGGTCTGGGAGTGTGTCTTCTTATAATTAATTGTATATTCTCCCAAAAGATTGTCGTCCTCCAGTATCGCAACACTCGCCACCAGGCCGGAGCTATCGATTGCCAAAAGCTTCATTTTCTCTGCTATCCTTTCAGTCTGCTAAGATTTCCTCCACAGTAATTCTGCGATAATCAAAGCCTTTTTCCAAATCTTTTTCTATTAATACTGCCGTACGCTTCGCCGGCAAAATCGGCTCAATCAACTCCGCCCACTCAATCAGGCACAATCCATCACCGTAAAAATAATCCTCGTAGCCGATTTCATCCATCTCATCAATGTCGCCAATACGATAGACATCAAAATGATACAGTGGCAGTCGTCCTTCCTCATATACACATACAATTGTAAAAGTCGGGCTTACGATATCGTCTTCAATTCCGAGCCCCCCGGCAAGCCCCTGTGCAAATACCGTCTTGCCAACGCCGAGGTCGCCGGTTAGCGTATAGACCTTCCCCGGAGTCGCTTCTTCACCCAGTTTTTTTGCAAACGCAAAGGTTTCTTCCGCTGAAAAAGTCTCAATAATCATAGTGCCTCCTGCTATTTCATCTTGAATCGATATGCATCCATGTGAGACTTCGCAAGCTCATATAATGCCTGATAATTGTCGCCCAGCTGATTTCTGGGAATCACATTCGCACGAATTCTTCCGCCATACAGCAATACCATACGCCCGGTACTAACAATCTTGTACAACTGTTTCCACGGCATTGTCACCTGTTGTTCACCGAGTCTGGTTGTAATTCCATTCTCATCAAAAGTATAATGAATGGCTTCTCCAAGTGCCTCGGATGCCTGAAACTGTCGTTTTGCCTTTGCGCGCAGGTTCAGCGGAACATACAAAACAAGAACCACCGCAAAAAACAGGTACAGCACATGATACACGACATCCTTCTCTCCCCATGTAAGCACAGCGATCAGCGCGATCATGATTGCCAGCACCACTGACAGAATTCCCTGAGAAGAGTGGTAGGTGTGATACAGGTTAAATCGGTACATATCTTCAAAAGTCATTTTTACATCGACTTCAATCTTTTTTTGTTCTTCCATCTTATCAATTCTCCCCACGCCTGTTTGCTTTTAGTATATCAGCTTTTGAAAAATAGGCAATGTGAAACCTTTTAAATATCTTTCATTGTAAGTGCAATACGCTTTTTCTCAAGATCTACGCTGAGAACTTTAACTTCAACAATGTCTCCAACACTCAGTGCTTCCAACGGATGTTTGATGTATCTGTCGCAAATCTGTGAGATATGCACCAGTCCGTCCTGATGCACTCCGATATCCACAAATGCGCCGAAATCTATGACATTTCTCACGCTTCCCTTCAACACCATACCGGGCTGCAAATCTTTCATTTCCAAAACATCACTTCTGAGAATCGGACGCGGCATATCCTCACGGGGATCTCTTCCCGGCTTTTCCAATTCATTGATAATATCAGTAAGCGTCAATTCTCCGATTCCCAGATCCGAAGCAAGCTTCTTCTTATCCTTAATCTTCTTCGACAGTCCTGCCAGCTGTTTTGCATCCACATTTGAAAGATCATATCCAAAGCTTTCAAGCAGTTTTTCTGTCGCTGCATAGCTTTCCGGATGTACACCGGTTGCATCCAGCGGCTGTTTTCCTCCTGAGATTCGAAGAAAGCCTGCACACTGCTCATATGCTTTCGGTCCTAGCTTTGGAACCTTCAACAGTTCGTTCCTGCTCATAAAACGGCCATTGGTCTCACGATATGCAACGATATTCTTCGCAATTGTTTTACTGATTCCGGATATGTATGAAAGGAGCGGCGCACTTGCTGTATTCAAATCGACGCCGACACGGTTTACACAGTCCTCTACAACTCCCGTAAGTGCCTCGCCAAGCTTCTTCTGGTTCATATCATGCTGATACTGTCCGACGCCGATTGCTTTAGGATCAATCTTTACAAGTTCTGCAAGCGGATCCTGCAGACGCCGTGCGATAGATGCAGCACTCCGCTGTCCGACATCAAAACTCGGAAACTCCTCTGTCGCAAGCTTACTTGCCGAATAAACAGATGCTCCTGCCTCGTTAACAATTACATATTGAACCGGTTTCTTTAGTTCTTTTAAGAGTTCTACGATAATCATCTCCGACTCACGCGATGCCGTGCCATTTCCGACAGAAATCAAAGATACATCGTACTTATCAATAAGCTGTTTTAATATCTTTTTCGACTCTTCCACTTTATTCTGCGGTGCAGTCGGATAGATCACTTTTGTATCGAGCACTTTTCCGGTTGCGTCAACAATTGCAAGCTTACAGCCGGTTCGAAATGCCGGATCCCATCCAAGCACAACTTTTCCGCTAATCGGCGGTTGCATCAAAAGCTGTCCGAGATTCTTACCAAACACGCCGATTGCTCCGTCTTCTGCCTTCTCCGTCAGTTCATTTCTCACTTCTCGCTCAATTGCCGGTGCGATGAGACGATGATAGCTGTCTGCAATGGTCTCTTTCAAAATCTCCTTCGTATTCGGATTATCTTTTGCAAGAATCTGCTGTTCAAGGTAACGCAGGATATCTTCTTCCGGAGCCTCAATCTTCACGGTTAATGCTTTCTGGTCCTCCCCGCGATTTAATGCAAGCACACGGTGGCCTGCCAGTTTATTTACAGGCTCAGAGAAGTCATAGTACATCTCATAGACGGTCTTTGCCTCAGCATCTTTTGCCACAGAACGCACAATACCGCGTTTCATTGTGAAATCCCGGATACGAGTACGATATTCTGCTTCATCCGAGATACTTTCTGCCACGATATCCATCGCTCCTGCAAGGGCATCTTCTGCGGTCAGCACTTCTTTTTCCGGATTTATATACGCTGCTGCCTCCTGTAGCATCGGTACTTTCGTCATCTGAAGCATTAAAATGTTTGCAAGCGGTTCCAGTCCCTTCTCTTTTGCAATCGTGGCACGGGTTCTGCGCTTTGGACGATACGGACGATACAAATCCTCGACCTCAACCAAAGTCTGCGCTGCAAGCAGTTTTGCCCTCAACTCCTCTGTCATAAGCCCCTGCTCTTCAATCGTCGCAATTGCCTGCTCTTTCTTTTCTTCCAAATTGCGCAAATATGTCAGGCGTTCGTGAAGAAGACGAAGCTGTTCGTCATTTAATGCTCCGGTTGCTTCCTTACGATATCTCGCAATAAAAGGAATGGTGTTTCCTTCATCTATCAGTTTAACTGCTGCATCAACCTGCTCTTTTCTAACGCCAAGTTGTGTAGCTATCAGTGTGTTTATTTCCATGTTGTTCTCCCTTACTTTTTCTTTATCTAAATGCCAATAAAACTTATGGCATGATATTCTATCCTGTGTTACGGCCAGCGGTCATAAAATCTGCCACTGTTTTCGCACTACCGGCAAGGTTCGTGGCAGTTCCCGTCAGACTGCTCTGATTGTCTGGCGGTGATTGGAAACTGCCGCAAACCTTTCTGGCAGCGTAAACAGTAACACCATCAGCAAACTTGATGGCAGCGCCAGCAAAGCGTGTCTGATTCTGCTGCCTTTGCACGATGGAGATGAGACTTATAACTCGTGGAAGCCATTGCTGAACACGAGTTAGAGTTTGCTAAGGCTCATCGGAATGGGTCGGGCAACGAAGGCAGAACAGACATGCGTGCGGGAGAGCTGCCTCTCACAACCACTGCCAGCGACAAGTAGCGAGAGCGTGCCTGTGCTATATGTTGCCATGCATCCGAAAGAAGCTGCCGGTAGCAGGTTCTGTAGGTGTAGCATGACCGCCAGCCGTAACCTGATGCGAAATCATAACCGTTATTGGCAACACCACCACAACCGAAGCGGTAATAGGTAATATGATTATATACGACTTCATTTTCACCTGCAAGCGGCGCATTGTATAATCCCGCAAACTGTGGTATTATAATATATCAGATTATATTTTTACAAGGAGGAAGCGCCCCATGGATTATCAACCGGAAGGCAACTTCGACCCGCAGTATCGTTCCCCGGTATTTCCGGGAATGGCCATGCA
Source organism: bacterium (assembly GCA_029012425.1). Lineage (GTDB taxonomy): Bacteria > Bacillota > Clostridia > Lachnospirales > Lachnospiraceae > W0P33-017. The sequence continues at coordinate 18,592 of JAQXMB010000002.1, read as the reverse complement.
GACCGCCGCTACGGTACTCAGTATTATTGCAATCGCGACTTCGTGTTGCATTTACTCCGCTCTCATTTGCGGTGCACTCAGCATCATTCTGGCTGCACTCTCACGCGGAGACCACAAAAAACTAAACCGCACAGCTAAAAACGCTGTGGTTGTGTCTGTCATTGCAATTGTCTTCTCACTTTGTATGACAACAGCTATGTTTGCTTCAACCATTCAGGAATACGGCAGCCTGGAGAATTTCTACAATTCCTATACGCAGATGCTGGAGCCTTACTTATTGTAGCAATTGTCTGTCTCATATATCAGACAGGAATTGCCAGCAGATCTACCTGAAACAATAGCAACACAAGGTTTTTTACCAATACATTGACAACGAGTATCACAAGGGCTACCCACAGATATGCCGGATGATATTTCATTCCATGTTGCCATCTTCCGCCACTTAAGCGCTGAATGGTATGTGTCAGCATAAAGTATAGATAGACACCTGCACCATATGGCACCACCGGATGATAGCAAAACGAGCGAAGAATTTGTCCTCGAAGCAATGCATATACTGCTCGTGTGCCGCCGCATCCCGGGCAATAATATCCGGTCAGAGCGTGAAGCACACAGCCCATATGAAGTTCAGGAAAATGTGTCATCAGCTTGTGGTATGCAACCAAACAGGGAATACCCAATATAAAAAGGGCAATCCCTACCATATATAATTCGTCTTCCGGAGTCTTTTGCTTTTTCATAGGAAAAGTATAGTCTCAGCAGAAACATTTGTCAAAGCGGTCAGGAAAGGAGGAGCTTATGAGAATCGGAAATCAATACGGAGCATACAATGCTTATTCGAGCCAGGCAGCTTCAAGCAAGCCTTCTACTCCAAGCGAATGTGAAACTTGCAAAAAGCGCAAATATCAGGACGGATCAAACGAAGCGGATGTTTCTTTCAAAGCTCCCGGTCACATTTCACCGCAGGCATCTGCAAGTGTCGTTCGCGCACACGAGCAGCAGCATGTAGCCAATGCATACGAGAAAGCTGCCACAGGAGGCGGAGAGGTGCGCAATGTATCGGTTGCACTTCACACCGCCATTTGCCCGGAATGTCACACGACCTATGTAGCAGGCGGAACAACCAGAACCACGATTGCTTATTCGAATCCGGGCAACCCCTATCAGCAAAATAAAATAGGCTCCGACGCAGCACAATTGCGCGGTGCCAATATTGATTATATCGCATAAAGGAGAACTATATTATGAACCACTCTATCGGAGAATTAAAGGCCATGGCAAGAAAAATGCTACTTGTGAGCCGTTATCCCGTGCCCATGCTTTCTATGCTTATCGCCTCTATGATTCCTTCCTTTATTCTGTATGTATTTACCAATCTGTGTATCAATCGTGATCAGGTAATCATGCAGAACATCATTTACTATTGTGCTTACATGATTATTTTATTAATCGAAGTTCTGCTCACAAGCGGCGTACTTCACATTCATCTTCGCATCGGAAGAGGTGAACCTGTTGCTGTAAAAGATATGTTCTGGGTTCTCAAAAATCGCCCGGATCGCTTTCTTGCCTGTGGCTTTCTTCTTACACTGATGGAAGCTCTTCCACTGGCTCCGGGAATTATCATGCTAAATTATGATGCCATTCTTCTGGACGAGGAACCCGCGATGAGCCACATCATTCTTCTGCTTGCGCTCATTATTGTTGGAACGGTAATCGCAATCTATTTTATATTGTGCTATGCTTTCACATTAACCCTGCTTGCAGATGATGTAAATATCAATGTTATCGAAGCTTTTCGCATGAGCCGACATATGATGCGCGGTCAAAAAGGAAGATATTTTCTGATGGAGCTTAGCTTTATCGGCTGGGCGTTGCTTGGAATCTTATCTCTTGGTATCGGAATGCTTTGGATCTATCCTTACATGACACAAACGGCTACTAACTTCTACCTTGACTGTCGAAGGGAATTCGATGTCACGGTATCATTTAGCAGCCGCAATGATCAAACATTCTATTCTGATTTTAACTCAAATTCTTTTTAATTGAAACGGATCATCCGGAGCAAATCGCTAAGCTCCTTTGCTTTCTGCTCGTAGGCTGCTTCACTCATCGGAGCAGTCACGAAGCCGATTTCATCGGGAAGTACATCTACATCCACAAATTCCACCTCACCGAATAATTGGGAAATCTCCTGCTTAGAAGCTTTTGTACGCACAAAGAAGCGTGATTCACTCTGCTTATAATCTGCAAGCTTCACAGGCTCTTTATCCCAGCGAAGTACAATATGCGTGTTCATATGCTTCACCATATCTACGATATCGCCAACTACTGCACTTGCAGTGGGAAGCTTTCCCGCTCCGCTTCCGTAAAACATAGAATCGCCCAGCATATTGCCTTTTACAAAAATCGCATTAAACACATCATTTACATGATACAGCGGATGGTCATTGGAGATCAAGAACGGTGCAACCAAAGCGCAATATCCATTCTCAGTCAGGCAACTCTTCGCAAGAAGCTTCACAACTCTTCCCATCTTCTTTGCGTAAAGGATATCCTCTTTGGTAATTGTCGTGATACCCTCCGTGTGAATATCTTCGTAATTTACCTGCTGGCCGCATACAAGGGATGTAAGAATTGCAATCTTTCGACATGCATCATATCCTTCCACATCCGCGGTAGGGTCTTTCTCCGCATAACCCTTTGCCTGCGCTTCCTTTAATACCTCATCGAAGGCGAGTCCTTCATTGGTCATCTTAGTGAGCATATAGTTTGTGGTTCCATTGACAATACCGCTGATCTCAACAATCTCATCACCGGTAATGGAACTCATAAGCGGGCGAATAATCGGAATTCCTCCACCTACACTCGCCTCAAACAAGAAGTTTACATTCTTTTCCTCTGCGAGCGCGATTAATTCCGCCCCCTTATCAGCAACCAACGCCTTATTCGAAGTCGTTACATGCTTTCCGGCTTCAAGCATCGCTTTCACAAAGGTATATGCCGGTTCTACGCCTCCCATAGTCTCAACAACAACACGAACTTCCGGATCGTTTACAATCACCTGATAATCGTGAACAATCTTCTTCTGAATCGGATCTCCTTCAAACTCACGAAGATCCAAAACATATTTCACTTCCAGCTCTTCACCGGAATTCTTCCTGATACGCTCTTTATTCTTTTCAAGGATCTCAACGACACCCGATCCAATGGTTCCGTATCCCATAACTGCAACTTTTACCATTTGTTTTTCACTCCCTAGCTAATATTTTTAGATAATGTACTCCGTCCTGACTTTCAATGCGATCCATCATATCAGTGGAATCCGTAGCATCCTGTGGAATCTCTACACTCAAGGTCAATGATGCGATGCCGTTAACCGGTATACTCTGATGGATTGTCAGGATATTGGCACCGGACTGTGCGATTGTCTTAAGAATCTCCGATAAAAGTCCGGGTTCATCATCCAACTGAATAATCATTGTAATGGTTCGACCTTTCGCATTGTCATGAAAAGGAAAAATATCTTCTTTATACTTGTAAAACGAGCTTCGACTGATTTCCACCCGCTCGGTTGCCTCCTGAACAGACGCTACCCGGCCAGACTCTAACAGCCGCTTTGCCTCCACAACGCGCAAAAGAACATCCGGCACTGCCTTTTCCTTAAGCACGTAATACTTCGTCGTCTCCGGCATAATGTACTCCTTGTTGTTTCCTTTCATTTGTTTGCCGTGCAAATACATTTGTATTCACTCGAAAGATAATAACACAAGAAAGCAAAAGGTGCAAGACCTTATTGGTCCTGCACCTCTTTTCCACCTTGCGATAACCATTTCAAATATGCTGTGATGAACGGATCTAAATCGCCATCCAAAACCGCACCCACATTGCTGCTTTCATATGCGGTTCTTCGATCCTTCACCATCGTATACGGCTGCATGACATAGGAACGAATCTGATTCCCCCATCCGATTTCTGTCACCTCGCCGCGAATCTCCGCTGTTTTTTCTTCATTTTCCTGCTGCCTGAGCAGTAACAGCTTCGCTTTCAACATCTGCATCGCTTTATCCTTGTTCATATGCTGTGAACGCTCATTCTGACAAGTCACTACAATTCCGGTCGGGAAATGTGTAATGCGGATTGCCGATGAAGTCTTATTGATATGCTGTCCGCCGGCTCCGCTTGAGCGGTAAGTATCAATTCGAATATCTTCATCTTTCACCTCGATATCGATATCCTCCTCAATATCCGGCATAACATCACATGACACAAAAGATGTCTGACGCTTTCCCGCCGCATTAAACGGAGAGATTCGGACGAGTCTGTGAACTCCCTTTTCGGACTTCAGGTAACCATACGCATTCTCCCCATTCACCTGGAAGGTTACAGACTTGATTCCTGCTTCCTCTCCTTCGTGAAAATCAAGTACATCAACGGAAAATCCCTTATCACCGGCCCAACGGGTATACATGCGATAAAGCATCGCTGCCCAGTCACAGGACTCCGTTCCACCCGCTCCCGCATTGAGTGATACAATTGCTGCATCCGCATCAAACTCTCCGGATAGTAATGTTTTTATCCGGATGGATTCATAGGTTGACTCGTATTCAGCAACCGCTTCCTCTATGTCTGCGATTAACGAAGTATCATTTTCTTCCTCTGCCATCATAATAAGCGTCTCAACATCTTCCATTTGACGCTCCAAGCTTGCATATGTCTCAATATCATCCTTGAGACCTTTTAAGGTCTTCATCTTCTGTTGCGAGACTTCTGCATCATTCCAAAAGGACGCATCTTCCATCTCTCGTTCCAGTTCTTCCACCCGCTTTGACTTATTTGCTAAGTCAAAGTGCATCCCTCACTTCCAGAAGTGGTTCTTTCCACGAATTTAATTGCATGCGATATTGATCTAACTCTACCACGCCTGTCACCTTCTTTCTTTTTATTTATTTAGTATTTCGATTGCCTTAAGCACCTGATTATCCTGCATGAGATCATAACGCTTATCCAAATCACCCAGATACTTAAACTCAAGCTTTACATCCGGTTCAATTCCGGTTCCGTGAATGCAATTTCCCGACGGTGTGTAATACTTTGCAATCGTTAGTTTTATTGCACTTCCATCCGCCAGTTTTCGAAGCGACTGAACAACACCTTTACCGAAAGTCTTTGTTCCCAGCAGTGTTGCATATTGATAATCCTTCATTGCACCGGCAAAAATCTCTGAACTGCTCGCACTATTTTCATTTACCAGAACAACCATCGGTATGTCAATACTTTTCGCATCAGATTTATATTCTTTTTTATTTCCCTGCTTATCCTCGGTCCAGACAAGGACGCCTTCCGGCAGAAACATATCAAGAATTTCCGTCGCGCTGTCCATAAGCCCGCCGGGATTATCTCGCAGATCAACCACAATCGATGTCATACCTTTTGACTTTAATTCTTCATAGGTCTTTGTAAACTCCTTGACGGTTCCGGTACCAAATTCGGCAATCAGGATATATCCAACACCATCTTCAAGCATCTGTCCGCTGACCGTCGGCAAATCAATCTTCGCCCTGACAACATCATAGTCCTCATATGCCGTTGCATCTTCGCGATACACCTTAAGCTTTACATGAGAACCTGCCTCTCCGCGAATATGTGTTACCAGTTCTGTCAGCTCCATCGTTGTGCAAACGATGTCATCTACCTGAACAATAATATCTCCGGCGCGAAGTCCTGCCTTCTGCGCAGGAGTGTCATCATACACTCGTACAATTGAAACCTGCATCGTATCCGGATCCTGTTGCAACACAGTCCCTATTCCGCTCAAAGAAGCAAGCGCAGAAACTTCAAGATCATTATATTCTTCTGCCGTATAGTATGCGGAATAAATATCACCGATTCCGGAAAACAGGCCCTTGTATAAACCTTCCTGCAACGCTGCATGATCAACATCTTCATAATAGTAATAGTCGATGATTTGCGATAGTGCGTCCAGTTTATTCTTGGTAGCAGCATCCAGCAGCTCCTTCGGTTGTGTCTGCTCTGCTTCTGATTGCGCACTTCCAATCGGTCCGGTCACGGTATCTCGTTTTTCACTGATTATCAGTGTTACATACGGAATAACAAAAAATACAAGGAGACAGAGCGCCAGCGTACTGAGTACGCCAATCGCTGCCCCCTTGCAAAAGCTTTTCTTTTTTTCTTGTTCACGGCTGATCATATCCGCCCGGAGCGCATCCGCAGCTTCTAAAATCTGCTCATCCATCTCTTCCATAATAATTCCTTAACCTTATCCTTCCACAATCCGGCTACACTTTTAAATGCTTACGAATTGTTACCAAACTTCCCATAAAACCAATGCCGACTCCAAGAATGAGAGCGACAGGCGTCAATGTCTTAAACACTTCATTCACAGGCAAGAAGTTCATCAGATTGTTCAGGAAACTAAATTTCTCCATTACATACCCAACCAGCTTGCTGTACATTCCGTAGAACAGCAACAACGGAAGCGCGGAGCCAATCAGTCCGATCAATATTCCTTCTACTACGAACGGAGCCCTGACGAAAAAGTCGGTTGCTCCTATCAGCTTCATAATACCAATCTCTTCTCTGCGAACTGCAATACCTACGGTTACCGTATTACTAATCAAAAATACCGCAACGCAAAGAAGGATTAAGATAATTCCCGCTGAAACATAACCAATCAATCGGTTAAAATCGGATAAGGTATTTGCAAGTATTTCTGAACGGCGCACTTCACGAATGCCATCCACGCCTTCCAGATACACAACCAGCTGATCCTGAAGTGATACATCCTTTAGGTAAATCTCATAGCTTTCAGATTTCTGGAGCGGATTATCATCTCCAAAGCCTTCTGCCAGCTCTTCATTGCCCTCAAAATATACTTTAGAAAACTCTTCCCATGCATCTGCTGCCGATTTGAAATTGTATGCAGACACTTCCGGGCGTTCTCGAATCAGTTCACCAATTTCTGCAATCTCTTGCGGCGTAATGTCCTCATCAAATAAAACCGTTACCGCAACTCCCTCTTCCGCGTCCTTAACCATTGCCTGAAAGTTTGTCACAATCGCAAAAAAAAGTCCAAACAAAAAGATGCATGCTGCCATCGTTGCGATAGAAGCAAGCGAGAACATTTTGTTTCGCCAGATATTTTTCGTTCCCTGTTTAATTGCATAAAAGAAAGTACTAATCCTCATAGCCGTCACCACCCTCATCGCCGTCTGCTGTATCTGAGACTACGACGCCTTTCTGTATTGTGATAACGCGCTTACCCATCGTACGCACAATTTCCATGTTGTGCGTTACTACGACAACCGTTGTTCCCCGGGCGTTAATCTCCTCTAATAGCTTCATGATTTCCCATGCATTATTATTATCAAGATTACCCGTAGGCTCATCCGCCAGCAATATCTTGGGATTATTCACAAGTGCTCGTGCAATTGCCACTCGTTGCTGCTCTCCCCCCGACAACTGTTTGGGGAACGAGCGATATTTTGCAGCAAGACCTACCATTGCAAGCATCACCGGTACTTTTTGGCGAATGCTCCTTGTCGAAGCGCTAACTACGCGAAGTGCAAACGCCACATTATCATAGACATTCCGATCCTTCAGTAAACGAAAGTCCTGAAATACTACCCCGATATGGCGGCGGAAATATGGAATCTGTCTGCGCTTTAATCTGCGCACATCCGTATTATCAATAGTGATTTTACCTGAAGAAGGTTCCAGTTCCTTCAACAGCAGCTTAATGAGTGTGGATTTTCCGGAGCCACTGTTTCCTACTATAAATACGAACTCTCCTTCATTAATATGCAGACTAACATCATTCAACGCAGGTATGCCCTCAGCATAAGCCTTACTTACATGCTCAAGTTGAATCATAAAACCTCCTAATAGTCCAAGGTCTCCATGTATTTCATATATTTTACTACCATAAGTGCAATCTTAAATGTAATTGCATCCTCAAACACACGAAGATCCAGTCCGGTACTCTTCTGGAGCTTATCCAGACGATATACCAGCGTATTTCTATGAATGTACAGCTGACGCGATGTCTCAGATACATTCAGATTATTTTCAAAAAACTTGTTGATTGTGACAAGTGTTTCCTCGTCAAAATCATCGGGTGATTTTCCACCAAATATCTCCTTGATGAACATCTTGCAAAGAGGAATCGGGAGCTGATAAATCAATCGTCCGATGCCAAGTGTCGAATATGCCACGATATCTTTCTCAGCGAAGAAAATCTTGCCGACATCTAATGCCATACGCGCTTCCTTGTACGAACGAGACACTTCTTTGATCTCTTTTACGATTGTTCCGTAGGCAATGTGAACTTCTTTATTGCCGCTTCCGGTAAACAATCCACGAATCACCTGCGCAGTCGCCTCAAGCTGCTCATAGCCCTCACCCTCAGCAAGTTCGCGAACAACAATAATATTTCGCTCATCAACAGCTGTTACAAAGTCGCGATTCTTTCCATGAAAGATGCTTCTAACCTTCTCAAGCTCATTGCCTTCCTTCTCACGATTGGTCTCAATAATGTAAACTGCACGCGGTACATTAATATCTATGCGAAGCTTCTTTGCCCGATTATAGATATCAACCAGCAATAAATTATCTAACAAAAGGTTTTTGATAAAATTATCCTTATCAAAACGCTCCTTATATGCCACCAAGAGATTTTGAATCTGGAATGTTGCAATCTTACCAATCATATAGACATCGTCCGCTTCCCCGCAGGCAAGCAGAATGTACTCTAACTGATGCTCATCAAACACCTTGAAAAACTGACAGCCCTGAACTACCTGAGAATCTGCCGGTGAATCAACAAATGTAAGCGCCGCACCGATATACTTATCAGCCCCCGGAAAGGTTGATGCGAGCACAGAGCCCTCTATATCAATGATACACAAGTCATTTCGAGTAATTCCTTTCAGTCCGTCAATCGTATTCTGCAAGATCTGATTTGATATCATGCACTACTCCTCCATCCTTCGTTCTCCACACCTGTTCATGTATACATTTTTCACAATAGTTTTCACCGAAAAAAATGCAAAAGAGTATCGGTATCTTTCATTTTAATGCAAAATACTAAAAAAGGGAAGAGGAAAAGCCATTTATTTTATGCTAATATTCCAAAAAACCTTCTCCCAACACCTCATTTGCGTCCGTCACAATCACAAAAGCGTTGGGATCCAATTCTTTTACACAGTCTTTGAAGTCTACAATCTCTTTTTTACCAACGACACAGAAGAGCATTTTGCGCATTTCATCTGAATACATACCCTGCGCAGGAATCGCAGTACAGCCACGGTTCATCTCGTAGAGGATATGTTCTGCAATCTCATTGGATTTATCCGAGACAACAAAAATCATCTTTGAGTAATTCATACCTTCTAAGATCATATCCGAAACCTTCGTTACAATCATAACGGTCAAAATCGCATACATTGCCGGGCGCGCACCAACCAGATAAAATCCTGCAACAATTACCGCTCCGTCAATTACCATCAAAATCTGCGCAACGGAGAATCTGCGAAATCTCAAATGCAGGATGGAAGCCAAAAGGTCTGTCCCTCCTGTTGCATTTCCGGTACGGAATACCAAGGATATGCCTACGCCTGCCAATGCGCCGCCATACACTGCCGCCAACAGGTAATCGCCTTTGGCCAGATTATATATGGGAATCACTGCCAGCCACGCAGACAAAAGAACAGCTGCAACAGCTGTTCTCCTCACAAATACTTTTCCCATGCGAAACCACGCCACGATAAATGCCGGCAGATTTAATGCCAAATTCGTAAACCAGATTGGAATTCCACCCGGAATCATCTGCTCTGTAGCGCGCTTAACCAGAATACCGATTCCCGTAAATCCTCCGGTTACCATTCCCATCGGGTCAAAAACCATCTGAATGGACAATGCCATAATCCCGGTTCCCAGAATTAACAACACATAATCTCGCAGTACTTCTTTTTTCTTTTTATGTGTTCGTAACATTATTTTTCTTCCTTATCTTCATATTGATTTACATGCATTTTAAATCTTCCAAAATGAATCAGTCGCTTCATACGCCATCCGAATCCATGCTTCTCGTTCAACAGGCTGTAAAACTCACCCAATCCATACCACACTTTTGCATCCAGCTTGTTACGATTGCTCTGCAAAAACTCTTCCTGCTGCGGCGTAGGCATGACTGATATAATCACATCCGGCGCACATCCATTAATATCATTGATCATGCGATCCAAGTCATCCGGATACTGTTCGATACTATATTCTCCAACAATATCAAGATTTTCATACTGTTCAGATAGAATTTCTTTTATTTTCTCAAGCGCAGCATCCTTCGTCGCCACAAGGTATACCGTTCCGTGTCCGCGTACCAATCGTTTTAAAAATTCTGCAAAAAACAGATGATCCTCTGCTTCTCGTACACGCTGGCTGGAATTAATACCTGCTACTTTGAGAATTTCCTGATCATCGACAATGACAAGTTGGGCTTTTTCAACACAGTCCTTGACCACATCCATACTACTCGCCTTCATCAGCGAACGCATAGACACTGTTAAAAACACCTGCAGTTTGTTGTCCTTTAACGCCTCCTGCGCGAGAAGAACTTCTTCCCGTAAGGAGTAATTGGGAAAACTCATTCCCAGCAACTCGATCTGTTTCTTCATATACCACCCTATATTTCCCAACGATAGGAAACCAACTTTATAGCAATATTGTTACAGTAGTATAGCAGACAAATTGCATTTTATCAACAGTCGCAAAATTTCTGACAATTGCATTTAATTTTTTGACATTTTTCGACAAGGAATACTATTGATTCTATTATTGAAATGTCAAGCGATTTTCGACATTTTTTGCACCGAGCTCTATCTTTATGATATGTGCACAAAACCTTTGTTCGCAATCATAACTATGTAAACCGATTTTTTTTCGTGAATTTCTGTGGATAATGTGAATAACTTCGTGTATAACTCGTTTTTTTCGATATTTCCATTGTTTTACATGTTGATAACTTTTTCGACAGCATTTCTGTTTTTTTATTACATTTTGTAAATATTTGTCGATTTGTGCAACTTGCCCTTTTTTGTATAAAATGAAAGAAAATGAAATCTTGCAAAATGTTCGAAATCTTGCAAAAAAAGAAAGGACCGGTAAATGACCAGTCCTTCCACATATTTCACTTAATCACTCTTCTTAGAAGATTCTGCGAACTGCTAAAATTCTACGGTAATTTGCAGGTGAGGTATACTTGATACCTGTCGCACGATTACTTGCATGTACAATCGTATTATTTCCAACATAAATACCAACATGTCCACTGTAGCAGATAATATCTCCGGGCTGCATATCATCCTGAGATACACCGTATCCGCAACTGCGAAGTGCGCTGGAAGAATGAGGAAGTGATACGCCAAATGCTGCATATACTGACATTACAAAACCGGAACAGTCAGCTCCGTTTGTCAAACTGCTTCCACCATATACATAGGGGTTACCAACGAACTGGCAAGCATAGTTTGCGACTGCTGATCCATTCGATCCCGACGGTGCGCTGTACTCGCGATCTGAGCTTGATGATGAGCTTGACGAGCTTGATGAGCCTGATGATGAAGAACTGCCTCTTGAAGCACTCTTGCTGGCTGCCTCTGCTGCGGCACGGCGCTCACGCTCTTCTTTTTCAAGTCTTGCACGCTCAGCTTCTTTTGACTCAGCATAAGTATATACAGTTGCAAGTGTTACATAATCTGTTGAAACATAGCCTTCGCCCTCCTCAACAGATACTTTCACCCAGCCTTCTGCTGCATTCTCATCCTCTACAATTAAATCCTCACCGGCAGGAACCAGTTCCATAATCTTCGAGTCAGTATTTGCTTCCTTACGAACACGAAGCTTCTCAGTTGTAACAGTTGCGACACGGGTTCCAACCTTCTTGATTAACTCCTGATCACCAACAACTACATACTCACCCTTAACATATCCTTTTACATCGCCGGATTGAATCTTGTACCAGCCGTCTTTTTCCTTGATTACTGTTCCAACAGAATTATTGTAAAGCTTTCCTAATACTTCACTATCCTCGCTCGCCTTTGCACGAACATTAACACAATCGCCTACCTGTGCAACTGCGATCTGTTCTTCTTCCTTCTCCTGTGCAGGAGCTTCTTCCTCAACAGGCTCCTCTTCTTCCGTCTGTACAGGAGCTTCCGCAATGCGAAGCTTTGAAACTTCTGTTGTCTCCTTTTCAACATTAATTCCAATAATTGAATTCTCAGCAAGATACTGTGACAATAACAATGAAATTCCTGAAGCAGGAGATGCTTTTAATTCATTAGCAACATTTACACCGGTAAGACTTGTTACACCTGCAACAGGTGCTCCAACAGACGCCAAAGGCGATGCCATCAGTGATACTGCACTAAGAATACAGCAAGTTGTCTTCCGTAATGCTTTATAATTCATGATAACCTCCAAGGTATGAATTCTTTATTATGAGTTGTTACGAATTTGTTACATTTATTACATTGCCATTATAGCAAGGAAATATTACTATGTCAACCACTACATATTGTCAAATTATGGATATTTCAATAGATATGGTAGCCATCTGTCATGTACTGCAAGCATTGATTTTTCAGCCAAACTATGTTATCATATGTGTAACTAACTACACGATTTCAAGATCAGAAAGGCGGTGTCTGTATGGAGATTGGTTCACTATCAACTGCTTTATTTCAAATGCAACAAGGCGCAATAAAGGTAAACGGCTTTGAGACACCTACCGATGTCGGTGTGGCTGTACTCGGAAAACAGCTCGATGCCGCCAATGCAAGTGCTGCCGGTTTGATCCGCGCAATGGAACTATCTGTCCAGCCTAATATTGGTGGTAATATCGATACTTACGCATAGAAAAAGAGTCGCAGTTGCGACTCTTTTTTATTCCCTTCGGAATACTCATATCTTACACTCTTCGAATGCTCTTTTCCGTTATCTCAATCTTGTGTTCCTTATATAATCTTCCGACTGCACGCTTAAAAGCAGCCTTACTCAGTTGCACTTCACGCATAATGATCTCCGGGGATGCCTTATCGTTAAACGGCAGTACACCGGCGTACTCATCAATCACCTGCAATACCTTTTTCGCATCAATATCCATCTGATCTGCACGCTTCTCGCGACGCGACAAGTCCAGCTTACCGTCGGCCTTCACCCCTGTCACACGAGCCTCAATTACATCTGATATTCGAAGGTCTGAGGTATCCTCACTCTTCGGCAGCATGGCAGAGTACTTATCATCCACAGCAATAAATGTTCCGAAATTGTTACTGAATTCATAAACACGGCCCGTAACCACATCATCCTTCTGATAGGGTGCTTCTGTCGAGAGCAGATCATAGATATGACGCATGCTTGCACAAAGACGATTACTTTTGTCAATATATAGCGTTACCAGCACCTCGTCGCCAACCTCAATTCGTCCGTTCATCTCTTTGTATGGAAGAAACAGATCTTTTTCCAATCCCCACGCAAGAAACGCTCCAATCTTTCCAATCGATGCTACTTTCAATACGGCAAGTTCTCCAAGTGTCAATGCCGGCTTTGCTGTTGTTGCAATCAGTCGATCCTTTGAGTCGCGGTACAGAAATACTTCCAATCGGTCTCCAACCACAGCATTGACAGGAACCTGCTTCGCAGGAAGCAGCACCTTTTCCTGTGCATCCTTGCTTTCTGCCAGATACACACCAAATTCAACTTTTTTTATGATTACCAGTGTCTGGTATTCTCCTAATCTCATCCATAATCTCCTTCTATTATCAGGAACGAATTAGTTACGAAAAAATGACATTCGCATAGGTCTCACCCGCTTCATTTGCAAGGTGAACATAGATTCCATCCTCGCCACAACAAACCTCGGGGCAAATCACATCTCCAAGCACAGCTGCTTTCTTATACTCAGCGCGCACTCGATTTACACGATATCCCTCCGGAAGGAACTCCTCTGCCATCAAAACATATTTTGCATTATTCACATGCCGGTTTGTATCAATAAAATAATGCGGCACTGTAAATGTCTTTTTCTTCTCTCCTGCCGGCATCGACGGAAGCTTGCGTCCCAGATACTCCATCTCTTGCGATGGCTCGATTGTGTACGCTGCCTGAACTTCCGGAAGCGGTCTGGAGGGCTTTCCCGACTGCATGTCCATATAAATCCAGATGGAATCCGCTTTTAAGATCACCGTTCCCTGTTCATCTTCAATCTTAAAATTACGCTTTCCGTAAAAACCTTTAAACTCATAAGGCCATGTGAAAATCCGAATCTTCTCGCCAAGCTTCGGATAACGGATAATATCCACCTGCCAGCTGCTCAGTAACCATGCCATATGATAATTTGTCAAAAACTCAACACCAACGCCCAGCTCTTCTGACTGAAAGGTGCAGCAGTCCTGCAGATAGTCTAACAATGCTGTCAGCGATAGTTCTCCTGTAACTGTACATTCACTATATCTTACCCGTGAATCCATTTGATACATTGTACTCGTCTCCTTTTTGCGAGAAATATCCCGCATTCTTTTGCCATTATAGCAAATCATTCCGCGAATTGCAAAAGGCTTATTGTTTGCGATATTTGCCGAAATATGTTACGCTTATTTTCGAGGTGATTACTATGAGAAAAAAAGAACGCGCACTTGCAATCATTGAACGCTTAAAAGAAGCGTACCCCGATGCAGACTGCACGCTTGACTATAATGAAGCATGGAAATTACTTGTAAGTGTCCGACTCGCCGCACAGTGTACCGATGCGCGTGTCAACATTGTTGTGCAGGATCTCTACGCGAAATTCCCAACCATTGATGCGCTTGCCAATGCACCTGTCGAGGAAATTGAAGCAATTGTAAAGCCCTGCGGTCTGGGCCGAAGCAAAGCACGCGACATTAGTTCCTGCATGCGTATTCTCCGCGACGAATATGACAGCAAAGTCCCGGATAGTTTTGACGAGTTACTGAAGCTCCCCGGTGTCGGAAGAAAAAGTGCGAATCTGATTATGGGTGATGTGTTTGGAAAACCCGCAATTGTGACAGATACACACTGCATTCGTCTGACAAACCGTATGGGGCTCATCGATCAGGAAAAAGATCCAAAAAAGGTTGAGCTCGCTTTATGGAAAATTATTCCACTTGAAGAGGGAAACAATTTCTGTCACCGTCTGGTGGAACACGGGCGCGCTGTATGCACCGCTCGCACGAAACCGCATTGTGACATTTGTTGCTGCAATGATATCTGCAAAAAGGTTGATATATAATTTACATTTATATAGGAGGATACTATGTCAGAGATAACGAAAAAGACCTATGCCCTTCAGGCACAGACGATTATCAAAGCGCTTGAGCGCAGAAACATGAAAGGTTACTATTGCGACACCTGTTATGAGGCAGTCGCCCTTGCAGACAGTCTGATTGAGGCAGATTCTGTCGTATCGTTTGGCGGTTCCATGACACTTGGCGAAAGCGGTGTGATGGAAATGCTAAAATCAAGAAAGGATATCACGCTTCTCGACCGAAGCAATGCGAAAACACCCGAGGAGGCGTCAAAGATTTATCACGATGCCTTAAACAGTGATGTCTATTTTATGAGCAGCAACGCCATCACGCTTGACGGTGAGCTTGTCAACATTGACGGAACCGGAAACCGTGTTGCCGCATTAATTTACGGCCCTGAAAAGGTAGTTCTCATTGTAGGAATGAACAAGGTTGTTCCGAATGTCGATGATGGCATTCGCCGTGTACACAACATCGCTTCTCCGGCAAACTGTGTTCGTCTGAATCGTCAGACTCCTTGCGGATTAACCGGTGTATGTCATGATTGCCTGTCACCGGATTGCATCTGCAGCCAGACAGTTATCACAAGAAGAAGTGGTGTAAAAGATCGTATTCAAGTCATTTTAGTAGGAGAAAAGCTGGGGTATTAAACCCCAGCTTTTGTAATTATAATTGTGTAAGCGACTCCATAAATGCCTCAATACTTTTCTGTGCGGCTTCATAATCGCCTTCTTCATTTATCGCGGTAAAGAGATATGTATCATCATCAATATTCATCTGGTAGATAATCTTGACCTCATCATAATTCTTTTCTGTACCTGAATAATAGTACTTGATTCTGTTCTTAATCATTACGGCTTCGCCAAGTACGGTATCACACAGATCAACCGTGCAGTCTACTACTTCACCATTCTCCACGCCCTGCATCTCAAGCATAGACAATAAGTATTCTTTGGTAAATAAATCAGTATACATACTGCAGTATTCAGCGGCGGTCGTTCCATCTGATGCAGCAATTGTAAGAAGCAACTGATTGACAGCATCACTGCCATCTTCTTCTTTTCCGTCATATGCCATAAATGCATATGTGCCTTCCTCACTGGCAACTACCTTTTTCCATGACTTCGGATAGCATACATTGACCGGTCCTACCTGGATATCCTTCATTCCTGTAGTAATCTTCGGATTCTTCACGGTCACTACACAGGTATAGGTTTTCTTCTTATTGGTTGCTGTAATCTTAGCCGTTCCGGATGCAACTGCTTTTACTTTTCCTTTTGAAGTAACGGTTGCCACAGATTTCTTATTTGATTTCCATGTAACCTTACCGGATGCATTCTTGAGCTTCAGGGTAAAGCTCTTGCCCACATTCAAGGTCTTCTTTGCTGCACTCAGCTTTACTGTTTTTGTTGCTGCCTGTGCAACGGTAACCGGTGTGCTTACTGCTGCCACCGGACTTACAAGCGCTACTGCAAGCGCAAGCGCAAGCACTGCTTTCATCTTATTCATTCGCATGATGATTCCTCCTATTTTTTGAGTTTGCGATTATTCACCCATTGTACCACTTTTTCACAATAAATCAATAGCGTAATAATGGAGCAAAGAGTCGCAAGCGACTCTTTCGCGCCCGAGCGATATGCGAAGCATATACTTCAACTCCGCGAGGTGCGCAGTCTCTGTTTCACTTCGGTCGGTGCAAAACCGGTGTCCACAGGACATCGTGCATTCTTGCGGAGCATTTTGTTTCATGGGAAATTCAGGGAATTTTCCTATGAAACAAAAAGGCACCCGATCACTCGGATGCCTCAACAGGGCTACAAGGATTCGAACCTTGAAATGACGGAGTCAGAGTCCGTTGCCATTAGTCCTCTCCTGCCTTATTTCATGGGCAATTGGCAAAGTCATTTTTGGAAATTGACCTATGAATTGACCTATCCGCATAAAATCCATGTTCAAATCGCTTGAATGTCACCTATACCGTCACCAGTTCTTTTCCTTCGATAATTTTCTCAACCTCTTTTAGATCCTTGTTGGTTGCCGCCAAGATCTGCTGTGCCGTGAATCCGTTATTATGCATATTGATAATAATTCCAGCCTCACCAATTGCCTTGCCAATCTCAATACCATCTTCTTTGATTCCCTGACTCAAGTTGCACATAACGCTCACATCCCTCTGCTACTGTCCTGTCTCTCGCTCTCAAGATACGCTTCAACAACCTTTACAAATTCATCAGCTTTCTCAAACTGCTCCGTTGCATCTTTTTGAGATACAATATAAAAATCCTCGTAATCTGCCTGATTCCTAATCTGAAATGCTTGGCTCAGATACTTTGAATACAGTTTGTCAAACTTACCTGTTTTCACATACTCTTTTTGAAAGTATGCAATCACTCCGGCATGCTTCGAGTAGTCAACTCCATCAAGCGCCAGTATTGCACGCACTGCCGAAAACATTGCATAATACGAGCGCCCAATAGAATCCTTGTAATTCCTATTGTTCAAAAGCAGTTTTGAGGAATCTAACTTTTCCTTTGCTCCCGCCATCCTATACATCATCAATTCTTTTTTGTTATCAGGCAACTACATATACCCCCTCGTTTGCAATATTCCTATAGTATGGTAAATCCTCTCTGTACTTCTCAAATTCCTCATAAGGGATAACTGCCGGAGACAGCACCATCTCGTATTCCAATTCCAAATCGCAGGTCTGATCCCATACATTTTTCAATTGCTCCTGCAGTTTCATCCTGTCTCCATGAACCAATGCCACAATATCAAGATCCGAATCATCCGAAAAGTCACCACGTGCATAGGAACCATACAAGACGACACGCACCAGTTGGTCTCCATATACAGACTTATATATCTCACTGATTTTTTCCAATATTGTGTTCAATTGACTTTTGGTGCACATATATAAGCCTCCTCTCTAAGACTCTTCTCATTTCTGTTCCAAGTTTATTGATATTATACCCTCTTCGCCAAAATTTGTACACTACTTTCGCCATTCCATTTTCCTCGTCGCTGTATCAAAAAAAGGAACCGCTTTCGCGATTCCTTTTCATCTAACAGGGCTACAAGGATTCGAACCTTGAAATGACGGAGTCAGAGTCCGTTGCCGTTAGTCCTCTCCTGCCTTATTTCATGGGCAATTGGCAAAGTCATTTTTGGAAATTGACCTATGAATTGACCTATCCGTGTTTAAGCCCTCCGCGCACCTGTTCCTCTTGGCGGATTCACTCTGCGAAATC
>JAQXMB010000001.1 GCA_029012425.1 bacterium | reverse complement strand
CCGCCGTATTGACTGATAATCTGCTGAGCAATTTTAGGATTGCATTTTGTAATTTTTACCGGAAATTGTAGCCGCTTTTCATAGTTCCACATACGCAGATTCCTCCTTCCCAGGGTGCAGGACACTCACTCCATGAAAAGCTGCCGTCATGGCCGGTCGCATCGCCATTCATAGAATCCTGTGTCAGTGGATAGTAACAACTTGCATATTCCTTAAGAAGATCGTGTCTGCGCTTCTGAAGCTGACCAAACAGCGTCAGACCTTTTTCACAGTCCGGATGTGTATCCAGATACAGCATGAGATCATTGAGAGCAAAGCTGATCATATCAATTTCGAGTTTCATTGCTTCCTGCCTGGAAGACGGACCATTACAAAAGGCGCAGGACATATTCTGTGCTGCAAAAAATTCCAGATTAAGATCCGGGAAAATTGTACCGTTACACAGCGCGGTTTTCCAGTCATACAGTTCACCCCATTCCTGCATCGGAACGACGGCCATTGCGTATTTCTGGCATTGGCAACCGCAGGTATCCATGTGATACATAAATAAGCCTCCTCAAATATTTATTATCTGTAACTGTGAGCGTACAGAACAGTTACATTTACTATATATAATATACAGCGAACAAAATAGTGTGCTTATGCATGATATTTGTAGCTTTTCATTCTTTACAAAAGCTTCCATTTAGCGTATACTTTACAGATGTGTCCATTGTGAGCACACAGATGTATTTTGAATAAAGACAATTCCTCGGGCTGGAAAAAATCCGGTAGAAGGAAGATAAGGCAGGAAACAAGTATGAGACAGATGACAGAGATTCGTTGGCATGGCCGTGGTGGTCAGGGCGCAAAAACAGCAGCGCTTCTGCTTGCCGATGTGGCATTTAATACCGGAATGCATGTGCAGGGATTTCCGGAGTACGGACCGGAGCGAATGGGTGCGCCCATTACAGCCTATGACCGGATTAGCGCAAAGGAGATTCGAGTACATTCCAATATATATGAACCGGATTTTGTTGCGGTTGTGGATGATACACTGCTTCATTCCGTTGATGTGACACGAGGATTAAAAGAAGACGGCGCAATTCTGATTAATACAGAGCGAAAAAAAGAGAAGCTTTTACCGTTGTTAAACGGCTATAAAGGAAAAGTATATACGATTGATGCGCGCAAGGTTTGCATGCAGACACTTGGAAAATATTTCCCCAATACGCCGATGCTTGCAGCAATGGTAAAGATTTCCGAAGTTATGGAGTGGGACGAATTCTTAAAGGAGATGGAAGGTTCCCTTCAGCATAAGTTTGCAAGAAAACCGGAGGTGCTTGATGGTAATCTGGCAGCACTTCGTCTGGCATATGAGGAGGTACAGTAATGGCACAGCGAGCAGAATTTATCAATGAACAGTCTCCCTGGCAGCAGCTGACAGATGGTCTTCAGATTTATGAGCCTGCAACTGCAAAAATGTTTCACACAGGTGAGTGGCGCACCAATACTCCGATTTGGGATACGACAAAGTGCAAGCAGTGTCTGTTGTGCGTACCTTACTGCCCGGACAGCTCCATCCCTGTAGTAGATAAGAAGAGACAGGATTTTGATTATGATCACTGCAAGGGCTGCGGTATATGTGAAAAAGCATGCCCGTTTGGAGCGATTGGCATGAAGGAGGGCAAATAAATGCAAAAGACGCGTATGTCAGGTAACGAGGCGGTGGCACATGCGATTAAGCAGATTAATCCGGATGTTATGCCGGCGTTTCCGATTACACCATCAACAGAAATTCCTCAGTTTGTTGCTTCTATGATTGCAAATGGGGAAGTAGATACAGAATTTATTCCGGTGGAGAGTGAGCACAGTGCAATGAGTGCAGCCATCGGTTCCAGTGCAGCCGGAGCAAGAACACTGACTGCAACCTCATCGTGTGGACTTGCGCTGATGTGGGAGGTGCTGTATGTAGCAGCATCGAATCGGCTGCCGATTGCAATGGCAGTTGTAAACCGTGGACTTACCGGACCGTTGAACATCAATGCAGAGCACTCGGACAGTATGGGAGCGAGAGATTCCGGCTGGCTGCAGATTTACGCGGAGAACAATCAGGAAGTCTATGATAATTTCCTTCAGGCATATCGCATCGCGGAGCATCCGGATGTAAAGCTTCCCATTATGATTTGCCAGGATGGATTTATTACGAGCCACGCAGTGGAAAACATCACATTGTGGGATGACGATAAGATGAAGAAGTTCGTAGGAGACTATGAGCCGGAGCATTATCTTTTAAATGAGAATGAGACAATGGCGGTTGGACCGTATGCAGTATCAAACTATGGTATGGAAGCAAAAAAAGCCCAGACCGAGGCGATGAAGCGCGCCAAGAAAGTCATTCTGGATGTTGCAAAGGAATTCGAGGAGATTACCGGAACCCACTACGGATTTTTTGAGGGATATCGCATGGAGGATGCGGAGTATGCAATTGTTGCAATCGGATCCGTATGCGGAACTGCCAAGGATGCTGTGGACAATCTGCGAGAAAAAGGACTTCGCGCAGGACTTTTGAAAATCCGTGTATTTCGTCCGTTCCCGGCAGAAGAAATCGCTGAGGCACTAAAAAATTGCCGCGCAATCGCGATCATGGACCGAAGCGAGAGCTACAATGCAGTCGGAGGACCGCTTGGAGCCGAGGTGACCGCAGCACTGTATCGTGCAAAGGCACAGGCAGAAGTAATCAACATTATGTACGGACTTTCCGGAAGAGATGTCCGCGTGGACGATATCGAGGAACTCTTTGACAAGCTGGTAAGACTTGGCGACGGAGAACAGGTATTTGATGAAGCATGCCAGTATCTTGGCTTGAGAGAGTAGGTGAGAGGATGAATCAGTCAGTTTTTAATTATAAAGAAGTGCAGAACCGCCCGGAGCGTCTTGCTCCCGGACACAGAATGTGCGCAGGATGTGGCGGAACGATTGCGGTTCGTAATGTGTTAAAAGCATTGCATCCCGGAGACCGTGCGGTAGTCGGAAATGCGACCGGATGCCTGGAGGTATCGACCTTTATGTATCCTTACACCGCATATGAGGATAGTTATATACATAACGCGTTTGAGAACGCAGGAGCGACACTTTCCGGAGTTGAGACCGCCTATTATGCATTGAAAAAGCGCGGTAAGATCAAAGAGGATTACAAATTCATTACCTTCGGAGGAGACGGCGGAACCTATGATATCGGACTTCAGTCGCTCTCCGGAGCAATGGAGCGCGGTCATGACATGGTGTATGTGTGCTACGATAACGGTGCATATATGAATACCGGAATTCAGCGCTCTTCTGCGACACCGAAATTTGCGGATACGACAACGACCCCCAGTGGTACAAAGTCTGACGGTAAGCCACAGGGAAGAAAAGATTTAGCGACCATTATCGCAGCGCATAACATTCCCTATGTGGCGCAGACTACCTTTATCGGAAACATGAAGGATCTGTACGAGAAGTCAGAAAAAGCAATCTACACCCCCGGCGCAGCTTTCCTGAATATTATGGCTCCCTGCCCGAGAGGTTGGAAGTACGATGCGCCTGAGATCATCAATATCTGCAAGCTTGCAGTGGAGACCTGCTACTGGCCGCTGTTTGAGGTAGTAGACGGGAAGTGGATGCTGAGCTACGAGCCGAAGAAGAAGCTTCCGCTGGAAGACTTCCTTCGTGCACAGGGAAGATTCAAGCATCTGTTCAAGCCCGGAAATGAGCATTTGATTGAGGCATTTCAGGCTGAGACAGACCGTCGCTGGGAAGAACTGTTAACCCGTTGTAACGCGTAAACACATCGAATAGAAAAGAGGTAATGAGAGATGAAAACAATTGCAACCACCAAGGCACCGGCAGCCATCGGACCTTATTCACAGGGAAAAGTAGTTGGAAATCTTGTATTCTTTTCCGGACAGATTCCGCTGGATGCGAATTCCGGAGAGATTGTCGGAACAACGATTGAAGAGCAGACACACTGCATTTGCAAAAATATTGGAGAACTCTTAAAGGAGGCAGGCGTAAACTTCGATGCAGTGATCAAGACGACCTGTTTTTTGGCAGAGATGAGCGATTTTGCAGCCTTCAATGAAGTGTATGCGCAGTATTTTACGAGCAAACCGGCCCGCTCCTGTGTAGCAGTGAAAGCACTTCCGAAAAATGTGCTTGCTGAGATTGAAGTAATCGCTGAGATTTCATAAGAACAGAAAAAATACGGTTAAAGCAAAGAAAACCGACGCTAAAGTGTCAGATGGAAATCTGATGCTTTTGCGTCGGTTTTTTTGGCCGAATATCGTTGGTCAAAACGGTTCATATGTAAAAATCCTGTCGATTTTAGTATCATTCCGGTTCGGTTCATGGTAGAATATTTAAGAATGTAGAAAGATATTCACAATCGTTTGAAATGTCGCTTATGAAACTTATTTTAGGAGGAGTTATGGGAAATGACACAAAAATCCTTGCGGTTGCAGGTAAGGGCGGTGTGGGAAAAACTTCACTTGCAGCAGTGATGGTGAAGCTGCTTGTGGGAGCGTATCCTGACAAACGGATTCTTGCGATCGATGCCGACCCGGCAATCGGGCTTGCCACGGCGCTTGGTATTGATGTAAAAATGACCATCGATGATATTCGACAGGCTGTGGTTACAACAGCACAGGATGGCAATGCAAAGGCTGCTGTAGAGCTTTTGGGGGAGGCACGCAGCCGGATTTTCGATGCGCTGGCAGAACAGGACGGTTTTTCTTTTATCGCCATCGGGCGACCGGAAGCTGCCGGATGCTACTGCAAGATTAACAGCTATCTCAAGGAAGTAATTGCAATGCTCGCAGACAATTATGACTATATTGTCATTGACGGCGAGGCCGGAATTGAGCAGATTAATCGTCGCGTAATGGAGAAAGTCACACATCTGCTTCTCGTTACGGATTCAAGTAAAAAGGGAACTCAGGTCATCGCCACAATCGAGCGTGTGGCAAGAGAGCTAGTGATGTATGAGAAGGTTGGAGCAATTGCGAATCGTCTGCCGGATTTGAGCGTGAAGGATTATTTGGATACCGGAGATATTCCGGTGCTCGCGTATATTCCGTCAGACGCATCGTTAGCACAGTTTGATCTGCGCGGTGAGAATGTATTTTATCTGTCAGACGATGCACCGATTGTACAGGGGGCGAGGGAGGCACTTTGCAAAATCGGTATTCTTGGCTGATCGTTTCAATACAATAATAAAAAACAGGGGGTAAGGAAATTGTTATGAAGGATTTGAAGCATCTGTATGAGTTGGAAAAGCTGATGGACGAGGCGAACAACGATCTTGTCAGACAGGCGCAAAACGACGGTCGCATCTGTGTCGGCAGTGTGTGTTCCATGGTTCCGGAAGTATTGCTCGATCTTCCGGGAACCTTTACCGTGCGACTTCGTGCACCGAGGACAGGTTCCATGGAGATGGGCACCTACTATCTGACCAGCTTTTTGTGTGAGTACAGCAGAGCGCTGTTAGAGCGTGCCATTGAGGGAGGATATGAGTTTCTCGACTGTCTGATTGCACCGGATGGCTGTACAATGATCAACCGTTGTGTTGAGAATATGGAACTTCTGAGCACGATGAACAAGGAAAAATTTTTTTATCAGAACATGGAAATTCCGATGAAATCGGATGACAATGGACTGTTTATCTATGTGAGCGAGTGTCGCAGTAAGATATTAAAGCCGCTGCATGAAGTGTATGGAATTGATGTGTCGGATGATGCGCTTCGAAAAGCAGTTGCTGACCATAATCGGGTGTGCGATCTGATTACACAGATTGGTGACTTCAGAAAAGAGGAGAATCCCCGCATTACAGGTTATGAGTTTCATATCATCTGTATGGCGACTTATGTGTGCCCGAAGGATCTGCTCATTCCGATTTTGGAGGAGACGCTTGAGGAGATCAAAACCAGAGAGCCGGATGAGAAAAAGAAATTCCGTGCGCGCGTGGTTGTTGTCGGCGCGGAAATCGATGATGTGGATATGATCAAGCTTGTCGAGGAATCCGGTGCCTTGGTAGTGGCAGACCGCTTCTGTTTTGGATCCCTTCCGGGGCGTGAGGTGATTGAACTGAATGAGACGGAGGATGTGCTGACACAGATCTGCCGTCATTACATACAGGTCGGACAGTGTGCCCGCTATATGAATAAGGAGAAAATTGACGGAAGAAAGAAATATGTAGATTTCCTTGCAAAAGAATATCACGCAGACGGAATTATCTATGAGCAGATGAAATTCTGTGATCCCTGGGCGTATGAGCGTATGGTGGGTTCCCATGTACTCCGTGAAGAATACGGTTATCCGGTGCTTTCGATCGACCGTCCGTATGCGGTTGGTTCATCCGGACAGATTCGAACCCGTGTGCAGGCGTTTGTTGAAAGCATTGAGATCAAGAAGATACAGGGAGGTGACAAATAATGGGAAAAGCAGTTGGAAGCGAGCAGCTGGGAAAGCTTTACACAAAGGGTAAGGTTCGCAAACGCCGCGAATGGCGCGGATGGAAAGACACCTTTTACGATTATACCCGCTGGCTTCACATCATGGGAATTCTTGCAAAATTTATGGCGAACCCGAGAAACATCAAAGCATTTTTCCGTTATCGCTGGATGTTAAATTTTTTGGCAGTTCCGATGATGGTAGACAGACATACGGCAGGACTTCGCGGCAATCATCTACGCATTGCCCACACCGAATATGATCTGGTAGTATATGATATCGCACAGCTGATGGCTAATCTGTTTCGCGCTGATAAGAATGTCGGAAACGATGAGGAGTTTTCAAAGAAGATCGTCCTTCTCGATGAGAATGAGATGTCACATCTGCTTTGCGGGTTCCCGAATCTGAAGGGGCTCGGAAGAGAAATTCCGCCGGTTTATGTCAGTGTACTGCTTCAGCAGGATGCGGTTTGCCCTTATATTGATGTTGCACAGGAGCACGGCCTTCCCGGAGATGTCTGTCCGATGCCCGAGGCAGAGGTTGGAGTTTCCATCGAGGATGACTTCCCGGTACTTGGTGCATGTGCCATCCAGTGCAATACGACCTGTGACGGAAGTTTGATGGGTAATGGTGTCATTGCAAGACGACTGGAGGATGAGCATGGAATCCCCTGCTTCCAGCTTGCGGCACCGATGCGTCACACCGAGGACGGTGTGCAGGAATATGCGGCACAGGAGATTCGAAACGCGATCAAATTTATCGAGGAGCATACCGGGGAAAAATGGGATTGGGATGCATATTTCGCCTGCGCAAAGCGTTTCAATCAGGAGACAAGAGAGCGTCTTGAGTGGATGGAGATGAGCAAGACCGAATACCCGCAGGTAATCGGAGCAAACCTTGCACTTTATACCGAGACGGTTTACATGGCAATCGGTGGAAAAGTGCCGGCGTTCCTTGAGGCAGATAAGAAGATTACCAGACTTGCAACCGAGTCTTTCAAGAAAAAAGAAATGATTGTTCCGGAGTATCGCCACCGTGCGATTATCTGGGGTGTACAGGCCCAGTATTACACGGACTTTTTACCGTGGTTACAGAACTGTTGGGGAATACTTCCGCTTGTCGATATGCTTAGCATGGTGTCAACCCGCATGATTTCAGAGGATGACCCCGAGCAGGCGATTTACGATATGGCGTATTTGTACGAGAACATGATTATGAGAAACCGTACCCATGGTGGCTACAAGGTTCTGCTTGACGATTTGTGGCGTTTCTGCGAGCAGTTCCATGCGGATATGGTCATTCTCTGGGAGCATATGAGCTGTAAAGCACTTGATGGAATGCACGGAATGTTCGAAGAACAGGCGAGAGAGCATGGTGTGAAGCTGATCTGGGTATCACATGATCTGATGGATCCCCGCGTGATCCCGAGAGCAAACATTCGCGAGGATGTCAACCGTTACATGCGTTCCGTGCTGCGTGAGGAACCGTTAGATCCCAGTTTGGAAACGATTGATGATGCAAATTCATGGTAGGAGGAGAGTAAGATGAAATATTTTGGCGGATGTGATTCCGGAAGTACCTATACAAAATGTGTAATTATTGACGAGACAGGCAAGATGGTAGCAGATGTGACATTAAGAAGCCGTATCAATTCCGTGCTCAGTGCGCAGGCTGCACTCGATGAGGCAGTGGCGAAGGTTGACGGATTAAACAGTGCAAAGGATCTGGCATATCTGGTAGGAACCGGATACGGTCGTAACAAGGTGCCGTTTGCAGATGAGAATATATCAGAGATCAGCTGTCATGCGATGGGTGTCCATGTGGCAGACCCCGGTGTAAAAGCAATCATTGATATCGGTGGACAGGATGTCAAGGGTATCGCTGTTGATACCGATGGAACCGTACTTAACTTTGCGATGAACGATAAGTGTGCAGCCGGAACCGGCCGCTTCTTTGAGGCGATGGCAAAGGCATTTGAGATGGAGCTGTCAGAGTTTTCGAAGCTGTCCTTGAAGGCAAAAAATGTGATCCCGATTACCGCGCAGTGTACCGTATTTGCAGAGAGTGAGGTAATCTCACTTGTCGGAGAGGGAAAACCTATGGATGAAATTGCTGCCGGAATTGAGCTTTCTGTTGCAAAACGCTGCTTTGTCATGGCGAAAAAAGCGGGCGCGGTAGAGAGCATCACGCTTACCGGCGGATGCGCAAAGAACGATGGATTGAAGGAAGCAATCGAAAAGGTTTTGAAGCTGAAAGTTATTGATCTGCCAATCGACCCGCAGCTGATGGGAGCGCTCGGCGCAGCAGAATTTGCGAGACAAAAAGGAATGGCACAGTAGGATAGGAGGATATCAGATGGCAACATTTTTGAAAGTAATACTAATTGTGGCAATCGTGTTTGTCGCGCTTTTTATACTGTCATTCCTGGTTTACTTTTTCAATCTGGATATGAAGCTGACATCGGCACTCGAGCCTCTGCTTGAGAAGCATTATGATAAAATCAGGAGAAATCGGAAATTGTAACAATGAAATTATATGACGAAACAATTCTGGCATGGCAAAAGCTGTTGGAGCCATGCCGGGCAAAACAATTAAATCCGTATGCAAAAGGGACCGGCTGGGAGGATGTCGGAAATCAGAATATGATTTTAAGAAGTGACATGGCATATGAGCTTGGTGGTGACAATTTCCCGGCACTGAGCGGAATCGCGCTGACTGAGGATCAGACCCTGGTTTCGGAGGATGAGGTGCTTTTGTACGGACCTGATTTGCCGGAGATCAAGACAGAACAGCCCTTTGCAAGACTCACGATTGTTCGTGTGGCTAAGGACAGCCTCGGCGAGGGAAATGCACTTTACAACGCGATTCGAAAAATTGAGTTCACCCGGTATCATCTCAATCCCAAGGGATATATGATGCGTATTTCGGCGGCTAGTGAGCGCGAGACGGTTCGTATTTCCAAGGATGCGATCAAAGAAGGAATCAGTTTTGAAAAAATCGGACAGCTGTTTGTGAAAGCATATCGCGAGCACCCGAAGGTGGAGGCTGTGAAGGTGATTTTCATTACGCTGCCGGATTTTACATATGGCGAACTGGAAAAGCAGGTGTCTTTTTCGCAGAAGATTACCACTGCGATTGACCATATCCTTAAGGATGTGACGATGGATTGTAATGCCTGCAGTTTACAGGAAGTATGCGATGAGGTGGAGGGCATGCGGCAGCTGCACTTTGCCGCTAAACAGAACACAGATCAGAGCAAAAACGCGCAGGTCGTAAGAACATGATTTAGAAAAACATCAGTGTTTTCCCCGAAAGGGTATAGACGCTGATGTTTTTTTTCGGTATAGTGGAGTACTAGATGAGGCGATAGATTAAAATCGCCAGAACAATGCCGATGATACTTGCAATCGAAAAATGGATGGTAAGACCAAAGGTGATGGAAATGACGGCAAGGTCAAGTACGAGCGGACTGCTGAGCCCAAACGCCTTTCCAAAATTGAGCCAGCTAAGCGCCGGAACACCGTCTGCAAGATTTCCGATAAAGCTGCCGAGTACGGCACCTACTAAAATAAGCATGATAAGCAACCAGGTGCTTTTATTTGCGATTCCTTTACTCATAGGTGATCTCCTTATGTATTGTAGATTTTTCGTAACTATTCAGAACCCCGGGAAAATCTATATAATAGATTCATTATGCTTGCATATAAGAAGCTATTTTGTAAATGTTCAGAACAGGTCGAAGCATTTTCTGCTGAGACCGTGAAAACATGCTCAGGAGTGCAAAAATGCCATTGCGAAGCAATTTTCATGCATTTTTGCATCGTATCTGTGAGGGTACTGAACAGATACGCTATTTTTAGATTTTCAAGGTGGCTCGAATAGAGTCACCATCCCCGATATGAGCAAAAAGGATGCTTTGAAGAAGCATGAGACCGCAAAGCGGGATTATTTTGCGAATATCGAGGAGGGGTTCTGAACAGTTACGATTTTTCGCAAAACGCGTTACAGATAGTGTAGCACAAGCGTGGGAAATCAACAAGAGACAGCAGGCATTACGAGGCAAAATTACAACGAGGAAGAAAGATGGAACAGAATTTCAAAAAAGGAATAAAAGACGGTCTCCCGATTTGTCTCGGGTATCTGTCTGTATCATTTACATTTGGACTGTTAGCTGTCGGCATGGGACTTCGCTGGTGGCAGGCGACCCTCATTTCGCTTACCAATGTCACCTCAGCAGGCCAGTTTGCGGGACTGACGATTATGATGGAAGCGGGACCTTTGATTTCGCTTATTATCTCACAGTTTTTTATTAACTTAAGATATCTGCTGATGTCAATCTCACTCTCGCAAAAAGTGGATGAGCGATTTACCGGAATCCATCGTGCAATTCTTTCGATGGGTGTGACGGATGAGATTTTTGCCGTGGCAATGTCGCAGGAAAAACCGGTCAGCCGTCAGTATTTCACAGGACTTTTCCTAACACCGTATCTTGGCTGGGGAATGGGAACGCTTTTAGGTGCGCTGCTTGGAGAAATCGTTCCGGCCGGTGTGGCAGAGCTGTTTGGAATTGCAATCTATGGAATGTTCCTTGCAATTATTATTCCAAAAGCAAGAGACAGCAAACCGGTACTTAGCGTGGTAGTAATTGCAATCGTGCTCAGCTGCATCATCTATTATGTGCCGCAGATCAAGCTGAGCAGCGGAATGTCGATTACACTGTGTGCAGTTGTTGCTGCCGCATATGGCGCGTGGCGGCATCCGATTGCGGAAGAAGAAAACAATGAGGGAGGTGCGGCATGATTCAGTTGGCAGATTACTTTAAATATCTGGCAGTTATGGCACTTGTTACCTACTTGCTTCGCGCATTGCCCCTGCTTTTAGTAAAGCGAAAGATAACCAATACATTCATCCGTTCGTTCTTAGAATATATTCCATATGGTGTTCTTGCAGCGATGACTTTCCCCGCCGTATTTACCTCGGCAGGTGCTGTAGCACCGTCGTTAGCGGGACTTACGATCGCACTCGTTCTTGCCTACCGCAGAAAAGGACTTCTTACAGTGGCAATCGGTGCAGTCGCTGCTGCAACATTATTTTCAGTTGTCGGAAGCGTTCTTTAGCTCATTAACGCGGCATTGAATTAACGGAAAAGCCTGTAACCACAGCGGTTGACAGGCTTTTTTTTGTTCGATATAATTGAGAGGCATTGTCGTGGGAAAACAACAAATATGCGACAAAATAACATTTTATGGAAGGAAGTAGAGATGTCCAACGAAAAAGAATTTAAACCTTACATCCCTGCAGATAAGGTACTTCCGGAATTGACGGCTGTGTCAATTGTTCTCGGTATCATTCTTGCAGTGATTTTTGGAGGCGCAAATGCGTATCTTGGACTGCGTGTCGGTATGACCGTATCCGCATCCATTCCTGCAGCAGTTATCTCTATGGGAGTCATCCGCGTCATCTTAAGACGCGATTCCATTCTTGAAAATAATATGGTGCAGACAATCGGTTCCGCTGGAGAATCAGTGGCAGCCGGTGCTATTTTTACCCTGCCTGCATTATTTATGTGGGCAGACGAAGGTGGATTGAGTTCCCCTTCGCTTGCTGAGATTGCGCTGATCACACTGGTTGGTGGAATCCTTGGTGTACTTTTTATGATTCCGCTTCGCAGCGCACTGATTGTAAAGGAACACGGAACGCTGCCGTATCCGGAGGGAACCGCATGTGCAGAAGTTCTGCTTGCCGGAGAAGAGGGTGGCGCAAAAGCAGGAACCGTATTTTCCGGTCTTGGAATAGCAGCACTTTACAAGTTTATCACAGACGGACTGCGTGTATTTCCGAGTGAGGTGGATTTTTCACTGAAATCTTACAAGGGAGCCGGCGTCGGTATGGATGTACTTCCGGCGTTACTTGGTGTAGGATATATCTGTGGAGCAAAAGTATCATCCTACCTGTTGGCAGGCGGAACCGTTGCGTGGTTTGTCATTATGCCACTGCTTGTATTGTTCGGAGGAGATGCGGTCATCTTTCCGGCAGACAAGGCGATTTCAGAACTTGGAACATGGGGGATCTGGAAAAATTATATCCGCTATATCGGTGCGGGAGCGGTGGCAGCAGGCGGAATTATGAGCCTGATAAAGTCGCTGCCCTTGATTGTAAATACTTTTTCATCAGCAATGAAGGGTCTTAAGGCAGGAAGAGATTCCGATGACAGCCGTACGGCGCGTGAGCTGCCGATGAATTTCGTAGTACTTGCAATCGGACTTGTTGCAATAGCAATGTGGCTGATTCCCGTCATTCCCGTGAATTTTCTCGGAGCAATCATTATCATTATTTTTGGTTTCTTCTTTGCGACCGTATCCTCTCGTATGGTAGGTCTGGTCGGAAGCTCGAACAATCCGGTATCCGGTATGGCAATCGCAACGCTTTTGATTGCCACAATCCTGTTAAAAGCTTCCGGAAATATCGGGTATCCCGGTATGGCATCTGCAATTGCAATCGGCACAGTCATTTGTATCATTGCAGCGGTTGCAGGAGATACTTCACAGGATTTGAAAACCGGATATATCATTGGCTCCACTCCGAAAAATCAGCAGATTGGTGAGTTGATTGGTGTGGCTGTATCAGCACTTGCGATTGGCCTATTTTTATATCTTCTTGCCCAGGCATGGGGCTATGACTCCGCGCAGCTTCCCGCGCCGCAGGCAACACTAATGAAGATGGTCGTCGAGGGTGTCATGGGCGGAAATCTGCCTTGGAATCTTGTGTTTGCAGGTGTTGCAATTGCAATCGTCGTTGAGATTCTGGGCGTGCCTGTATTGCCGTTTGCGGTAGGTCTGTATCTGCCGATTCACTTAAGTACACCGATGATGGTTGGAGGACTGATTCGCTGGTTCTTTGAGCGCAGGAAAGAGGAGAATAAGAACGGAATAGACCGGGGAATTCTCTACGCTTCAGGCTTGATTGCAGGAGAAGGAATCGTGGGGATTATGCTTGCTGTATTTGCAGTCATTCCCATGGCAGACGGATCGCTGGGTGAGTACCTGACAACCGTGATTCCTTTTGACCTCGGTAACTGGGGCGGACTTATTGCATTTGTGCTGCTTTGTGCTACACTTGTATATGTAATTGCCGGGAAGAAAAAGAAGAACGCGAAGTAGGGAACAATCATGGGAAAAAAGAAAGCGGACAATTTTTTGGATTATATACCAAAGCATAACGCGCGGTACGAATATCGGACGAACGAAAAAGGTCTGATTGAGGTGCGTGTGGAGAACAAGGGATTATTCAATCGTATTGCGCAGATTTTTTTTAAACGCCCGAAGGTAAGCTGGATTGAGTTACCCGGCATGGGTAGCTTTATCTGGAATCAGATTGACGGCAAACGGGATGTCTACCGGATTGGTCAACTCCTGAAGGAATCATACGGTGACGAGGCGGAGCCGCTTTATGAGCGGTTGTGTACTTTTATCAAGTCTTTGCACAACAACTGCTTTATTGTATACACGAATCTTCAGCGAAAGAACAAAAGCTGAGAGACAAAACAGTAGAAAGAAGGGAAAACTATGGCAGTATTAGAGAATCTGGAGCCGAAAAAGGTATTCCACTATTTTGAGGAGATTTGCAACATTCCTCATCCTTCCTACAAGGAAAAGAAGATCAGTGACTATCTTGTGGGATTTGCAAAAGAGCATGGCCTTGAGTACTATCAGGACGAAATCTACAATGTCATTATGATCGCACCTGCAACCGCAGGATACGAAAATGAGGATCCGATCATCCTTCAGGGTCATATGGATATGGTATGCGAAAAGCAGCCCGGGCATGAGATTGACTTCGAAAAGGACGGCTTAGAGCTCATGATTGAGGGGGATTATGTGACGGCAAACGGCACAACGCTTGGCGGTGACGATGGAATCGCAGTCGCCTATGCACTCGCAATCCTTGATTCACCTGAAATCGCACATCCCAGATTAGAGGTGGTAATCACCGTATCGGAAGAGGTCGGCATGGATGGCGCGACCGCAATTGATCTGTCAATGCTAAAAGGAAACAAGATTCTGAATCTCGACTCCGAGGATGAGGGAGTTATGACCGTCAGCTGTGCAGGCGGCAACAGTACATTTGCAACACTTCCGCTTGCATATGAGTCTATGAGCGGAACTGCATTGAACCTTGAGGTAAAAGGACTCAAAGGCGGACATTCCGGCGCAGAGATTGACAAGGGGGGAGCCAATGCGATTCTTGTGATGGGTCGTTTGCTTCTTTCACTGACAAATGCCGGTTTTTCCTACGGACTTTCCGCAATCAGCGGTGGCGCAAAACAGAATGCGATTCCGCGGGAGACAGTCGCAACAATTGTAGTTGCACCCGAGAAAAAGGATGCAATCGTAGAAAAGTTAAATTCTGAAATTGCAGCTGTTGCAAAAGAGTATGCCGTAAATGATCCGGCGATTGTACTTGCAATCACAGAAGAGACCGGTGTGACAAAGGATGTGCTCACCGAGGAGAAAAGAAGCGCAGTCATCTGTTTGATCAGCAATCTGCCCCGTGGTATTCAGACAATGAGTGCCGATATCGAGGGACTGGTAGAGACCTCACTCAATATGGGAATTCTTTTCACCAACGAGAAGGAGCTTCATATCGAGTTCTCCATCCGAAGCTCGGTAGGAACTGCCAAGAATGAACTGACTGACCGTGTGCGTCAGCTGGTAGAGTTTGTCGGCGGAAGTGTTGAGGTAAACGGAGACTATCCTGCATGGGAGTTCAAGAAAGATTCGGTACTCCGCGAGGATGCAATCCGTATTTTTGAGAAGATGTATGGCAAGACTCCGCGCGTGGAAGCTATTCATGCAGGCCTGGAGTGTGGAATCTTAGCAGGAAAAATCAAGGACCTGGATGCAATCTCCATCGGTCCGGATATGATTGGAATCCATACCTTCGAGGAGAAGCTAAGCATCTCATCAACACAACGAGTATATGAGTTTGTGAAGGAGCTTCTTGCCTGCAAGCATAATGCTTAGTATTTCGTAACAACTCAGCGAATAAAAGAAGGAATTCATGCAAGAGAGCAAGAGGCTGCTGTGCAGTTGACAGCTCTCTTTTTTCTATGGTAGAATGCTTTATTGAATAAAAGCGGTAAAGCGCAACGCTTTAACGCAATAAAAACAAAGGAAAAGGGGTTTGTTATGGTAGCAAAAATTTTAATGCTTATTGTATTTTTTGGCGTAATGATTGCAATCGGTCTCTACTGCCGTAAAAATGCAACGGATGTAAACGGTTTCGTTCTTGGAGGCAGAAGCGTCGGCCCGTGGCTGACTGCGTTTGCATACGGAACATCGTATTTTTCGGCGGTCGTATTTATCGGATATGCCGGACAGTTTGGTTGGAAGTACGGTATCGCATCGACATGGATTGGTATCGGAAACGCTGTGATTGGTTCGCTTCTTGCATGGGTAGTTCTCGGCCGCAGAACCCGTGTGATGACACAGAAGCTTGACAGTGCAACAATGCCGGAGTTTTTTGGAAAACGATTTGACAGCAATGCATTAAAAATCTGTGCATCGGTAATTGTATTCATCTTCCTGATTCCTTATACCGCATCTCTTTACAATGGACTTTCAAGATTGTTTGGAATGGCCTTTAACATTGATTTTAAGGTATGTATCATCATCATGGCTGTGCTGACCGGTATCTATGTAATTGCCGGTGGCTACATGGCAACCGCAATCAATGACTTTATTCAAGGCTGTGTCATGTTGATTGGTATTGTCGCTGTGATTGCAGCTGTGCTAAAGACAAATGGCGGATTTATGGCAGCACTTGACGGACTTGCAAGAGTGGAAGATGTTCAGACATCAACAACTCCCGGTGTGTTTGCATCGTTCTTTGGCCCGGATCCGTTAAATCTTCTTGGAGTTGTTATTCTGACCTCACTTGGAACCTGGGGACTTCCTCAGATGGTTCAGAAATTCTATGCAATCAAAAATGAGAATCAGATTCGAAAAGGAGCAGTGATTTCAACTGTATTTGCGCTGGTTGTTTCAGGCGGATGCTATTTTCTTGGCGGATTCGGACGACTTTTCTCTGACAAGATTGATATCGCGGCAAACGGATATGATTCCGTCATTCCGACAATGTTGTCCGGACTGCCCGATTTGCTGATTGGACTGGTCGTAATCCTTGTATTGTCAGCATCCATGTCAACGCTTTCATCGCTGGTTATCGCATCGAGCTCAACACTTACCATCGATGTGCTGAAAAACCATATCATTAAAAAGATGGATGAGAAAAAGCAGTTGCTCTGGATTCGTATATTAATTGTTGTATTTATTGTAATTTCAGTTGTGATTGCAATCGTTCAGTACACGAACAATGTGACCTTTATCGCACAGCTGATGGGTGTATCCTGGGGAGCATTGGCAGGAGCGTTTTTAGCACCGTTTATGTATGGACTGTACTGGAAAAAGACAACCAGAGCATCGGTGTGGGTAAGCTTTGTGTTTGGCGCAGGCATCATGATATTGAATATGCTGATGCGTCCTTCTTTCCCGACACTCCTTCAGTCGCCGATTAACTGTGGTGCATTTGCAATGCTTGCAGGACTGATCATCGTACCGGTTGTCAGCCTCTTCACCAGAAAGCAGGATGCTTCTCAGGTGGACGAAATCTTCTCCTGCTACGACAAGAAGATCGAAGTAAAGAGTGCCCAGTCACTTGGAAATGAATAAGAAATCAAAGACTGTCGATTGACGACAGATAAACCGCCCTCCAAAAGCCAGAAGCAAAATCTGACGATTGGCGGGCGGTTTTGCGTATAGGAAACTTCGTCTCCTACACGATAAAAGCATTCGACAGGAACACAAAAAGGTCAATTCTTTATATTGGGAAGGCGTGGTTATTCCAGAGGTGTATTTGTGCGAAGCGAGACAACAAGCTGCCATTCGGCCTCGGTCAATTGATTATCGTAGGGAATATCGCACAGACCGAGCAGATAGTCGGTTGAGGTATGCAGCTGGCAGGCAATTTGGCGAAGCGTCGCAAGGTCCGGCCAGCGGCGGGCATGGAGATAATTGTTGAGTGCAGAATAGGACAGATTCAGATTTTCAGCCAGCATTCTGGTCGAAACAGACTGCTCGTCCATAAGCTGGCTGACTCTTTTTGCAAATAATTGCATAATGCAACCTCCTTTTTGCTCCCAAGATACTTGGCAAGAGATTGCGAATAATTACCATTAATTCATAGATGCGAAAGTCGGATTACTGCCATCCGCCATCAACAGAGATAACCTGACCGGTGAGATAAGCCGGTGAATTGGCAAGCTGCCATGCGACCTGCGCGATTTCGTCCGGAGAGGCAAAGCGTCCCATCGGAACCTCGTCGGCAAGTGCCGTCCGTTCTTCATTCGAAAAACAGCTGTTCATACGGGTATCCACAATACCGCAGGCAATCGCATTTACCGTGATATTGCTCGGAGCAAGCTCCTTGGCAAGCGCCCTGGTAAAGCTGTTCATACCTCCCTTGCTTGCACAGTAAGCAACCTCACAGGAAGCACCGACATTTCCCCATACAGAGGAAATATTGATAATACAGCCGGATTTCCGGTGAACCATATGTGGTATCGCAGCTTTACAGCAGGAAAAGACGCTGGTAAGATTCGTATCGAGCACGCGATGCCACTGTTCCAAAGACATATCAGTTAAAAGGCCGATCCATGAGATGCCGGCATTGTTGACAAGGATATCAATTCCGCCGATTTTTTTTTCAGCGGTGTCAAACATCTCGCGCACAAACGAATCGTCCGACACATCGCCCACGCATACAAGCGTTTTTACACAATATTTTTCTGACAGCTCGTTCGCATATTGCTCTAAAAGATGACCGTCAGTTTTGCAGTTTAGAATTAAATTGGCCCCGTCAGCGGCAAACCGCGCTGCAATCGCTTTTCCGATGCCGTGCGAAGCTCCGGTGATTAATATGTTTTTCATGATTGTCAATTATATCAAAAAAAGAGTAGCAATTAAAGTGGTTTTTTGGTACAATATTACTATAAAAATAACCTCGGAAAGGGGACATGCTTATGAGAATTACAATTAGTGGAAAGAACCTTGAAATCACACAGGGACTTAGAGATGCAGTGGAGGACAAGCTCTCAAAGCTTGAGAAGTATTTTAATGAAGATACACCGTGCAATGTGACACTTAGTGTTGAAAAAGAACGCCAGAAGATGGAAGTTACCATTCCGATGAAAGGACATATCATCCGTGCAGAACAGCAGAGTGACGATATGTATGTAACCATCGATTTGGTGGAGGATGTCATTGAGGCACAGTTAAAGAAATATCGCAAGAAACTTGTAGATATGCATCAGAACGCGGAGAGCCTTCGTAAAGAATTTGTGGAGGAAGACATTGCAGATGATGAGGACATCAGAATTGTTCGTGCCAAGAAGTTTGGAATGAAACCGATGTTCCCTGAGGATGCCTGTGTGCAGATGGAATTACTAGGACATAACTTCTTCGTCTTCAGCAATGCACAGACCGGTGAGGTGAATGTCGTTTACAAGCGCAAGGATAAGAGCTACGGATTAATTGAGCCGGAGTTCTAGAATCCCGTTTGGATTTATTTAATAATTCAGATCACACCTCGATGTTGCTTGGCTTCATCTCTGGTGTGGATTCTCATCAAAAATATTCTGAATTATTATTCAAATTGAATAATTACACAGAGTGAATAAAACCTCTTCTGAATGGGTGCATATAATGAGCATACGACATACATTCAGAGGAGGTTTTTTATGATTTACTATCAATTGGGGGAAGTGATTCGAGAGCTTCGAAGCAGGCAAAACATGACACAGGAGAGTCTGGCAGAGGGAATCTGCTCCGTTGGGTCAATTGCAAAAATTGAAGGAGGAACACAGATGCCGTCAGGGCATGTTGCGGAGGCTTTGCTGGCGCGACTTGGAGAACGGAGCAGCTTTTTTATAGGGTTTGGCAAAGAACAGCAGCTGTTGGAGCTTCGGAATTATGAACAGCTGTTGGCGAAGGCAATGGAAAAAGGAGATAAGCCGGGTTCTGCATTTGAACGCCAGCTGTATGCATATGTGAAACTGATTGATCGACAGAAACATGGCGAGGAACATCAGACGGTTTTAATGGAATTGATGGAGATTCTTGCCATGTCGATGCCGATTGAAGAATTATATGAGCAAAAAAGAAATCGGTATGCATATACTTATTTGGAGTTATTTATATTGAACAATATTGCCGTGCAGTTTTATTATCTCGAATGTATCGAGTCTTCATGCAGGATTTTAGAGCGGCTGAGCGCGTATTTGTGGGGAAAGTATATTGATGAGGAGATTAAGACACATCTGCTTCCGATGTTACATAATAATCTTGCAACCGTAAAGCTCAGACAGCAAATGTATACGCCGGCAAAGCAATTCTGTTTAGATGGCATCCGGTACAGTATTAATGCCGGAATGCTGACACCATTGCCGTATCTGTTTGAAAATCTAAGTAACACATTATTCCTTTTGGCAGAGGTCAGCGAAGCACAGCGGACGCATGAAGTATCCGATGTGCTCATGCGGCTTCAAAAGGAACGGACCGGGCGGCCGCTTAACGAAGAACTGGCAGCCGGGGGCTATCTGATTTCGTTTCCGTGGTAGGTCGACGGGAACTGCCACGAACCTCGCCGGCATCGCTTGAGGCAGTATCGCCATCAGACTGCTCCGGTTGCCTGTCGGTGACTCGCTGTCCCTTCAGCCTCGACTCGATGTGTCCTAATCGCACACATAGTCTTCGGCTTTCAGCTGTGAGATGCGCAACACTTACGATTCGCTCGCACTTCGCCAGACAAATGTCGCTGCTGACGGGAACTGCCACGAACCTTGCCGGCAGTATAAACAGCGGTATCGTCAGTAATCTTGATGGCAGCGCGAGCAAAGCGTGTCTGATTCTGCTGCCTTTGCACGATGGAGATGAGACTTATAACTCGTGGAAGCCATTGCTGAACACGAG